>DATLSH010000038.1:0-57528 GCA_035534235.1 Acidimicrobiales bacterium | reverse complement strand
ACATCGCCGCCACGGGTGGGGCCGCCACTGCCACAACCAGTCCGACCACGGATACCTGGACCAGCTGATCGAGCAGCAGAGCGGGACACGGAAGACGCATTGAGGTATTAGGGGGAGCCACCATGGCCAGAAGGAACCGGTGGATCCTTCTCCTGATTGTGCTCACCGTGTCCCTCGTGGGAGGAGGCGGGAATGCCTGGGCCACGACGTGGAACGCAGGCCTGGCCGCCGGAAGCTCCGCCGAGGCACAGGCAGGCGGGCTCCCGGCATCCGCACCCGGCAGTCCCACTTCGGCGTGCACGGGCATCGGGCCGACCGTCAACGTCACGTGGAGCGCCGTGACGTTGCCCCCGCACGGGAACCCGGCACTGAGCTATTCAATATTCGAGTCGACGACCTCGTCCTCCAGCGGCTACAGCGTCGTGGCCACCGGGGTCATCGGTAGCACCTGGACCAGCGGCAGCCTGACCGCCGGCAGCTACTGGTTCGAGATCGCCGCAGCCTTCGGCACGAATTGGCTCGGCTCCAACTCGGCCGCCACGGCACAGAGGACCATCACACTTGGCCTCCTCTGCACTTGAATGGCACCCTAGGCGCGGCATCTCCGGTGGAGTCCGGGTCGAGCTCAACCTCGGGCGGTCAGAACAGAAGGGGGGACAACGTGACGGCTGACCGCAATCGGGGAAGGGCTGATCTCGGTCGGGCGGAGGGCGGCGGCGCTGAGGACTACGGGTCCGAGGCTCGGGGGGGAGTAGCTGAAGCCGGCTCCAGATTCTTGGCGCCTGAGGCGCCTGAAAGGGCTACCTATTCAACGCTCGGTCGATGGCGGAGCGGAGCGAGCGAGCCGCCGATCGGGGATCGGCCGCTTCGGTCAGGTAGCGCACCACCACGAAGCGACGGGCCCCGGCCCCAGCCAGGAGGGGGATTTTCTCGGGCGTCACACCACCGGTCACAAAGACGGGGGTACTGGACTGTCCGGTGGACCACGTGACGTAGCCGAGCCCTGTGCCGGGTCGACCGGGCTTGGTGGGAGTCTCCTCCACGGGTCCGGCTGAGAGGTACGACACGTCCTGTCCCGCGGCGCCGGCCAGGTCCTCACGACCGTGGGTCGAAAGGCCGATGATTGCCTGTGGCCCCATGATGCGACGGGCCAGAGCCACCGGAGCATCCTCCTGCCCCACATGCACTCCGTCGGCGCCGACCTCAAGAGCCAGGTCCGGGCGATCGTTGAGGATGAACGGCACCGCATGGTCGGCGCAGACCGATGAGACCTCACGAGCCTGCCCAATGAGCGGCTTTGCCTCTAGGTGCTTGTCTCGCAGCTGGACCACGTCGACACCTCCGGCGATGCACTCGGCCACGAACGAGCCCAGGTTGGGGCGAACCGGTGTGCAAAGGTAAAGATGGCAGTCCCCGATGGCGTAGCGCGGCGTCACTTTCCGGCGCGCGCTCTCGCCTTCATGGCCTTCTTGTGGGAACGGACCTTGACCGAGCTCTCGGCATCGGTGATATCGGCCAAGGACAGGTGGGTGTCCATCTCTGCGAACGGGGAGGCAGCGGCCCGCCACCCGGACGGCTGAATGCCCAGCTGCTTTCCCAGCAGTGCCGCGAAGATCCGGGCCTTCTGTTGACCGAAACCGGGAAGCGCCGTCAGCCGATTCACCAGGGTGGCGCCATCGGGCAGGTCCTTCCAGATGGTGTCGGCACGTCCGCCGTACTCGTCGGCCACAATGCGGCACACCTCCTGGACACGGCCGGCCATGGAGCCGGGAAACCGGTGCAGTGCCGGCTTCTCCTTGAAGAGGAGGGCGAACTCATCGGGGTCCATGGTGGCGATGCCCGCCGCATGCAAGTCACCGCCCAACCTGCGGGCCAACTCGGACGGCGCCGAGAATGCCTTCTCCATCGTCACCTGCTGGTCCAGTACCATCCCGATCAGCAGCGCCAGCGGATCACGGCTGATGACTGCGTCCGCGTCCTTGTCGCCGGTCAGGTGAAGGGTCACTTTCGCCATAGGGGAATACTGGCACGCCTCTTGGCCCGTTGGACGTGCCCTCATCGCTCATGCGGGGCAGAATCTCGCCATGCACATCCCGGCGAAGGTCGACTACGGCATCCGAGCCCTCCTCGCTCTCGCAGCCGCCGGTACGCCACAGACGGCCGAATTCCTGGCCGGCGAGCAGGGCCTGCCCCCTCGCTTCCTCGGCGCCATCCTGGCCGATCTCCGCCGGGCCGGCATTGTGGCCAGCCAACGGGGGGCCGAAGGGGGCTACCGGCTGGCTCGCAGTGCCGACGCCATCACCATGGCCGATGTGATCCGCGCCCTGGACGGACCGCTGGCCGAGGTCCGGGGATACCGACCGGAGGCCACCAGCTACGGAGGCGCAGCCGAACACCTGCAGCAAGTCTGGGTGGCGGTGCGGGCAAGTCTGCGCTCCGTCCTCGAAAGGGTCACCCTGACCGACGTCGTTTCAGGCACATTGCCCCCGGACATCCACAAGATGACCACTGACCCGGATGCGTGGATTGCCCACTGAAGGGCCGTCCTCCGGGGCCGTTGCCGTCTCGGTGACGGATTTCCTGTGGTTCGTCGATGCCGCGCTCAATGCGATGGCGGGAATTCTGCGTGAACTCGGCGACGAACTGGCAAACCGGCGGCCTGCTCTGCGGGATTCCAATTCCCCCTACGCCATTCTCACCCATTGCCTGGGCGTCCTGGCCTACTGGGGTGGCGCCACCGTGGCTGAGCGGATGGTGAGTCGGGATCGGGAAGCCGAGTTCACCGCGACAGGAGAGGTGGAGGCACTGCTCGAGCGCATGGCCGGTGCGCGCCATCAGCTGGAGGTCGATCTGGCCGGGTACGACCCCATGGCCGCCCCGGCCAATGTCCTGCGTTCCCCCGATACCGCGGAGCCTTACACGGAGGTCAAGGGAGCGGTGTTGCTGCACATTCTTGAAGAGCTGTTCCAGCACCTCGGACAGATGGAGCTGACGCGGGACCTCCTGCTGGCCGACCGATGAGTGGAGTCGTGGATGGGGCTCCACCTGTCCCCATCGCCGGCACGCTGGAGACCGAGGACCTCCCGGCGCGCCATGCCGAATGGCAGGACTTCTTCCGGTCCTCGGTGGTCACTTCCGAGATCAGCCCCTCGGCAGTTCGTCTGCTCCTTGAACCGTCCGATGGGGCGCTGCTTCATGCGGTATCCCTCGGGCAACGAGAGAAGCAGTGCTGTGCCTTCTTCGATTTCGCCATCATGGTCGAGGCGGCCCAGCGCTGGCTGTCCGTCACGGTTCCCGTGGGCACCGAGGAGACACTTACGAGATTCCTGACGATGCTCAGATCAGGAACGGAGCCGACTTCGATGGATCGATCCCCAATTCGATGATGGCCTTTTGCACCACCGAAGGGGCCATCCGCCCCTGAAGGGCCAGTTGGCTCAGGACGCCGATGACCAGGTGTGCCGCATCGACTTCGAAGTGGCTTCGCAACGCCTCCCGGGCGTCGGAGCGTCCGAAGCCGTCTGTCCCGAGTGACGTGTATGGGCGGTCCACGAAGCGCGCCACCTGATCCGGTATGGCCCGCATGTAATCGGTGACCGCGACGACCGGGTCGCTGCCCGCACCCAGGGCAGCGGTCACCGTGGCCGTCCGAGGAACCTCACCGGGATGTAGGCGGTTCCAGCGCTCCACCTCCAGCGCTTCGTTGCGCAGGCTGTTCCACGAGGTCACGGCCCAGGTGTCGGCGGACACGCCGTAGGAGTTGGACAGTACCCGTTGCGCGTCGCGGGCCACGCTCCACATCGGCCCCGAGAAGCAGAGCGACGCCCGAAGATCCTCCGGGGTCCCGGGCGCCTCCGAGAAGCGGTAGATCCCCGTGATGATCCCCTCGCGCACGGCAGCCCCGCTCTCTCCCGGGGGAATGGACGGCATCGGATACGTCTCGTTGTAGAGGGTGAGGTACCAGAAGCGGTCCTCGGGCTCGGGACCGAGGATCCTCCTGATGGCTTCCTCCACGATCACCGCGACCTCATAGGCGAACGAGGCGTCGTAGACCATGGCGGCCGGGTTGGTCGAGGCCAGGAGGGGGGACTGCCCGTCGCAGTGTTGCAGGCCTTCACCCATCAACGTGGTGCGCCCAGCGGTGCAGCCGGCGAGGATGCCCCGGCCCCGCATATCCCCCAGGGCCCAAGTCAGGTCGCCGACCCGCTGGAATCCGAACATGGAGTAGAAGAGGAAGACCGGAAGCATGGGCTGACCCCAAGTGGCGTAGGCCGTGGCGAGCGCCGAGAAGGTCGCCAGCGCGCCGGCCTCGGTTATGCCTTCTTGGAGCACCTGGCCCGAGGTGCTCTCGGCGTAGTGGAGAGGCAGGTCGGCGTCGACCGGCACGTAATGCTGCCCTTCGGGTGCGTAAATCTTGGTCTCGGCGATGATCGACTCCAGCCCGAATGTCCGGGCCTCGTCAGAGACGATCGGTGCCACCAAGGCTCCCATCGCCGGGTCGCGCACCAAGTTCCGCAGGAGCCGGGCGAAGGCCATGGTGGTGGAGACCGGTTGATTGCGCGAGCCGGATCCGAACTCCTCAAAAACCTTGGAGTCGGGCAAGGCGGATGGGGCCGGTCGGACGGTCCGGATGGGCACCGGACCGGAATGGACCAGGCCGCGGGCCTTGAGGTACTCCAGCGCGTCGGATCCCTCGGCGGGGCGCACGTAAGGCGGGTCGCCTTCCAGCGCGGTATCCGGGATGTCATCGGTCAGATAGAGGCGGTCCCTCAGGGCGCGTAGCTGGGCCTTGGTCATCTTCTTGATCTGGTGGGTGGCATTGCGCGCCTCAATTTCGGGACCCAGGGTCCAACCCTTGATCGTCTTGGCCAGGATCACCGTTGGCGATCCCCGCTGTTCGGTGGCCTGCTTGTAGGCGGCATAGAGCTTCCGGTAGTCGTGGCCACCCCGGGGCAGCGTGACGAGGTCGTCATCGCTGAGGTCGTCCACAATGCGGCGGAGGCGAGGATCCGGTCCGAAGAAGTGCTCACGGATGTAGGCGCCGGACTCGACGGCCAGCTTCTGGTACTCACCGTCGAGCGTGGTGTTCATGCGGTCGAGCAGGACACCGTCGACGTCCCGGGCGAGGAGCGCGTCCCAGCGGGAGCCCCAGATCACCTTGATCACGTTCCACCCGGCACCACGGAAGACTGCCTCAAGTTCCTGAATGATCTTGCCGTTGCCCCGGACGGGACCGTCGAGCCTCTGCAGGTTGCAGTTGACGACGAAGATGAGATTGTCGAGATGTTCCCTCCCGGCAACGCCGAGGGCGCCGATCGACTCGGGTTCGTCCATTTCGCCATCACCGACGAAGCACCAGACGCGGCTGGCGCTGGTGTCGACCAGATGGCGTTGATTGAGATACCGGTTGACGTGGGCCTGGTAGACGGCAGCGATGGGCCCCAGCCCCATGGAGACCGTCGGGAATTCCCAGAATCCTGGCAGCGCGCGTGGATGGGGGTAGCTGGGAAGACCGTTGCCGCCTACCTCATGGCGGAAGTTGTCGAGCTGGGCCTCGGAAAGGCGCCCTTCGACGAACGCTCGGGCGTAAATGCCCGGGGACGCATGACCCTGAATGAACACCTGGTCCCCAAAGCCGCCGTCAGCCTTTCCCCGGAAGAAGTGATTGAACCCCACCTCGTAGAGGGCGGCGGAGCTGGCATACGTCGAGAGGTGGCCGCCAATGCCCTCGGTGCGGGTATTGGCGCGCACCACCATGGCCGCGGCGTTCCAACGGATGTAAGCCCGGATCCTGCGCTCCTGGTACTCGTCGCCGGGGAACCAAGGCTCGGCATCGGCCGGGATGGTATTGACGTAGGGAGTCGAGACCGTGGCGGGGAAGTCGACTTGCTTGGTCCTGGCCCGCTCAAGGAGCTTCATCAGCAGGTAGCGGGCCCGGGCCCGGCCGCGTGAGTCGACGATGGAGTCGAAGGAGTCCAGCCACTCCTGCGTCTCCCCCGGGTCCGTGTCCGGGACCTGGTGACTGATCCCGTCGAACAGCATGTCCCTACGGTACTGGGCTGCCCACTGGTCCGGCCACGGCATGTCACGGCGGGTGTTACACATTGCACGTGACTTCTCTGATGGGTGAACCCGCCAGCTTCTTTTCAGGCCGCGTGGGCGTCCGGAAGGGCCAGTCCAGCCCCCAGGATGTTGCGGGCGGCGTTGACGCCGGCGTGGGCCTCGTGCCCGCACGCCAGACATCGAAACTGCGCCTGGCTGATGCGGTTGCCGGCGTCGGTGTGCCCACACTGGGCGCACCTCTGGCTGGTATGCCGGGGGTTCACGCTCAGCACCGTGCGTCCAGCGTCTTCCGCTTTGGCGCACAGCAAAGAGCGGAACTGAGCCCAGCCCGCATCATTGATACTTCTGTTGAGCCCGGTCTTGGCCGATGCAGCGTTGGGGAGGAACTGGCCGGGAGTCTCGGGGTCGGGAACGGGCTCCACCCGCCTGACCATGTTGGCCACGCAGAGGTCCTCGACGTAGATGACGTCGAAGTCCTCGACCAGGCGCCGGGCCACCTTGTGATGAAAGTCCCGGCGGGAGTGGGCGACCTTGCGGTGCCGGGCCGCCACGGTCTCTCGTGCGGCCGCTCGGTTGTTCGAGCCCCGCAACTTCGGGACCAGGACCCGCTGGGCCCGGGCCAGGCGCTTGGCCCCCACCTCGGCGTGTCGGGGATTCGCGATGTGCGCGCCGTCCGAGGTGGTGGCGAAACTGGCGATGCCCATGTCGAGGCCGATCGAGCGGCCGGTCGGCTCCAGCGGCTTCTTGGGCACGTCGTCACACGAGAGGACCAAGAACCACTTCTTACCCTCTCGCTTGACCGAGATCGTCTTGACCAAGCCCTCGACCCTTCGGTGCACGGTGGCCTTCACGTGCCCGATCCCTCGGAGGTAGACCCGGGCGGCCTCGGGGCGCCATTTGCACCCGTCGCCGTCCTTGGGCCATTCGACGCAGTCGAATCGGTGCTGAGCCTTGAACCGGGGATAGCCCGGTATCTCCCCCGCCTTGGCTCGACGGAAGAACGCCTCGAACGCCCTGTTGAGCCGCCGCAGTGTCGCCTGCTGCGAGGAGAAGGACCAGATACCCATATCGGGCCGCTCGGCGCGGATCTCTTTGAGTTGGCCCGACTGGATGGAGTAGGTGATCGGCCCCTTGGGGCGGTCAGCCGACCAGTAGGCCGGGGATCGGCGCACCACCCGCTCATAGGCGTCCCGGCGCTCTTGCAGCGCGGCGTTGTAGAGCTCGCGGTGAGCGTCGAGACACCCCGCCAGGGCCACGTGTTGTGTGGCCGTTGGCCGCAGGCGGAACTTGTAGGCCCGCCTCATGCGACCTCATTGCACTGGTGCTCGATGTGCCGGCGCACGCTTTCTCCCGAGACGTGCCCGACCGAGGCGGCGAAGTACGAATTGGACAACCGCAGGCGACCCCGCCGCAGCCACCAGAACTCCGATGGCAGGGTTGGGGACGTACGGCCCTGCAACGCTTTGGCCACTTCTAAAGGCGAGTCGGTCGGGAGGACCCCGATTATGGGGTGCCCGTGGTCGGCCATCACCACCGGGGCCCCGACCTCCCATCCTCGCTGGGACGCCATTTCGCTGAGCAGCTCGGCCATTGGCTCGGCGAGGGGACCGCTGAGGATCCGCCGGCCCTCTTTCGGGCCCCACACCACGGGCAGACCGAGCGAAGACACCGCAGCGGGCGCACGACGAAAGCGAGCAACACTCATGATGCGATCACCGTACAGATCGGGTGTGACAACCTCGCAAGCAATCGGGGCGGCACCCCGAACCCCGATTCCCATGCCGGCTCAAGCCGCCAGTCCCCTCGGGGCGATCTGATGGACTCCACCGCCGACTCCCTCATCGTGTACACCGACGGTGCCTGCCGGGGGAACCCGGGACCGGGTGGGTGGGCCTGGGCCGTGCCGGGAGGACGTTTCGCCAGCGGGGCGGATCCGGCCACGACCAACCAGCGGATGGAGATCATGGCCGCACTCGAAGCGCTGCGCTCACTGACCGAGGAGGAACCTCCTGGCATTGAAGTGGTGAGCGATTCCACTTATGTGGTCAAGTGCTTCAACGACCGCTGGTGGCAGGGATGGCAGCGGCGCAACTGGAGGAACGCGCAGAACAAGCCCGTGGCCAACCGGGAGTTGTGGGAGCCTCTGATTGAGTTGGCGGTGGCCTCACCGACCCGGGTCACCTTCCGCTGGGTCAAGGGGCACTCGGGTGACCGTTGGAACGACCGGGTCGACGAATTGGCCACGATGGCCGCCGACACGGGAGCAGGTGCCCACGGCTAGTGCGGGCGCACGAAGCGACGCAGGGCGATCCCCGACCATATGACCTCGACCACGCCGAACGGCCACGCGCCGGCAAGAAACCCGTAAAGGCCGGAGAGGAGGCACCCGGCGGCGAAGGCCAGGATGAAACGCCTCCCGCGGCGCTCCAGGGCGTACATGCCCATCATGAAGGTGAGAGCGCAGACCCCGAAGATGGTCACGCCCAGTGAGCTCATGGCAGAGCCCCGGACTCAGGTCGACGAATCGCTGCAGGCGTAGCGGCGCGCTGGGGCTCAGGCATCGTGGTGAACAGTAGGATGCCGGGAGGCACGCGCCGGGTGCGACAGCGCTCGCCAGGCGCCGTGACCGGCCTTGTCGGGTGATTCCGGATGCGTCGCCGGCAGAGAGGAAGAGGGCAGGAAGATGGGCGCTGAGGACGAGTTCGACATAGTCGTGATCGGCGGTGGGCCGGGTGGGTACGCCACCGCACTCTACGGCGCTGCCGCCGGCCTCTCGGTAGCCGTGGTGGAGCGGGACAAGGTCGGGGGCACCTGCCTGCACCGGGGCTGCGTGCCAGCCAAGGAATTCCTGGAGACCGCCGCGGTGCAACGGACGGTGCACGGCGCGGGTGAATTCGGCATCCGGGTCGCCGCATCCACCCTTGAGTTCTCGGTCAGCCAGGAGAGGAAGAACAGCGTCGTCGACAAGCTCTTCAAGGGTTTGACCGGGTTGCTCAAGGGGCGCCATGTCACGATCTTCTCGGGGACGGCGACCCTGCAGGCCGGTCGCCGCGTCGAGGTGCTCGACGGTGATGACGCCGGACGCGTGTTGATCGGGCGCAATGTCGTGCTGGCAGCCGGTTCGGTACCCCGGACACTGCCCGGTCTCCCCGTCGACGGTCACTGGGTCATGACATCCGACGAATTCTTGGACCTCAAGGAGATTCCCGGCTCGGTGGCCGTCGTCGGAGGTGGGGCGATCGGATGCGAGTTCGCCTCCTTGTTGTCGGACCTGGGAGCCAAGGTCACAGTGCTAGAGGCGCTGGACTCCATACTGACCGGGTGCGACGACGACATCGTCCGGTTGATCACCCGTTGCTTCAAGAAGCGGGGGATCGAAATCGTCACCGGCGTCCAGGTCCGGGGGCACACCCCTGAGGCGGGTGGCAACGTGACCACGGTGCACGCCGGTGAAGACAATTACGACGTAGAAGCGATAGTGGTCTCCGTCGGCCGGCGGCCACGCACCGAAGGACTGGTCGCCGACGGGGTCGCCGTGCAGATAGACGAGCGCGGGTTCGTTGTGGCAGACGGGTATCAGCGCACCGGTGAGCCCGGGGTGTGGGCGGTGGGCGATGTGGTGGCCGGAACACCCCAACTGGCCCATGTCGGCTTTGCCGAGGCCATTGTGGCGGTCAAGGGGATGCTGGGCGAGCCCGTCCTGCCCGTCGACTACGGCAAGGTGCCATGGGCCATCTACTGCCACCCCGAAGTCGCATTCTGCGGGATGACCGAGGCGCAAGCCAAGGCGGCCGGGATCGCCGTAGTGACGAAGAAGGACCCGTTCGGCGGCAACAGCCGAGCACTCATCGTCGGCGACACCGACGGTGTGGTCAAGGTTGTGGCCGAGCAGTTGCCGGACGGGTCGGCCGGAAGGATCCTGGGTGTCCACATGGCCGGTCCTTGGGTCACCGAACAGCTCGGAGCGGGGTACCTGGCCGTCAACTGGGAGGCCTTCCCCGAAGAGGTGGCCCACCTCATGCAGCCGCACCCGTCACTTTCGGAGGCCTTCGGCGAGACGGTGATGGCGCTGACCGGAAGGGGACTGCACGTTGGCTGATGTCGTGATGCCGCAACTGGGCGAGACGGTGACCGAGGGAACGGTCACCCGTTGGATGAAGGCCGTCGGGGAGCAGGTCGAGCGCGACGAGCCGCTGTTCGAGGTATCGACGGACAAGGTCGACTCCGAGGTCCCTTCACCGGCCGCCGGTGTCCTGACGGAGATTCTCGTTCCCGAGGGGGAGACCGTCGAAGTAGGAGTCAAGCTGGCGGTGATCGGCGACGGGGCAGCTGGTGGTGACGCTCCATCGGCGGTCGAGACGTCACCTGCGGCACCACCCGCGGACCCACCTGCCCCACCGCAACCACCCGCGGCCCCACCGCCCCCACGTGCGGCACCACCCGCAGCCCCATCCGCGGACCCACCTGCCCCACCGCAACCCGGGGTTGCGGAGCCGCCGGCGCCCGCCCCGGCCCCGGAAGCCGAGCTACCGGCTGCGAGCGGTGCGGATGCCTCTGAACCACTGGTGCTTTCGCCGGTGGTGCGCAAACTCCTCGCCGAGAGCGGGATCACCGCCGCCGAGGTGACGGCCACCGGAGTGGGTGGGCGCATCACCAGGGAGGACGTGCTGAAGGTCATTGACGCCCGCCATGCGACTCCGCCTCCGGCCGCACCTGCAGCCCCACCCTCGGCTGCCCCTGCTCCTCCCGTTTCGGCCCCAGCCACCCCGCCAGCCGTGGCCGTCGCCTCCATCCCGAGCGGTCCCATGGTCGGTGCCCAGCCGGCGCCCGCCCAATCCATGGCCTCGTTCCGCCGGGCGGGGGACCAGGTCATCCCCTTCTCGAACATGCGCCGCCGCACGGCCGAGCACATGGTGCGCTCCAAGGCCACCTCCCCCCATGCGTTCATCGCCAACGAGGTCGACTTCGAAGGGGTCGAACGGGTGCGCAAGGCCTGGGGGGAGCGCTTCAGGGCCGAGGAGGGCTTCTCCCTCACCTACCTGCCCTTCATCGCCCGTTCCGCCGTGGAGGCGCTCCGTGACTTTCCGCTCCTCAACGCCTCGGTGCTCGACGATTCGCTCGTCGTGCACGCCGAGGTCAATTTGGGGATCGCCGTCGACCTGGCTCACGAAGGGCTGATCGTGCCGGTGATCCACCGAGCCGAAGAGGTGACCCTGCGTGGGGTGGCGCGCCGCATCCGTGACCTGGCGGAGCGGGCCCGGGGGCGCCAACTGAACGCCGATGACATCTCCGGCGGGACGTTCTCCATCACCAATGACGGACCATTCGGGACCTTCTTCACTGTGCCCATCATCAATCAGCCCCAGGTGGCCATCCTGGCCACGGACGGCATCGCCCGGCGCCCGGTGGTGGTCACCCAGGCGGACGGCTCCGAGTCGATCGCCATCCACTCGACCGGGATACTCGGGGTGAGTTGGGATCACCGGGCGGTCGACGGTGCCTACGTCTCCTCGTTCCTGGCCCGGGTATCAGAGCTCCTCGGGAGCCGCGACTGGGCAGCCGAGCTCTGACCACACCGAACATGCTGCGCATCCGCTCCCTGGGCACCGTCCCGTACCACGAGGCATACGCCCTGCAGCATGCGCTGGCGGCCGGCACCGAGTCCGACTACCTGCTGGTGCTCCAGCATCCGCACGTCTACACCATGGGAGCCCACGCCGACCCTGGGCATGTGCTGGTCGATCCGGCGGCGGTTGGCGCCACGCTCGAGCGGACCGACCGTGGGGGGGACGTCACCTATCACGGACCCGGCCAGCTGGTCGGTTACCCGATCGTGTCGGTGCCCGACGAACCATCCGCCGGACCGGCGCACGTGCACCGGCTGGAAGAACTGGTCATCGGGACCCTGGCCGATGTCGGGCTCAGTGATGCGACATCCGTGCGCGCCTACCCGGGGGTGTGGGTTGGCGCTGAAGGGCCGAACCCCCGAAAGATCGCCGCCATCGGCGTGCGCACGGTGAAGGGGGCGTCCGGGATGAGGCGCACCCTCCACGGGGTGGCGCTCAACGTCGAGTGTGACCTTTCCATGTTCGGGCACATCGTCCCGTGCGGTATCGCCGACCGGTCCGTGACCTCGCTGCGGGCAGAACGATTCGACACTTCCATGGAGGAGGTCGCCGAGGCCTTCATCGCCCGGGCCGCTGCCATGTTCGGTCGGGGTGGCAGCGACCGCCACGATGTGCTGACCGGCCCCACGGCACAGGTCCACAATGGTTCCGAAGCAGAACGACCTCTCATCAGGCGATTGCGCCAGGCCGGCGTGTCCCCCGAGGCCGGCCTTGAGATCACGGAACGCAAGCCGTCCTGGTTGAGGGTACCGGTGCGCATGGGCAAGGAGTACTCCTCGCTCGGCAAGACAATCCACAATCTGGGCCTGGTCACCGTGTGTGAGGAAGCGGGATGCCCGAACATCTATGAGTGCTGGTCCGAGGGGACCGCCACCTTCATGATCAACGGTGAGCGGTGCACGCGGGCTTGCGGGTTCTGCCAAGTCGACACCCGGCATCCCCTCGCCCTCGCCCCTGATGAGCCCGACCGGGTGGCCCGCGCCGTGCAGCGGATGTCACTCGGGCATGCCGTGGTGACCTGCGTGGCCCGCGACGACCTGGCCGACGGCGGCGCGGGGGCGATGGCAGAGACGGTCACCGCCATCCGTGATCGCTCCCCGGGCGTGACGGTCGAGGTGCTGATCTCGGACTGCCGGGGCGACACGGAGTCGCTGCATACGATCTTCGGCGCCCGACCCGATGTGCTGAACCACAACATTGAGACCGTGGCCCGGTTGCAGCGTGCGGTGCGACCCTCGGCCGGGTACGCCAGGAGCCTGGCCGTGCTGGCGCGGGCCGGAGCGGCGGGCCTCGTGACCAAGTCCGGTCTCATGGTCGGTCTCGGGGAACGCGAGGACGAGGTGATCGCCACCATGGCGGACCTGCACGCGGTGGGGGTGTCGATCATCACCATCGGTCAGTACCTGCGACCGAGCCGGGACCACCTACCCGTGTCGCGTTATTGGGCTCCCGAGGAATTCGAACGCCTGAAAGAGGTGGGTGCCGACCTCGGTGTGCGTCACGTCGAGGCCTCGCCCCTCACCCGGTCCAGCTACCACGCCCGGGATTCCGTGCTGGCGGCCCACGCAGCCACCTGACCCCGCGTTCAGGCCACGAAGTACTTGGCCTGCGGGTGATGGCAGATGATGGCGTCGGTGGTTTGCTCGGGGTGCAGCTGGAACCCCTCACTCACGGTCACGCCGATGCGGTCCCCACCCAGGAGCTCCACCACCTTGGCGTTGTCCGTGAGGTCGGGACAGGCCGGGTAGCCCCACGAGTAGCGCCCACCCCGGTAGGTCTGGCGGAAGAGCCCCGCCAGTGACGGACCGTCCTCGTTGACGAAGCCGAGCTCCTGACGGATGCGATGGTGCCAGTACTCGGCGGTGGCCTCCGCCATCTCCACGCTCAGCCCGTGCAGAAAGAGGTAGTTCTGGTACTGGTTTTCGGCAAACAGGCGCGCCGCTTCCTCGGACGCCCGGGGGCCGATGGTACAGAGCATGAAGCTGGCGAAGTCCTCCTCCCCGCTGCCGGCCGGGCGGAAGAAGTCCGCAATGCACAACCAGGGTTCCTTGCGCTGGCGAGGAAAGGTGAACCGCATCCACTCCGAGGACCGGGCTTCGTCCTTCCAGATGACGAGGTCGTTGCCCTCGGCGTTGGCGGCGAAGTGGCCGTACGCCACCTGGGGGATGAGAAGGTCGGCCTCCTTGGCCTTGCCGAGCTCCTCGCGCAGCGTCGCCTTGACCCTGGTCTTGAACTCGTTGTCGTCCTCGCCGCCCTCGGGCCGGAAGCCCCACTGATTGCGGAACAGGGCGGTCAGGTTGAGGTACTCGGCGATATCGTCGATCGGGATGCCCTTGGCCACCCGGGTGCCGACGAAGGGAGGGGGGAAGAGCTGGTTGTCCATGGCCACGTCGGCCCGTGCCGGCTGGCCTTCGACCGGGGTGGTGTCCTGCGGCTCCAGACGGCTCCGCTTGGGCACATTGCGCTCCGAGATCTCCCGACCGAAGGCCGGGTCCTCGTCGCCACCCTTCTTCAACTCGACCAGCCGGTCCATGGTGCGCAGGCCCTCGAAGGCGTCCCGGCCATAGAAGAGGCGGCCGTCATAGATCTCCCGCAGATCCCGTTCGACATAGGTGCGCGTGAGCGCCGCCCCGCCCAGCAGGATCGGGAAGTCAGCCAGGTCGCGCTGGTTGAGCTCGACCAGGTTCTCGCGCATGATCAGGGTGGACTTGACCAGGAGCCCGCTCATGCCGATGGCATCGGCCTTGTGCTCCTCGGCGGCCATGATCATCTCGTTGATGCCGATTTTGATCCCGAGGTTGATCACCTCGTACCCGTTGTTGGTCAGGATGATGTCCACCAGGTTCTTCCCGATGTCATGCACGTCACCCTTGACGGTGGCCAGGACCACGGTGCCCTTGCCCCCCTGGTCGGCCTTCTCCATGAAGGGCTCGAGGAAGGCGACGGCGGCCTTCATGGTCTCGGCCGACTGGAGCACGAAGGGCAGCTGCATCTCGCCGGAGGCGAAGCGCTCGCCCACCACCTTCATGCCTTCGAGCAGGATCTCGTTGACGATGGCCAGCGCGCCGACCCCCGAGTCGAGCGCCTCGGTCAGGTCCCCCTCCAGACCGTTGCGGTTGCCGTCAATGATGCGCTGGGACAACCGGCGATCGACGGGCCAGTCGAGATGCTCGTCGGCGGCGTTCGCATTGACCTTGACCCCGTCGAAGAGGGCCAGGAGCTCCTGCAGCGGGTCGTAGTCGTCGGTGCGCCGGTTGTAGATCAGGTCGAGGCTGATCTCCTTGGCCCGCTCCTCAATGCGGGCCAGCGGGAGGATCTTCGACGCGTGCACGATGGCCGAGTCCAGGCCGGCTTCCACGCACTCGTGGAGGAACACCGAGTTGAGCACCTGGCGGGCGGCCGGATTGAGCCCGAACGACACGTTGGAGAGCCCGAGGATGGTGGACACCCCGGGCAGCTCGGCTTTGATGGCCCGTATGCCCTCAATGGTCTCGATCCCGTCCTGACGGCTCTCCTCCATGCCGGTGGAGAGCGGCAGTGCCAGGGGGTCGAAGAGCAGGTCCTCGGGGGCCAGGCCGTAGCGGTCCACCGCGATGTCGCGGATATTGCGGGCGGACCGCAGTTTCCACTCGGCCGTGCGGGCCTGGCCCTCCTCGTCGATGCACGTGCAGACGACGGCGGCCCCGAACTCGCGGGCCAGGCGCAGGAAGGTGTCGAGCCGGGTGCCGGGTGCGTCGCCCTCTTCGAGGTTGACCGAATTGAGGATGGGACGCCCTCCGATCCACTCCAGCGCAGCCCGGACGACCGGGCCCTCGGTGGAGTCGACCATGAGGGGCACGCTGGCCTGGGTGGCGAAGCGGCTGGCCACCTCGGTCATGTCCGACACGCCGTCAGCCCCGGTGTAGTCGACGCACACGTCTATGAGGTGCGCGCCCTCCTTGACCTGGTCGCGGGCCATGGCCACGCACGTGTCCCAGTCGCCTTCCAACATGGCCTCGCGGAAGCGCTTCGAGCCGTTGGCGTTGGTCCGCTCACCCACCACCAGGAACGAGGTGTCCTGCTGGAAGGGCACCGAGGTGTAGATGGACGCCGCCGAGGGCTCAAAGACCGGAGTCCGGGGGGCCGGCAGGGCGTCGGCACAGCTGGCCACCACGGCGGCCAGGTGCTCCGGTGTCGTGCCGCAGCAACCCCCGATGGCCGAAACGCCGAACTCGGTGACGAAGCGGTGCAGGTGCTCGGCCAGCTGCTCGGGGGTCAGGTCGTAGTGCATGCGACCGTCGACCACCGAAGGCAGGCCGGCGTTGGGGACGCAGGCGATGGGGACGCGGCTGGCCGACGAAAGATGGCGGAGCGCCTCGCTCATCTCGACCGGACCGGTGGCGCAGTTGAGGCCGACGACGTCGACCTGCATCGCATCCAACACGGTCAGGGCGGCGGCGACCTCGGTGCCGGGCAACATGCGCCCGGTCAGCTCAATGGTCACCTGGACCTGGAGGGGGACGATCCGGTCGAGCGCCACCATGGCGCGGCGGGCCCCGTTGATGGCCGACTTGGCCGACAGGAGGTCGAACACCGTCTCAATGAGGAGGAAGTCGACCCCCCCTTCCAGCAGTCCGAGGGCCTGCTCCTCGTAGGCGTCGCGCAAAGCGGCGTAGGGGATCTGCCCGAGCGTGGGGAACTTCGTGCCGGGCCCCATGCTCCCGGCCACCCAACGCGGACGGTCCGGGGTCGAGAATTCGGCGGCCACCGACCGGGCCAGCTCGGCGCCGGTGCGGCTGAGGGCACGGGCGCGGTCGGCCAACCCGTACTCGGCCAGCACCACCGAGGACGAGCCGAAGGTTCCGGTCTCGACGACGTCACACCCCACCTCGTAGAAGGAACGGTGCACCTGGGAGATCAGGTCGGGGCGGGAGTCGATGAGGATCTCGTTGCAGCCTTCGAGCTCGGGGCCGCCGAAGTTTTCCGGGCTCAGCCCGAGCAACTGCAGGTTCGTGCCCATGGCGCCATCGAAGATCACGACCCGCTCCCGCAGCGCCTGCAGGTAGCTGGACGTGGACGGGTCGAGGCGACCGAGGAGTTCCGGCGATTGGGGCATGCCTCAGACAGGATACCGGCGACCACCTTGTCCCCATGAACGGGCCGGTAGCATCCGGCCTGGTGAAGCCGCGGATCTATACCAAGAAGGGCGATGACGGGTCGACCGGCCTGCTCTTCGGTGGACGGGTGCGCAAGGACTCGAGGCCGATAGAGGTGAACGGCGCCGTGGATGAAGGCCAAGCGGCCATCGGCTTGGCCCGGGCGCAGTCGGAGCCGGGCTCGGAAGTCGACGAGCGCCTGATCGCCCTGGCCCGGGACCTCTACGTGCTGATGGCCGAGGTGGCCACGGCGCCCGAGAACCGCCCCAAGCTGGTGGCTGGGAAGACCCAGGTGACCGAGGCGATGGTGGCCGCGTTAGAGGAGGCCATCGACGAGCTGTTGGCCCGGTTCGACATGCCGAGCGACTTCATCATCCCGGGGGAGAATCGGGTGGCGGCCGCACTGGACTTCGCCCGGGCCGTCGTACGGCGGGCCGAGCGCCTGGCGGTGACCGAACCCGTCGAGGGGTCCCACGTGGTGGCCTACCTGAATCGCTTGTCCGACCTGCTCTGGGCCATGGCCCGCTGGCAGGAGGGGCCCGATCACACGCTCTCGAAGGAGTCGGCCGGTTAAGAGGGGTGGGGGCGGCTACCAGCCGCCCCAGTGGATACGGTCGGCGGCATCGGGCAGGGCGCGCTCCAGCGAGGGGGAGCGGTGGTCGGCCCCGTCGGGACGGCCCAGGAGGACGGCACCGAAGAGATGCCACTCATGGGGGACGCCCAGAGCATGATTCAGAGCCTCCTCGCCCCGGAAATTGCCCAGCACGCAGGCGCCCAGGCCGGCATCGACGGCACCCAGCAGCACCGCCATGACCCCGAAGGCGGCGTCCCCGGTCCAGTAGGGCACCGGCCAGCCGGCACGGTCGGTGCCGAGGCGGGAGTCGGATTTGTCGTGTTCGGCGTAGCGCGCGACGTACGCTGCCGCCGAGGAGTAGGCCAGGAGCACGGCGGGGGCGCGGCGCAGGCCGGGCCAGCGCGGGCTGGTGTCGCGCCAGGCCTGGTCGGTGGTGGCGTCCCAGTAGAGGGATGTCTGGTCGGGGCCTGAGAGGGCGACCCAGGCCGTGCCGGCGCTGTTGCCGGCGGTCGGGGACCGCAAAGCCGCCCGGAGGAGTCCGTCCAGGAGGGCGCGGTCAACCGGATCGGCGGCGAAGCTGCGCACCATTTGTCTGCGCCGGATGGCCTCGTGGAGCTCCATGGGGTGCAGCTTCTCAGGCTTCGGGGACTCACCGGGAATGTTGACCCCGCTGGTAGTGTTTAACGGTTCGGTAGCGAGTGGCCGGCCTGGAGGTTGAGAGTGCCCACACCCCGAGAACTGTTGAAGGAAGCCAAGGCATCCATCCGCGAGGTGGAGCCGCCCGACGCCGAGCAGCTGCTGGGCCAGGGGCACGTCACCTTCCTGGACGTCCGCGAGCCTGACGAGTACGAGCAGGGGGCCATCCCCCATGCCGTGCACCTGCCCCGCGGGCACCTCGAGTTCCAGGTGGAGGGCAAGCTGCCCGACAAGTCGGAGCCCGTGGTGGTCTACTGCGCCGGTGGCGTGCGCTCGGCCTTCGCCGCCAAGACCTTGGGCGACCTCGGGTACACCGACGTGCAGTCGCTCATCGGGGGCTTCAACAAGTGGAAGGACGACGGGCGCCCCTGGGCGGCGCCCCGCACGCTGAGCGCGGCCCAGCGCAACCGCTACCAGCGCCATCTGCTCCTGCCCGAGGTGGGCGAGGTGGGCCAGCTCAAGCTGCTCGACGCCAAGGTGCTGCTGCTGGGAGCCGGGGGCCTGGGGTCGCCGGCGGCCCTGTATCTCGCCGCGGCGGGAGTGGGCACGCTCGGGATCATCGACATGGACGTGGTCGACGAGTCGAACCTGCAGCGCCAGATCCTGCACAACATGGACCGCATCGGCGACCGCAAGGTCGACTCGGCCAAGAAGACGCTGACCGCATTGAACCCCGACGTGAACGTCGTCACCTACGACGTGCGCCTGGGCGCCGACAACATCCTCGACATCATTGACGGCTACGACGTCATCGTCGACGGCACGGACAACTTCCCGACCCGCTACCTGGTCAACGACGCCGCCCTGCTCAAGCGCATCCCGGTCGTCCACGGGTCCATCTTCCGCTTTGAGGGGCAGGTCACCGTCTTCGAACCCTACGTCGGCCCCTGCTACCGCTGCCTCATCCCCGAGCCGCCGCCGGCCGAGCTGGCCCCCTCGTGCTCCGAGGCCGGGGTGCTCGGCGTCCTGCCGGGCATCGTCGGTTCCATCCAGGCGGTCGAGGCCATCAAGATGCTGCTCAGGCTGGGCGACCCGCTGGTCGGGCGCCTGCTCTCCTACGACGCCCTGGAGCAGTCGTTCCGCACCTTCAAGGTCCGCCGCGACCCGGCCTGCCCGGCCTGCGGGCCCGACGCCGGGGAGATCGTCATCGCCGAGTACGACGACCTCTGCATGCCCCACGCCCCCGCCCACTGAGGGGGCGGGCCGGCCGGGGCCCGCGCAAGATACCGCCCAAACGTTCGTTCTACCCCCCCGTGAAGAGGGGGAGGATGAGTTCGGATTGCGAACCCGTGCCGGTAGCCGGCGGGGGGCACGCCGGGAGGCGGGGCCGGATCTGGCGCTGCGTCACGCTCGGCGGGCTGGTCGCTGCCGCCATGGCTTCGGCCGCCGGAGCCTCGCTCTCCGCCCCGGGCCAGCCGGTGGCCCACCGCGGTCATGGCTCCGCTTCCAGGACTTTCGCCGCCTCGGCCTGGCGCGGCCTAGGGGAGCGGGCCCTGTCGGAGGCACCGGCAAGCGCCGTCACGACGCCGCAGGCGGCGACCGAACCCGGGCCGTCTCTGGTGCCCGACGTGGCGTCGGTGGTGCCCATCGACCCCTGTGCCGCCCCGTCGCAGGGCGGGGGGGCCACCTTGGCCTCGGCCGCCACGCCGGCCGTCGGCAACGGGGCCGCGGTCACCGCGACCCTCTCGGACCTGTCGGTCGGCCCCGGCACCGGAGGGGGGCTGCCGCCAATCCTCTCCCCGCCGTCCTCCAAGGGATCGGGGACCGCCACCGCCACGACCAGCACCACCACCACTTCGACCACCACGACCACGACGACGCTCCCCGCCCCCGGGGGCGCCCAGGGTGCCGCGGCGTGGCCCGGCAGCGCAAAGGCCCCGGCCGGTCCCACTGCCCCGGGCGCCAATGCCGGGACCACGGCTGCGGGAGCCACCACGACCACCACCGCCCCGCCGGCGCCGGCGCCGGCGCCGGCGTCCCAGGGCGCCATCTCCACCGGCATCGGCTGCAACCTGGTCGGGAACTGGACCTTCGGCCGGCTGGCCGCCGGTGAGACGCCGACCGAGGCAGCGGCGGTGGTCGACGTGATGAAGCTGTTGGGCATCCCCTACCTGTGGGGCGGCGAGTCCCACGGGGGTTTCGACTGCTCCGGCCTGGTGCAGTTCGTCTACCGGCAGGCCGGGGTGTCGCTGCCCCGGGTGGCGCAGGACCAGTACGACGCCGGCCCGGCCGTGCTGCCCGGCATGGTGGTGGAGCCGGGCGACCTGGTGTTCTTCGGCCAGTCGCCCGCCGGGGTCAAGCACGTGGGGATGTACGTCGGCGACGGCCTCATGGTCGACGCCCCGGAGACCGGAGCCGTGGTGCGCTTCGACCGGGTCGAGGGCTTCGGCCCCATTGTGGGTGTGACGGCACCGGGCCAGCGGTAGGGAGCCGGCCGCTCCGGCTGCCCCTCGCCGGGCACGACCACGCCGGTGTCTGCATGGGCTAGACAGTGAGGGTGGCACCACGCCCGGCGCGCGACGGATGACTGACGTCGCCACCCCGCAGGCGGGCGACCGCATACCCCTCGCCGGATCCGAGGTCTCGGTGCCGCCGCTGGGCGTGGGCACCTGGGCCTGGGGTGACAAGAAGACCTGGGGCATGGGCGGCTACGACGCCTCCTACTCGGAGGAGACCATCGTCGACGCCTGGCAGGCCTGCCTCCAATCGGGGGTGGTCCTCTTCGACACCGCGGAGGTCTACGGCGCCGGGGAGAGCGAGCGCATCATCGGCCGCCTGCTCAAGCGCGACCCCGGCGTCCGCCAGAGAGTGGTCATCGCCAGCAAGTTCATGCCCAGCCCGTGGAAGGTGGCGGTCACCTCCGCTCTGGCGGCGGCGGCGCGGGCGTCGGCGGACCGCATGGGCGTTGAGTCGATCGACCTGTACCAGATCCACGGCCCGATCTCATTCCGCTCCCACGGCGCCCTGGCCGACGCCCTGGCGGCCGCCCACGGCCAGGGCCTGGTGAAGGCGGTGGGCGTCTCGAACTACTCGGTCAAGGAGACCCGGTCGATGGATGCCGCGTTGCGGTCCCGGGGCCTGCGGCTGGCCAGCAACCAGATTGAGTTCTCGCTGCTCCGGACGATGCCCGAGAAGTCGGGCCTGCTCGCCTGCTGCCGGGAGTTGGGGGTGGTGCCCCTGGCCTACTCGCCGATCGGGCAGGGCCGCCTCACCGGCAAGTACTCGGTCGACAACCCGCCGCCGGCCAGCCGGAGCTTCTCCAACCACCCCATGGCCGCCGTGGACAGGATCGTGGCCGCGCTGCGCCGGATCGGGGCGGCCCACGGTGAGCGCACCCCGAGCCAGGTGGCCCTGGCCTACCTCATCGCCAAGGGCGCCGTCCCCATCCCGGGGGCCAAGAACCGCCGTCAGGCCGAGGACAATGCCGGGGCGCTGGGCTGGCGCATAGATTCCGAAGAAGTGGCCGCCCTGGACGCAGTCGCCCTTTACGGGAGGCGCGGCCTCGCCCAGCGGGTCTGGCAACACGGCTGAGCATGACCCTGGGGCTGTTCGGCGTTTCCCTCCCGCCCCTCCGGGGCTCCCAGCTCCTGGCCACCCGCTTCGCCTTCGTGCCGGCCGCCATGGTGCTCGGCGCCCTCGTCCTCTACCTGTGGGGCGTCCAGCGGGCCGGCCGCCTTCGCCCTCGCCACCCCTGGCCGGCCGGCCGGACGGCGGCCTTCGTCGGCGGGCTGGTCGCCACCTCGGTGGCCCTCTTCAGCTTCGTGGGGTCCTACGACGGCGAGCTGTTCTGGGACCACATGGTCCAGCACCTCCTGCTGATCATGGTGGCCGCTCCGCTCTTCGCCATCGCATCTCCCCTGGAGCTGGCCTGGCGTGGCACGACCGGGACGGCCCACCTGGTCGTCACCGAGGTCCTGCGCTCACGGGTGGCCCGGGTGCTCGGGAATCCTGCGGTGGCCTTCGTGCTCTACGCCGTGGTGATCCCGGTGACCCACCTGACGGTCTGGTTCAACTACACCCTGGCGCACGCGCCGGTGCACAACGCCGAGCACCTGGTGTTCCTGGCAGTCGGCTATCTCTTCTGGCGCCAGATCTTCGGCGTCGACCCCAACGCCTCACGCCTGCACCCGGCGCTCCAATTCGGCTACCTGTTCGTGGCCATCCCCATCGACACCTTCACCGGTCTGTCGCTGGACCAGACCACCCGCGAGATCTTCCCCGCCTACGTGGCCCTGCACCGCGCCTGGGGGCCCTCGCTGGTGCAGGACCTGCACCTCGGTGGCGTGATCATGTGGGTGGGGGGGGACACCCTCATGCTGTGGCCCATGATCCCGGTCGCCCTGCACTGGATGCACCAGGATGAGCGGCGGGCGGTGCGGGTCGATCGCCAGCTCGATGCCGACCTTCTGGCCCAGTCCTCCGCCGACTGAGCGTCAGCCGCCCAGGTCCCTCAGCTCCACCCTGACCCGATCGGGCCCGGTTCCCTGTCCCGTAGTCTGCCTAATCCCGGGTTCCCGTAGAATCAAGGCCGTGACCACCGATGCGAAGGGCGCCCGGGAGCACCGGACCGACTCGGGTATTGAGGTGCACCCGGTGTACCGGGAGGCCGACCTTGAGGGTTGGGACCCGACCGTGCGCCTCGGTGAGCCGGGCGCATTCCCCTTCACCCGGGGCATTCACGCCGAGATGTACCGCTCCAAGCTCTGGACCATGCGCCAGTACGCCGGTTTCGGCTCGGCCGAGTCGACCAACCAGCGCTTCAAGTTCCTGCTCGACGCCGGGCAGACCGGGCTCTCGTGCGCCTTCGACCTGCCCACGCAGATGGGTTACGACTCGGACCACCCCCGCGCCGAGGGCGAGGTGGGCAAGGTGGGCGTGGCCATCGACTCGCTGGCCGACATGCGCCTGCTCATGGCCGACCTGCCCATGGACAAGGTCACCACCTCCATGACGATCAACGCCACCGGAGCCATCCTGCTGCTCCTCTACCAACTCGTCGCGGAGGAGCAGGGGGTCCCGGGGGAGAAGATCCGGGGCACCATCCAGAACGACATCCTGAAGGAGTACATCGCCCGCGGGACCTACATCTACCCGCCCCGGCCCTCCATGCGCCTGATCGTCGACACGTTCTCGTACTGCGCCGCCAACCTGCCGAGTTGGAACACCATCTCCATATCGGGCTACCACATCCGCGAGGCGGGATCGACGGCGGTGCAGGAGATCGCCTTCACCCTGGCCAACGGGATCGCCTACGTGGAGGCGGCCTTGGCGGCCGGCATGGACATCGACGCCTTCGCCCCCAGGCTGTCGTTTTTCTGGAACGCCCACAACAACCTCTTCGAGGAGGTGGCGAAGTACCGGGCTGCCCGGCGCATGTGGGCCCGCATCATGACCGATCGATTCGGCGCCCGGGACGAGCGCTCCAAAATGCTCCGCTTCCACACCCAGACCGGCGGATCCACCCTCACCGCGCAGCAGCCGGAGAACAACATCGTGCGCGTGACGGTGCAGTCCCTGGCTGCCGCACTGGGCGGCACCCAGAGCCTGCACACGAACGGTTTCGACGAGGCGCTGGGACTGCCCACCACGCGGGCGGCCAAGATCGCCCTGCGCACCCAGCAGATCGTCGGGTTCGAGTCGGGCGTGGCCGACACGGTCGACCCCCTGGCCGGTTCCTACTTCGTGGAGGCGCTCACCGACGAGGTCGAGCGGGCGGCCGACGAGTACCTGGACCGCATTGAGAAGCTCGGCGGCGCCGTGGCCGCCATTGAGGCGCGTTTCATGCAGGAGGAGATCGAGAGCGCGGCCTACAGCTTCGCCAAGGCGGTCGATGACGGCGAGAAGGTCGTGGTCGGGGTCAACAGGTTCACCGACGACGAGAGTGGGACCGCCGAGGTCTTCCCGATAGACATCAAGTTGCAGCAGATGCAGATCGACCGCACCCGGTCGGTGCGGGCGGCGCGTGACGGGGCCGCCACCGACGCCGCCCTCAACGACGTCGCGGTGACCGCCCGCGGCGACGGCAACCTCCTCGTTCCCATGAAGGCGGCGCTGGCCGCCATGGCCACGCTCGGCGAGGTGGCCGACGTGCTGCGGGGCGAATTCGGGGTGTACGAGCCTGGGGGCTGAGCAACCTCAGGCGCTGGTCGGATCGGCCAGGAAGGCCACCAAGGCAGCCCGCCGGTCCCGGGCCATCCTGGCGCCGACCCGCCGCCCGCCGATGGAGCAGAGGGTGGCCACGAGGCACGCCACCGCGATACCCGCACCGAGATGATGGGCGGGCACCCGGGCCGACAGGCGACGCGGCGCCGCGATGCCCCAGACGACGAGGCTCGGGGTCATGAGGGTCACCGAGATGATGGGCACCAGCAGGTAGGGCAGGGTGACCAGAACGGCCCAGCGCCCACCCATGCGCAGCCAGGGCCGGCGGTGCCCCCAGCGGTCCCGCAGTGGCATGGGGTGGTAGGGGTACGCAATGCCGACGCAGGCGGAGATCCCGAGGGTGCCGAAGGGGATGACGGCGATGATGACCACGGAGTAGAAGGTGGCCAACCCATGATGGGTGAGGACTCCGGTCACCACCGCGATGGCCGTGCACAATGGCGTGACCAAGGACCACAGCACGATGTTCTTGGCCAGGAGGAGCCGGCGGAGCATGACGGGATCGTCCAGCGCCGCCATCATGCGCTGCCGGTCGGGGCCGAGCACATTGGTGGCCGGGACGTCGGCGTACATCCAGGCGGCCAAGACCAGCGCGTAGGCCAGGGACCCGTGCAGGGAGAAAAGGGCGCTGTTCCAGTGCGGCGGGAGGAGGAACCAGGCCGCGCTCATGACGGCAGCGTTGAAGGACACCGTGGCCAAGGCGTGGTAGGGAGGCCGCAGAACTGCCGCCCACTCGGCCCGCACTGCTTCTCCGAGCGTGCCGGGCAGCGGTGCGGCGGCTGCGTCTGGCGAAGGGGGACGGCCGCGGGTCGGATCGCTCTCGGGCACTCGGCTGCTCAGGGTAGTGCGGCCCACAGGGAATGCATCCGCCAACTGCAGGGACGACTCAGGCCAGCGTCACCGTCCTGAAGTGCTCCACCACCGGGAACGGGTCGTAGAAGTGATGGAGCAGGGCCCGCCACTCCTGGTAGGCCGGCGCGCCCCGGAAGCCCTCGGTGTGGTCCTCCAGCGTCTCCCAATGCACCAGAAGGAGGAAGCAGCCCGGCCGCTCAATGCCGCGCTCCACCCGCAGGGAGATGAAACCGGGGCTGGCGGCGATGATGCTCTTGGCCCGTTCCATCGCCTCCATGAAGTCGGCCTCCCGGCCGGGCTCCACCTCCAGCAGGGCGTGCTCGGTGATCACGCGCCGGGGAGCCTTTCGCCGAGGAGCCGCGCCCGGAGATCAGGGTCGGTGGCGGCGTCGATGGCCGTCCAGGCCAGGGCCAGCGCCCCGTCGCGCACGGCGGCATCGGCCGAGGCGGTGACACAGGCGGCGGCGAAGGCGTGCTGGTGGTTGACCGCCCCGCCGGTCTCTATGGCCATGAGGGGGTGGATGGTGGGCAGGGCCAGGGAGACGTTGGCCATGTCGGTGGAGAAGGTCGGTGGCTCCGTGCCGGCGTCCTCGGACCCGAATCGCCGGCCCAGGGACTCGGCGTTGCGCCGGTAGGCCGACAGGAGGCCGCTGTCGGCCTCCATGTGCGAGTAGACCGGTGAGAGCTCCTCGTAGGTCACCGAGCAGCCGGTGGCCAGCGCCCCCGCCTCGAAGCAGGCGCGCAGCCGCGCCTCCAAGGTGTTGAGGCGGTCGATGCTGCGCGACCGCGCCATGAAGCGGCCGGTCACGGAGGCCGGGATCACGTTGGCCGCCGCGCCGGAGCGGGTGATCACCCCGTGGACCTGGTCCCCGGGGACCAGTTGCTGGCGCAGGAGGCCGATGGCCACCTGCGCCACGGTCATGGCGTCCTGGGCGTTGACTCCCTCCCAGGGGGCGGCCGAGGCGTGAGCCTCCTTCCCGGTGAAGTGCACGTCGAAGTGGGAGACCGCGAGGCAGGTGCCCGACAGGCGCTCGGTCGGCCACGGATGGACCATCATGGCGGCGTGGACGCCATCGAACGCACCGCGTTCGAGCATGAGCACCTTGCCGCCACCGCCCTCCTCGCCCGGCGTGCCCAGGAAGCGCACCTGTAGTCCGATCTCATCGGCCACCGCGGCCAGGGCCAGGCCGGCCCCCACGGCGGCGGCGGCGATGATGTTGTGCCCGCAGGCGTGGCCCACCTCGGGCAGCGCGTCGTACTCGCCGCAGATAGCCACCACGAGCTCCCCGCGGCCTGAGCGTGTCTCCAGCGCGGTGGGGAGGTCGTAGACGCCCTCGGCCACCTTGAGGCCCCCGGCGCGCAGGGCATCGGCCACGGCCCGGGCCGACCTGGTCTCCTTGAAGCACAGCTCGGGGGTGGAGTGGACCGCGTGGCTGAGGCCGATGAGGTCGGGCAACGCGCGGTCGACCACCTCGGCCGCGGCGTCCTTCGCCACCTGGGCGATCATCTACTGAATGACCGCCACGATGTCGCCCGCGCTGACGGAGTCCCCGGCGCCGAACCGCACCTCCTTGACCACACCCTCCTTCTCGGCGGTGACGGCGTTCTCCATCTTCATGGCCTCAAGGAGGCAGACGGTCTGGCCCACTTCGACCACATCGCCCACGGCGACCAGGAACTTTACGATGGTGCCCTGCATGGGGACCGCCACGTCACCCGAGCCGGTCCCTCCGGCGGACGAGGCTGCGGCCCGCTTGGGCCGCGCCGCCCCGCGAGAAGCGGCTGCGGTGCCCGTGTCGGGCACCCACAGCCGGACCGAGTAGCGGCGACCGTCCACCTCGGCGGTGACCTCGCGTTGCACGGTCGGGATGTCGCCGTCGGCCCCGACAGGTTGGGGCGCCTCCAGCGGGACCGTGGTCAGGCTGCTCAGGTCCAGCACCTCCTCCACCCACCGGGTGGAGTGTCGGGCCGCGGCGAAGTCGGCATGGGAGAGGATGGCCACGTGGGCCGGGAGTGTGGTGGCCACGCCCGTGATCCGGGTCTCGGAGATGGCGCGGAGCATGCGCCGGCGGGCTGCCTCCCGGTCGGGAGCGCACACGATCAACTTGGCCACCAGGTTGTCGTAGTGCTGGGAGACGGAGTCGAGGGACTCGTAGCCCGTATCGAGCCGGACACCCGGGCCCCCAGGCTGATGGAACGAGGTGATGGTGCCCGGGGAGGGGGAGAAGCGCCCCCCACTGGGATCCTCGGCGTTGATGCGCACCTCAATGGCGTGCCCGCGGCGCGAGACGTCCTGCTGGGTGAAGTCGAGCGCCTCTCCCGAGGCGATGCGGATCTGCCATGCCACCAGGTCCAGCCCGGTCACCATTTCGGTCACCGGGTGCTCCACCTGGAGTCGGGTGTTCATCTCAAGGAAGAAGAACTCGCCGTCCTGGAAGAGGAACTCCACCGTGCCCGCGTTGTGGTAGCCGCAGGCCTGGGCGACCTTGACGGCCGCCAGTCCCATGGCCTGGCGGACCTCATCGGGAAAGTCCGGTGCCGGGCTCTCCTCGACCAGCTTCTGGTGGCGCCGCTGGGAGGAGCAGTCGCGCTCGCCGAGCCAAACCGTGTTCCCGTGGGTGTCGGCCAGGACCTGCATCTCAATGTGCCGCGGCCAGGCCAGGTAGCGCTCAAGGTAGATCTCCGGCCGGCCGAAGTAGGCCTGGGCCTCGCGGGCGGCCGACTCCATCGCCTCGGCTGCCTCGTCCGCCGACTCGACCACCTTCATGCCCCGTCCGCCGCCGCCGAAAGCGGCCTTAATCGCCACCGGCCAGCCGAACTGCTCACCGAAGGCGACGACCTCGTCGGGTGAGGACAGGGGCTCCGAGCGACCGGGGACCCCCGCCACCCCGGCCTTCTCGGCGGCGAGGCGGGAGCTGATTTTGTCGCCCATCACCTCAATGGCCCCCGGTGGAGGGCCGATGAACGCCACACCCCGGTCGGTGATGGCCCGGGCGAAGTCGGTGTTCTCGGAAAAGAAGCCGTACCCCGGGTGCACGCCGTCGGCTCCGCTCCGGGAGATGGCGGCCAGGATCGCCTCGGTGTTGAGGTAGCTCTCGGCCGCGGTCTCCCCGCCCAGCGGGTAGGCCTCATCGGCCATGCGCACGTGGAGGGCCTCGCGATCGAGGTTCGAGTACACGGCGACGGTTCCGATGCCCATTTCGCGACAGGTCCGGATGACCCGGACGGCGATCTCGCCACGGTTGGCGATGAGTATCTTCTCGAGCACGCTGCGCCCTTCCTGTTTGAAGCGGGCCTTCATCTGATCACGGACCTTATGGTGTCTGCCATGTGGAGCGGCGAATGGCAGGTGCGCCGGTTCGGGGAGATCGACTCGACCAACACCTACCTCCATGATGAGGCACGCCGAGGCGCTCCCGAAGGGACGGTGGCCGTGGCCGACCACCAGACGGCCGGTCGGGGCCGCTTGGATCGTCGCTGGGAAGCGCCCGCAGGGTCCGCGCTGCTGATGTCGGTCCTGTTCCGGCCCGATATCGACCCCGCTGAGCTGCACCTCTGCACGGCGGCGCTGGCCCTGGCGGCCGCCGAGGCCTGCCGGGAGGTCTCCGGCGTGTGGCCCGTGCTCAAATGGCCCAATGACCTGCTGGTGGGGGAGGCCAAATTGGGCGGCGTTCTGGCCGAGTCCGAGTTCTCGGGTGGGGCGGTTTCCTGGGTGGTCATCGGGATCGGGATAAATGTGGCCTGGCCGGGTCCCCCCTTGGTGGGCGGTACCTGCCTGGATGACCTGGCGGAGGGGGCACCGCCGGTTGACAAGGAGATCCTCCTCCGGGCCCTGCTGAGCGAGCTCTCCCCCCGCCGGGCCCTGCTGGACAGCGCCGAAGGGCGGCGCGCCCTGGCCGACGAGCAGCGCCGGCGCTGCAACACCCTGGGCCAACAGGTCCGGATTGAGCTGGCGACAGGCGCCGTGTTCGGCCTCGCCATCAGGATTGACGATGCCGGGCACCTGGTGGTGCAGACATCGGCGGGATCACGCACGCTGACGGCAGGCGATGCCGTGCACCTGCGCCCGAGCCCGGAGCCAGGGGAGGGCGCCGGAGGCTAAACTCGCCCCCTTATGCGCCTTCTTGTCACGGGAGGTGCCGGTTTCATCGGGTCGAACTTCGTCCGCTACTGGGTCGAGCAGCACCCCGAGGACCACGTCGTCGCCTACGACGTGCTCACCTACGCCGGCAACCGACCCAACCTGTCCGACGTCGAGGACCGCATCGTCTTTGTCCAAGGGGACATCTGTGACGGGGTGGAGGCCGAGAAGACCCTCCGTGATCAGGACATCGACACGATCGTCCACTTCGCCGCCGAGTCACACAACAGCCTGGCCGTGCTCAATCCGGGCCTGTTCTTCCGGACCAACGTGCTGGGGACCCAGATCATGCTGGAAGCCGCCCGGCAGGTGGGCGTGGGGCGGTTCCACCACATCAGCACCTGTGAGGTCTACGGCGACCTGGACCTACAGACCGACGAGGTCTTCACCGAGGACTCCCCGTATCGGCCGCGGACGCCCTACAACGCCTCCAAGGCCGGTGCCGACCACGCCGTGCGGGCCTACGGCGAGACCTATGGGCTGCCGGTCACCATCACCAACTGCTCCAACAATTACGGGCCCGACCAGGTCCCCGAGAAGGTCATCCCGGTCTTCACCACCTCGGCCCTCGATGACAAGAACCTGACCCTGTACGCCACCACCGAGAACCGCCGCGAGTGGCTCCATGTGGGCGACCACTGCACGGCCATAGAGGCCGTGCTGGCCCGGGGCCGGATCGGCCAGACCTACCACGTGGGCAGCGGGGTGGAGGCCTCCATCATGGAGATCGCCGACCTGGTGCTGGCCACGCTGGGCAAGCCCGCCTCGCTGAAGGAAATTGTGCCCGATCGGCCGGGCCACGACCGCCGCTACCTGCTCGATTCCTCCAAACTGCGCACGGAGCTGGGCTGGGCCCCGGCCATCTCCTGGGAGGACGGCCTGGCCCAGACCGTCGAGTGGTACGCCGCCAACCGCCAGTGGTGGGAGCCCTTGCGCGCCCGGGCCCCGGTCGCAGAAGGCGGCTGGGGCGCTCCCGGCTGAGATGCGCATCCTGGTCACCGGGGCCGACGGGCAGCTCGGGCGCGATCTGCAGGATGCCCTGGCCGGCCGGGTACCGGTGGGGGGCCGGCGCTGCGCGCTCCTGGCCCCGGAGGGCCCGCGGCCCGGCCTGCGCCACGAGGTGCTGGCCACCGACATCGGCAACATGCGGGTCGATGACCGCGACGCCGTCCAGGCCACATTCCACGCCTTCCGTCCCGAATTGGTCCTCCACGGCGGCGCGCTCACGGCGGTCGACCTGTGCGAGACCGAGGCCGAGCTGGCCTTCGCCGTCAACACCGTCGGCACCCGCAACGTGGCCGAGGCGGCCGCCGCCGTCGGAGCCCATGTGCTCTACGTCTCGACCGACTATGTGTTCGACGGCACCTCGGAGCGACCGTACCGGGAGTGGGATACTCCCCACCCCATGTCGGTGTACGGCGCCTCCAAGCTGGCCGGCGAACGGGAGTGCCGGCCCGGGTCCACCATCGTGCGCACCAGCTGGGTCTCGGGGGCCCACGGGGCCAACATGGTCAAGACCGCCCTGCGCCTGGCCGAGGAGGACGGGGAGCTGCGCTTCGTCGACGACCAGCACGGATCGCCCACCTTCACGGCGGACCTGGCGGCGGCCATCGTGACCCTGGGCCTCGACCGGCGCCCCGGGACGTACCACGTCACCAACAGCGGGACCACCTCCTGGTGGGGCCTGGTCCGGGCCGTCCTGGCCGAGGTCGGGGCCGACCCCGAGCGGGTGCGTGCCATCGCCACGGCCGACCTCGACCCGCCCCGCCCGGCCCCGCGGCCGGCCAACTCGGTGCTGGAGAACCTGGCCCTGCGTCTCGGCGGGCTGCCCGCCCTGCCCGACTGGCAGGATGGACTGTCCAGATTGGTCACCGCGCTCCGCACCCAAGAGGCACCCGCATGACGACACGCGCGAGCGCACGTGAGGCCAGATCGGCCTCGCACCCGGTGGCGGTCATCGGCGCGGGCTACGTCGGCCTGCCCACGGCGGCCACCCTGTCCCATTTCGGGCATCGGGTCGTGCTGGCCGAGCGGGAGGAGGGGCGCCTGGCCGCGCTGCGCAGCGGGCGCATGCCGATTGTGGAGGTGGGCCTGGACGATCTGGTGGCCGGAGGCGTGGGGGCGGGGAACCTGCGCTTCTGCGCTTCGGCCGCAGAGGCCGTCGTGGGCGCCGCGTTCGTGTTCCTGTGCGTGCCGACCCCGCAGGGAGCGGACGGGTCGGCCGACCTCTCCTACGTCGAGGCCGCGGCCAAGGAGATCGGGTCCCACCTGGAGAGCGGGGCCATCGTGGTCAACAAGTCGACGGTCCCGGTGGGCTCGGCCACCATGGTGGAGCAGGTGATCGGCCGCCCCGACATCCGCGTCGTCTCCAACCCGGAGTTCCTCCGGGAGGGCACAGCGGTCGCCGACAGCCTGCATCCCGATCGCATCGTGGTCGGCGCCGACGACTCGCAGGCCGCGGCGCGGGTGGCCGAATTGTTCTCCAGCACCGGAGCCCCCCTCATCGTCACCGACGCCACCACGTCGGAGACGATCAAGTACGCCTCCAACGCGTTCCTGGCCACCAAGCTCAGCTTCGTCAATGCACTGGCCGCCGTCTGCGAGGAGGTGGGAGCCGATGTGCGCGACGTCATGCTGGGGTTGGGCTACGACAAGCGCATCGGCTTCGAGTTCCTGCGCCCCGGACCCGGATGGGGTGGATCCTGCCTGCCCAAGGACACCCGTGCCCTCCTGCACATCGCCTCGGAGGCGGGGTACGACTTCTCCTTGCTGGCCGGCGCCATCGCCTCCAACGAACAGCAGTTGGCCCGGGTCGTGGCCAAGGTGGAAGCGGCCTGTGGCGGCTCGCTGGACGGCGTGACTGTCGGGGTGTGGGGGCTGACCTTCAAGGCCAACACCGACGACCGGCGGGATTCCCCCGGCGTCCAGATCGCCCACCGCATGCGTGGGCTGGGGGCCCGAGTGCAGGCGTTCGACCCGACGGTGGCCGGGCACCCCGGTGACGAGGTCCCGGACGAACTGGTCCCCGACGACCTGCGCGGCTTCACGTTGCGGGCTGACCCCTATGAGGCGGCGTCCGGCGCCTCGGTCGTCGTGGTGCTGACCGAGTGGGACGAGTTCCGCTGGCTCGACTACAGCCGGTTGCTCCCCCTGATGCACCAGCCCTTCATCATCGACGCCCGCAACCTGCTCGACCCGGCCGCGGTGCGACGCCTGGGCTTCACCTACGCCGGGATAGGGCGCCAGTGAGCCGCGTCGTGGTGGCGGGGGGAGCCGGTTTCCTCGGCTCGCACCTGTGCGACCGGCTGATCGCCCGGGGCGACGCCGTCGTGTGCATCGACGACCTGTCCACCGGCAGCCGGGACAACATCTCCCATCTCCTGGGCCACGACCGCTTCAGCCTGATGGTCGCCGACGTGAGCGAGAAGGTGGAGCTGGAGGACGCCACCAAGGTCGATGCCGTGTGCAACCTGGCCTCACCGGCGTCACCGCCGGCCTACCTGTCCCGCCCGCTCGACACCCTGGCCGTGGGCAGCGAGGGCACGCGGAGATTGCTCGAGCTGGCCCGGGCCCACGAGGCGCGGTTCCTGATGGCCAGCACCAGCGAGGTCTACGGCGATCCGGAGGTGCACCCCCAGGTGGAGTCCTACCGGGGCAACGTCGACCCCACCGGGCCCCGCAGCGTCTACGACGAGGCCAAGCGGTTCTCCGAGAGCCTGACCATGGCCATGCACCGGACCCACGGCGTCAACGTGGGGATCGCCCGCATCTTCAACACCTACGGGCCCCGCCTGGCACCGGGCGACGGCCGGGTGGTGTCCAACTTCATGGTGCAGGCCCTGCGGGGAGAGCCGTTGACCGTCTACGGGGACGGCTCGCAGACGCGCAGCCTCTGCTATGTCGACGACGAGATCGACGGGCTGATCGCGCTGCTCAATTCCTCGCTCACCGGTCCGGTGAACATCGGCAATCCCGACGAGCGCACCATGCTTGAGCTGGCTCATTTCATCCTCGCGGTCTCGGGCTCCGCATCGCCCATCGCCTTCGCGCCGTTGCCCACCGACGACCCGACCCGTCGTTGCCCCGACATCACCCTGGCCCGGACGGCGTTGGGCTGGTCACCCAAGACGGAGCTCGGGGACGGCATCGCCCGCACCCTCCAGTACTTCGCGCCACTGGTGGTTCCCGCATGACCGAACTGCCCCCCCAGCGGACCTTCGACACGCTCACAGTCATCATGCCGGTGTTCAACGAGCGGGCGACCGTGGCCGAGATCATCCGGCGCATGCGCGCCGTCGAGCTGCCGGTGGTCCTGCAGATCATCGTGGTGGACGACGGATCGAACGACGGCACGGACAAGGTGCTGCACGCGCTAGAGGACTCGACGGTGCGCGTCATGAGCCACCCGCACAACCAGGGCAAGGGGGCGGCCATCCGGACCGGCCTGGCCGAGGCCCGCGGCGACCTGGTCATGATTCAGGACGCCGACCTGGAGTACGACCCCGACGACTGGCCCCGACTCCTCGAACCCATCCTCAAGGGCAAGGCCCGGGTGGTTTACGGCAGCCGGTTCACGGGCGAGCGCAAGAACATGATGCCCCTGCACTGGCTGGGCAACCGCCTCCTGTCCCTGCTGACCAATGTCCTCTACAGCTCGACCCTCTCGGACATGGAGACCTGCTACAAGGTGTTCGACGCCCAGGTGCTGGAGGGCCTGACCATCGTGTCGAACCGCTTCGAATTCGAGCCCGAGATCACCGCCAAGGTGCTGCGCCGGGGCCACCGAATTTATGAGGTGCCGATCTCCTACGCCGGCCGGGAGCCGGATGAGGGAAAGAAGATCACCTGGCGCGACGGGTTCAGCGCGTTGGCCGCCCTGATCCGCTACCGCTTCACCAAGGATTACTGAGCCCGGCGTGCCTGGCCCGATCGCGGCTGTGGTAGTGGACCACAATGCCGGCCCGCTGCTGGCGAGTTGCGTGCGCTCCTTGCTCGATGACGGGGCGGACCCGGTGATCGTGGTGGAGAACGGGGGGGAGGGCAGCGCCACCGTGGCGCTCTCGTCCCTGATCAGCGACGCTCCGGCTCCGGTGGTGCGCGTGGTCCGCCCGGGGCGCAACATCGGGTTCGGCGCGGGGGCCAACCGGGGCTTGGCCGCTCTGGCGGGCGGATCACCCGAGCCCGAGTGGGTGCTGGTGTCGAACCCTGACCTCAAGGTCCACCCCGGAGCGCTCCCGGCCCTGCGGCGGGTGCTGGAAGAGCGACCATCCTGGGCCTTGGTGGGCCCGCGTATCTTCACCGAAGACGGGGACGTCTACCCCTCGGTGCGCCGCTTCCCCTCCTTTGTCGACGCCGCCGGCCACGCGCTCCTGGCCCAATTCAACCCCGCCAACCGGTTCACCAGGCGCTACAACCCGGGTGCCCCGGTCGGTGACGGTGTGGTCGAGGCGGGATGGATATCGGGCTCGTGCTTCCTGGCCCGCCGGGCCGCCCTTGAGGAGTTGGGGGGGTTCGACGAGGCCTACTTCATGTATGCCGAGGACATGGACCTGTGCTGGCGGGCCCACCAGGCCGGTTGGGGCGTCGGGTTCGGGGGAGCGGCCGGCGTGACCCACATTCAAGGGGTGAGCACCGCCCGCCACCCTTATCGCATGATGGTGGCGCACCATCGCTCGGCCCTGCGTTTCACCATCCGCACCACCAGCGGCTGGCGGCGGGCCGCGCTGCCCTTCGCGGCGGCCGTCCTGGGGCTGCGCATGGTCATGGCCAGCCTGCGCCTGGCGCTGGCCCGGCAGGAGCCGTGAGGGGGAGGGGGCGCCGGCGGGGACGGGTGCGATGGCACGGCCCGGGGGCGTGGTCGGCCGTGGTGGCCATCGGGCTCCTGTTGTCCTCCTGCAGCCGGACCGGCGTTACCGTCGAGCCCGAGGTGATGTTCGCCCTCCCGTCGGCTGCGGCGGGCTGCGGGGGGGCCGTGGCTCTCGGCGGCGGGGCCGCGCGCGTTCCCATCACCGTGAGCACGGTGTCCGGGCAGGTGGCCGAAATGGTCAATGTCTGCCTTGAGGGGAAGGGCCCCTACCCCTTCGTGATCGACACCGGTGCCGGGCAGTCGACCATCGACACCGCGCTGGCCGACCGGTTGCACCTGGCCCCGGACGGGCCGTCGGTTGAGTTCGCCGGCCTGGGCTGCACGGGCAGGGCGCAGCCGGTCGATGTCAAGGGATGGTCGGTGGCCGGGGTCACTCTGGCCCCTCAGCTCCTCACGGCGGCCACGCTGCCCGGCATCGGCAGGCGGGGCGACCCGGTGGGCCTGCTCGGCTCGGACGTCCTGAGCCGTTTCGGCGCCCTGCGCATGGATTTTGAGGCCCAGACCCTCACCTTCGGCGGGCCGGAGGGACCGGTGCCCGGGCAGTCCATCCCGGTCCGAGGGCCGACCGGCCCGCCCCCGCCCGCCGTCCTGACCGGGGGGCGGGCGGGGACGACGGTCCCCCTCATCGTGACGCTGGCTCCGGGCAACGTGGCGCTCAACGTGCGGCTGCGCTTCGGGCGCGGCCCGTACCGGGGCTTCGTCGTGGACACCGGCTCGTCGCAGAGCGTGGTCGTCACCTTCGCGGCCAAGGTCGAGAAGTTGGCCGGGAGCGAACTGGCGCAGCGCCAGTCCACGGTGTGCTCGGTCATCACGGTGCCGCTGGTGCACAGCGGGCCGTGGTCACTCCCGGGCGTGATGCTCCACCCCCAGCTGATCGGTGAGACCGACTTCGGTCCCATCAGCTCGGGTGGCATAGAGGGCCTGCTGGGCTCCGATCAGCTGGCCCGCTACGGCTGGGTGATCTTCGATTACACCGGCGGCCGCCTGGTGGTGGGCTGACCTCCCGTAAGGCCGTGGTCCGGGAGGTCACTCGGGCCCGGAGAGCCCCAGCATGGCGGTGATCCCGTGGTCGCGCCCCGCCGTGTAGCCGCCGTCGACGGGGAGCGCGTGGCCGGTGATGAACGAGGCATCGTCGGAAAGCAGGAAGGCGGCCGCGGCGGCAATCTCCTCGGGCCGCCCCATGCGCCCGAGTTTGTGCTCGGCGATGATGCCGGCCAGGGCGCCCTCCATGCCCGGGCCGCCGAAGATCCCCGCGGTCATCGGTGTCTCTATGAACCCCGGGCAGAGGGCGTTGACCCGGATGCCGCGCCCGGCGTAGTCGATGGCCATGTTCTTGGTCAGCACCACGACGCCCCCCTTGGACGCGCTGTACGAACTCCCTCCCGCCGTGCCCTCGAGGCCCTCGATACTGGCCACGGTCACCACCGACCCGCGGCGCCTGTCGGCCGCGGGCTGGGTCAGCATCTGGGCGATGACGTGCTTGGCCGTCAGGAAGGTCCCGGTCAGGTTGACGGCGATCACCCGCGCCCATTCGGCCGAGGGGAGGGAATGGACCGGGCCCCCGCCGGCCACGCCGGCGGCGTTGACCAGACCGTCCACGGCGCCGCCGAAGACCACCGCGGCGCGGACCAGTTGCTCCACGGAGGCCTCGTCAGTGACGTCGACATGGGTGAAGGCCCAGTGGTCGCCCGCACCGTGAGGGCCGGGCACCGGAGGCGGCCCGGCGATGTCGGCGCCCATGACGCGGGCACCCTCTTCGAGCAGGCGGGCCGCCGTGGCCAGGCCGATGCCCGACGCCGCGCCGGTGACGATGTAGGTCCGGCCCTGCAGTCCGCGCACGTCGTCTCCTCCCGGGTCGGTTGCACCCGACGAGGCAGAATGATAGGAGTTGGCCGCAGGTCCCGTGCCCACTGGACGAACCCGTAGGAGAGACCGACCCCGTGAAGTTCGCCCTGTTCTACGAGATCCCCGTCCCCCGCCCTTGGGAGCCCGACAGCGAGCTCATCGCCTACCGAAACGCCCTGGAGCAGGCGGTGGCCGGCGACCGCTTCGGGTGGGACGCCTTCTGGACGGTGGAGCACCATTTCCTGCAGGAGTACTCGCACTGCTCGAATCCGGAGGTGCTTTACGGCGCCATCGCGGCGCGCACGGAGCGGATCCGCCTGGGCTACGGCGTGCGCCTGATGCCCAAGCCCTACAACCACCCGGTGCGGACCGCCGAGTCGGTGGCCGTCCTCGACCTCCTCTCCGGGGGTCGCGTCGACCTGGGCACGGGGCGCTCGGCCACCCGGGCCGAGCTGGAAGGCTTCGGCATCGACCCCGCCGAGAGCCGTCAGATGTGGCAGGAGGCGATTGAGCACGTGGTGGGCTGCTGGACCAACGAGGAGTACGAGTTCTCGGGCCAGTACTGGCAGATGCCGCGGCGCCGGGTGCAGCCCAAGCCCCTGCAGAAGCCCCACCCTCCCCTGTGGGGAGCCACCACCGCCGATGACGGCCACGCCCAGGTGGGTCGGCTCGGCTTGGGCCTGTGCTCGTTCGCCGTCGGCCTGCCGCCGTCCGAGGTGCGGCGCAAGATCGACATCTACCGGGAGGCGGTGGCCGGCTGCACCGCACCGATCGGCGCCTTCGTCAACAACCAGGCGGCCACCTTCACCATGGCCATCTGTGCTCCCGATCGGAACGAGGCCATGACCAACGCCCGGGAGTCGTTCGAGTGGTACCCCAGGACAGGTGCCCGCCAGATCGCCACGCTCACCGAAATGATGGCCGAGCGCAACCAGGAGCTCGGCAATTACGCCTACGCCGCCGAAATGAAGAGCCACGACGATCAGGGCATGCTCGACCTGCTCAGCCTGGAGTACCTGGTGGAGGCCAACGCCTGCGTCCTGGGGACGCCCGAGGAGTGCCTCGAGGCCTGCCGGCGGTACGAGGAGGCCGGGGTCGACCTCCTCCTCTGCCTGGTGAACCCCTACAAGATCTCCCACGAGTCGGTCCTGCAGACCATTGAGCTCATGGGCACCCAAGTGATCCCGGCCTTTCGAGCGTGACCGGGCGGCCGGGCGGCCGGGTGCTGACGGGCGTGGCGGGCCCGGGTCGGGCAGGCTGTAGCCCATGGTGAGCAGCGTGCGAACGTGGCTGGTGGCCGCCCTGGCCGCGGTGATGATGGGCTGGGGCGCCGTGCCGGCATCGGCGTCCCAAAAGGGCGGGAAGGCCCATGCCGCGCCCAAGCTGGTCCAAGTCGGACATCGCACGTTCTGGGAGTGCTCCAGCAAGACCACCTCCGTCCTCATTGTGGTCAACAAATTGACCCTCCATCCGGGCGATGTCCTGACCATCAACTTCGTGGTGCGCAACCAGGCGGCGGTGCCCTGTGACTTCGTGGCCCCCTACGCCGGCGCGGCGCCCGGTCCCACCTCCACCGCCCTGCAGGTCGGTCCCTGCGGGTCCATGGGGTTCGCCGTCCTCGACAACCACCATCGCAACGTGTGGCCCGGCGTGCAGACCCTCAACTGCCCCGCTCTGGGGTTCGCGCAGCTCCATCCCAACGCCACGGTGTCGGGTGCCGGATCCTGGGCGCAGGTGCGACCCCGGAGCACCACGCGGGTGCCCGCCGGGAACTACACGCTGCTGGTGGACGGCCACTGCTCCTTCCCCCTGCAGGTGGCGGCGCACTGAGCCTGGTCGCACTCAGGGGATGAGCGCCACCTTGCCCACCACCCGGCGGGCCAGGAGGTCATGGAGCGCCCTCGCCACCTCTTCCAGCGGGTAGGTGGCCGGCTGTACCGGTTCGATGGATCCGGCGGCCACCATGCCCATGAGGTCGGCCATGAGCGTCCTCTGCTCGGCTCCGTGCTGCATCGACCAGATGCCCCAGTCAACCCCGAGCACGGTGCGGTTGCGCAGCAGGACCTGATTGAGCGGGAGCGAGGGGATGGCCCCCGACGCGAAGCCGACGACCAGGTAGCGGCCCCGGTCGCCCAGAGCCCGCAAGGACAGCTCGGCGGCCGGGCCACCGATGGGGTCGACCACCACGTCGACACCGGTCCCGCCGGCCCAAGCCCGGGCCGCGTCCTTCACCGACTCGGCCGAAGTATCGATGACCGCCTCGGCACCCGCCGCCAGCGCGGCGGCGCGCTTGTCCGCACTCGACGCGGCCCCGACCACCCGGCACCCCAGGGCCCGGGCCACCGCGATGGCGGCCAGGCCGATTCCGCCACCGGCGCCCAGGACCAGCACGCTCTCGCCGGCCTGCGCGTGGGCCCGGTCGCGCAAGGCGAAGAGGCTGGTGCAGTAGCTCTGGGTGAAGGTGGCGGCCTGGGGGGCGTTGAGCCGCTCGGGCACCGGCACCAGGGCGAGCGCTGGCGCGACCACATGGCTGGCGTAGCCACCGAGCCCGGTGGTGACCATGACCCGCTGGCCCACGGGGACCCCGTCCACCTCCGACCCGACCAGGGCGACCCGCCCCGCCACCTCGCTGCCCGGCGTGAAGGGCAGCGGCGGTTTGATCTGGTACTGGCCGGCGATGAAGAGGCCGTCCACGAAGTTCACGCCCGCCGCCTCGACGGCCACCACCACGCCCGTCGGCCCCGGTTCGGGATCGGGCAGTTCCACCATCGCCAGCAGCGAGGGCGGCCCCAGTTCCCGGCAGACGACGGCGCGCACAAGAGAAGACGCTAACGGGGACTGGGCCACCACGGTGGAGGGCCCTACACCCTGCGGTACCGTCGACCATGGACGACGTCCGGGAAGCGCGGCCCGACGAGCTCGGACTCCTCCCTGCCCTCGAAGAGGCGGCGGACGCCATGTTCCTGCCGTGGGGCATCGGTCCGTTGCCCCCACCGGGCACGGTCGAAGAGCTGGCGGCCGCCCTGGCCATCCTGGTCAGCGGAGAGCCACCGGGCGGCTTCTGCCGTATCGACCTCCTGGCCGGAGGGGTCCATATCGAACAGCTCTCCGTCCCCCCCGAGCACGGCCGTCAGGGCCGGGGGCGCGCCCTGGTGCGGGCGGCGTGTGGCTGGGCGACCACGCACGGCTACCGCGAGATCACCCTGGCCACCTACCGGGACGTGCCCTGGAACGCCCCCTTCTACGCGTCGGAGGGGTTCGCCGACGTGGGTCCGGTCGACGCCTGGTACGCCGCCCGGGGATTGCCGCCCGAGGATCCGGTGATGGGCAGGGGCGGGGCCCGCGTGCTCATGCGGCGCCCGCTGTGAGCTCGGCGTAGCGGAAGCAGCTCATCAGGTGGTCGTTGATGAGCCCGGCGGCCTGCAGGTGGGAGTAGCAGACGGTGGGCCCGACGAACCGGAAGTCACGCCGGCGCAGGTTGGCGCTGACCGCCTCGGAGACGGGCGTGAACGCCGGCAACTGGTCCAGGCGACGCCACCGGTTCACCTGGGGGCTCCCTCCGACGAACCCCCACAGATAGGTGTCGAAGGAACCGAACTCCTCGGCCACGGCCAGGAAGGCACGGGCGTTGCGCACGGTGGCCTCCACCTTGGCCCGGTTGCGGATGATGCCCGGGTCCAGGAGCAACTTCTCCACCCGGGCCGGCGTGAACCGGGCCACCTTCTCGACGTCGAATCCGGCGAAGGCCCTGCGGTAACCGTCACGCCGCTTGAGGATGGTGAGCCAGCTCAAGCCGGCCTGGGCGCCCTCCAACACGAGGAACTCAAAGTGGGTCCGGTCGTCGTGCACCGGCACGCCCCACTCGGTGTCGTGGTAGGGGACGTTCCACGGTCCCTGGGCCCACCCGCAGCGGGGCCGGTCGTCGGCCACGAAATCCTCACCCGCCGGCACTGGAGTCACGGCACGACAGTACGCGCCAGCTGTCATACGGACCGGCCAGCCTCTCCGGCATGACCGTCACGCGCGTAGGCTTGGGATTATGGCCTTTGAGCGGATCTCAATCGACCATCAGATCATGGGTGGTGCCCCGTGTATACAGGGCACCCGCATTCCGGTTGCCACGGTGGTGGCCATGGTGGCGGACGACATGACCGTCGATGCGATCACGAATGAGTTCCCTCAGCTCAAGGCAGAGGACGTACACCAGGCGCTCCTTTACGCTGCTGCGGCTGTGCGGGAGCGAGAGCTCCCCCTACGCACATCTGCGTGAAATTCCTGGTCGACGAGTGCCTGTCACCAGGGCTTGCCGTACGACTGACTGAGGCAGGCCACGATTCCGTTCATGCCCTGGACCCTGGGTTGCAAGGGAGACCTGACGCCGATGCGGATTTCGGCGAGTTGCTCGTCAAGAAAGAAACGATGGTTCCGAGCCTCATTCTCATGCGGGGATGGACAGGCGGAGCCGGAATACAGGCTTCGCTGATCTTTTCCAACCTGGTCGGGATTGCCGATGACCTCGACGCAGGGGCATCGTCGTGTTCATGAATGATCGCATCCGAGTACGGCGCCTTGGTGCAGAGTAGATCCTCTTGAGGCGGCAGCTACCAAGGAGTTGACGGGGAGTCTGGTGCGCCAGGCCCGGCCCGGTAGAGCACATGGCGCCGCAGCGGGCTGCCCTCGGGAACCGAGGGATGGTCGAAGTCGGCGCCCGGATCCCGCAACATGCCGATGCGCCCCATCACCGCCTGGGAGCGCAGATTGGAGGCAGCGGTGAAAGCGACGATCTCGCCCAGGGCGCCCGCCGTGAAGCCGAACCGCAATGCCGCCGCCCCCGCCTCGGCGGCATAGCCGTGGCCCCAGTGTTCCGGGCTCAACCGCCACCCGACCTCGACGGTCGGGGCGCAGGGCAACGCCGCGCTGACCCGGTGCAGGCCCACCAGGCCGACGAAGGGCGCGCCGCCCACCACCTCGACGGCCCACAGCCCCCACCCTTCGACGCGCAGCTCGGCCGAGTACCTCTCCACCAGGGCGTCGCTCTCGGCCCGGGTGGGCGACGAGCCCAGGGACGCGACCACCCGGGGGTGGGCGTTCAGTGCGGCGAACGGGCCCAGGTCGGACTCCGTGAAGGGACGGAGGATGAGGCGGGCGGTCGAGAGGGTGGTCGTCGCTCAGGCTTTCCCGCTGGCCGCCTGCCCCGCCGTACCGCCGGCCGCCTGCCCCGCCGCCCAGCGGTAGTCGGCCTTGCCCGAGGGCGAGCGCTGCACCGCCGGCACGAAGACGACCTCCTTGGGCAGCTTGTAGCGGGCGATGTGGCCCGAGGCATGGGCGATGATCGACTGCGCCGTCGTCCCCGCCCCCTCCGGCCCGTCGGCCAGTTGCACCACGGCCACCACCTCCTGGCCCCAGCGCTCGCTCGGCCGGCCCACGACGACGACGTCGGCCACGGCCGCATGCCCGGCGATGGCCCGCTCCACCTCCTCCACGAAGATCTTCTCGCCGCCCGAGTTCACGGTCACCGAGTCGCGCCCCAGCAGCTCGATCTGGCTGTCGGCCAGGTGACGGGCCCGGTCGCCGGGGATGGAGTAGCGGACGCCGTCGATCACCGGGAAGGTGCGGGCCGTCTTGTCGGCGTCCCCCAGGTACCCCAGCGGGATGCACCCCGTCTGGGCCAGCCACCCGTTGCCCTCGTGCCCCGGCGGCAGGACCCTGGTGAGCGCCTCGTCGACCACCACCGTTCCCGGCCCCGGCAGGAAGTTGCCCGCCGCGTTGTCGTCACCGCGCACCACGAACATCTGGGCCCCGGTTTCCGAGGACCCGCCCGAATCGGAGATCAACAAGTTGGGCAGCCGGGCCATCGCCAGCTCACGCACGGCCGGGGTGAGCGCGGCCCCACCGTTGCCCACGGCGAAGAATGACGAAGTGTCATAGGTGGCCTTGTCGAGCTGCATGACCAGGGGCCGCAGCACGGCGTCGCCCACGATGGTCATGGTGTTGACCTTCTCCCGCTCCACGGTGCGCCACACGTCGTCAGGGTCCACCCGGCGCGTGTCGTCGGGGAAGACGAGGGTGGCGCCCTGGGCCATGAGCATGAAGGCGGCCCACTGGGCGGCGCCGTGCATGAGCGGAGGGAGCAGCATCAGCTTCAACGGGAAGCTCTCGGCCATGCGTTCGGTGATGCCCTCGTAGCTCGTCACGATCTCCCAGGTGCCCACCTTGCGGCCCCCCATGGCGGCCATGAAGATGTCGTGCTGGCGCCACAGCACGCCCTTGGGCATGCCGGTGGTACCCCCGGTGTAGAGGATGTAGAGGTCGTCGGGGGAGGGCTCGACCGGTGCGCCGGCCGGCGAGGATGCGGACAATGCCTCCTCGTAGTCGACCGCCCCGGAGAGGAGGGCGTGGCCCGATTCGTCGGCCACCTGGAGCAGCACCTGGGGCGGCGAGTCCAAGGTGGGCAGCACCTCGGCCAGAGTGGGGGCCAGGGAGCCGTGGAAGATGAGCGCCCGCGCCCCGGCGTCGTTGAACAGGTAGCGCAGCTCGTCGCCCACGTAGCGGTAGTTGACGTTGAAGGGGGCCGCCCGTGCTCTATAGGACCCCAGCATTGCCTCCAGGTACTCGTTCCCGTTGTAGAGGGCCAGGGCCACGTGGTCCTGGCCCGACTCATGACCGAGGAGCCCGGCCCGCTCCGTGTGCACCCCCAGGCCCTGGCGGTGCAGGTAGGAGGACAGACGCTTGGCGCGGTCCGCCACCTCGGCGTAGCTGAGGCGGAGGTCACGCCAGACGATGCACTCCCGGTCGGCCAGCGTCTCGACGAGGGTGTCGAAGACCTTGGTCAGGTTGAACTGGACGGTCTCGGTCTCGCTTTCGCTCTCGGCCACGGTGCGCACTGTACCGGCGGCCCCGGGGGCGGGTTGGGGCGTCAGGGAGCCCATGGGCCAAGATCACAGAGTGGAGAGCCCCACCGCCATCCTCAATCCGGCCACCGGAGCGGTCATCACCACGGTCGCCGGTCTGACGGAGCCCGAGGTCGATGCCGCCGTACAGCGGGCCGACGCGGCCTTCGAGACCTGGCGCCACGTGGCACCAGGGGACCGGGCCCGCCTGCTGCGCCGCTTCGCCGACGCCGTCGACGCCCACGGCGACGAGCTGGCCCGCCTTGAGGTGGCCAACGCCGGGCACGTGCTGGGCAACGCCCTGTGGGAGGCCGGCAACGTGCGCGACGTGCTGGAGTTCTACGCCGGCGCGCCCGAGCGCCACAGCGGCCGCCAGATCCCGGTGCCCGGAGGCATCGACCTGACCTTCCACGAGCCGCTGGGCGTGGTCGGCATCATCGTGCCCTGGAACTTCCCCATGGCCATCGCCGGCTGGGGGTTGGCGCCCGCGCTGGCGGCCGGCAACACGGTGGTGCTCAAGCCGGCCGAGCTCACCCCGCTCAGCGCGCTGCGTATTTCCGAGCTCGCCTTGGAGGCCGGACTGCCCGAAGGGGTGCTGCAGGTCCTGCCCGGCAAGGGCAGTGTGGTGGGCCGGCGCTTCGTGACCCATGTCGCGGTGCGCAAGCTCTGCTTCACCGGGTCGACCGAGGTGGGACGGACCGTCATGGCCGGCTGCGCCGCGCAGGTGAAGCGCCTCACCCTCGAGCTGGGGGGCAAGAGCGCCAACATCGTCTTCGCCGACGCCGACCTCGAGCTGGCGGCGGCCCAGGCCCCCTCCGGGGTCTTCGACAACGCAGGGCAGGACTGCTGCGCCCGCTCCCGCATCCTCGTGCAACGCTCCGTGTACGACCGCTTCATGGAGCTGCTGGAGCCCGCCGTCGCCGCCGTCGTGGTGGGCGACCCCACCCTGGAGTCGACCGAAATGGGTCCCCTGATCTCCGGGCCCCACCGGGCCCGCGTGGCCGCCTTCGTTCCCGCCGGCGCGCCGGTGGCCTTCCGGGGCACCTGTCCGGACGGCCCGGGTAACTGGTTCGCCCCCACGGTGCTGGCCCCCGTGGACCCGGCGGACCGCGCCGCCACCGAGGAGATCTTCGGCCCCGTGGTGGTGGTCATCCCCTTCGACGAGGAGGCGGATGCCGTGCGCCTGGCCAACGACACGCCCTACGGCCTGTCCGGTTCGCTGTGGACCCGCGACGTCGGGCGGGCGCTGCGGGTGGCCCGGGCCGTCGAGACCGGGACCCTGTCGGTCAACTCGCACTCGTCGGTGCGCTACTGGACGCCCTTCGGCGGGGCCAAGCAGTCGGGCCTCGGCCGTGAGCTGGGCCCCGACGCCCTGCACGCCTTCAGCGATGTCAAGAACGTCTTCATCAGCTCCGAGTGACCCACAGAGGAGAGCCATGAGCGAGAGCATCCCCTACGCCCACCGCCTGGTCGACAAGGTGGCCGTGGTCACCGGGGGGACCGGTGGCATCGGGCGGGCCATGTGCGAGCGCTTCGCCGCCGAGGGAGCCCGGGTGGCGGTGGTCGATCTGGACGAGGCGGCCGGGACGGCGCTGGCGGCATCGATCGACGGCATGTTCGTGCGGACCGACGTCACCTCCGCCACCGAAGTCGAGGCCCTGTACGAGGCGGTGGCCGCCCGCTTCGGCGGCATCGACATCTGCTGCAACAACGCCGGCATCAGCCCGCCCGACGACGACTCCATCCTGGAGACCGAGCGGGACGCCTGGGACCGGGTGCAGCTGGTCAACCTCACCTCGGTCTACCTGTGCTGCAAGTACGGCCTGCCCCACCTGCTGGCCCGGGGCGGCGGCTCTATTATCAACACGGCCTCCTTCGTGGCCCTGATGGGGGCGGCGACCAGCCAGATCAGCTACACGGCCAGCAAGGGTGGCGTCCTGGCCATGTCGCGCGAGCTGGGGGTGCAGTTCGCCCGCCAGGGAGTGCGGGTCAACGCCCTGTGCCCCGGCCCGGTGAACACCCCGCTCCTGCAGGAGCTCTTCGCCAAGGACCCTGAGCGGGCGGCCCGGCGCCTGGTGCACATCCCCATGGGCCGCTTCGGCGAGGCCAGCGAGATCGCGGCGGCGGCGGCGTTCCTGGCCTCCGACGACTCGTCGTTCATCACGGCGTCGACCTTCCTGGTCGACGGGGGGATCACGGGGGCCTACGTCACCCCGCTCTGAGCGGCCCGGAGCGGCCGGCTTAGGCGCCACTCGTTGCGGACAATGCGACCGTTCCTTCCCGTGACGGGGCGTCTGTGTACGCATATGGAGGCAAGATGTGTACGCTTAGTGGTATGGATGTGGGAATCCGAGAGCTTCGGAATCACCTGAGTGACTATCTCGAACTGGTGCGGGCCGGCGGCGAAGTGGTGGTCACCGACCGGGGCACCGCCGTGGCCCGTCTCGTCCCCATGGCCGGCGGCCGGACCATTGACCGGCTCATCGCTGAAGGTCGCGTGACGCCGGCGGCCGACCCGACAGCGAGGGCCCTACCCCGGCCCGTGAAGGGCTACGGGCCCGTGAGCGATCTCGTGGCCGAACAGCGCCGTTGAACGTCTACTTCGACACGTCGGCACTGGTGCCGATGGTCGTGGCGGAGGAAACCACACGAGCCACTACCGGCTTGTGGCACGAGGCCGATCGGGTGGTCTCATCCCGACTGGCCTACGTGGAAGCGCGAGCCGCTCTCGCCGCGGCCTGGCGGGCCGGTCGTCTCGATCAATCGATGCTTCGAGGTGCGGTCCGTGGTCTCAGGCCGTTGATGACGAGGTTGGTCCACGTCGAGGTCACGCCCGACCTGGTGAGCCGGGCGGGTGAACTGGCTGAGACCCTGAGTCTGCGTGGCTACGACGCCGTCCACCTGGCCTCGGCCGAGGTGATGGCGGGCCCGGATCTGGTGCTCGCCACCAGTGATCACCAGCTGCAATCGGCCGCGTTGACCCTGGGCTTCGCGTTGGCTGACCTCACCAGCGCCACCGGGTGACACGGCCCGGCATGGGGAAGAGTTGGGGATGTTCTCGTCCCACCTTGGGGATGACCGGCGAAAAGGTGGGGAGAACATCGGGATTTCGCGAAATGCCATTGACCTTCGGTGACGGGAGGCGCAACCTGTCGTCAGTTCGGAGACGAAAGCCCGCCGAACCCCAAGCGACCGCCGCAAGGTGGGAGTGCGGGAAGCCGGAAGGGAAGCCGTAAGGCGGAACAGATGGTGGCCGAGAGAAAGCCGCAAGGCCGGATCGAGGGTCGGCTTTGAGTCCCGCAAGGGGCTCGCGGCCGGAGCGGGTGGAAGGGTCCGTTCGATGATGGTCCGTGGTGTGGAACGGTGGCTTCCCTGGAGTTGCCGGACCCGGCCCGGGTTGGGATTGTCCGACACGATCCCGGCACGATGCCAGCGGCTCATCGCAGACGTAGCCCCGAGGAGCACGGGAGGCTTCGGCCGATCGGTTACTCGGGGTTGCGTCGCGTCCGGGGTCAGGTCAGCCCGGCCGCGAGGTCAGCCGGCGGCGGCCCAGAGCTTGGCCGGGCGCTCACCGCCTGCCACCTGGCGGTCCAGCTCCAATTGCACCAGCTTGAGGTCGTCGGGATGGGTGACCCCGATGCAGCGCCCGTGGGCACTCAGCACGGTGAACGACTCGGAGTCGAGGGACCGGGCGACCACCTCGGGCAGGAGGACCTCGGCCTCCTCCGAGGCGCCGACAGCCGCGGCCATGGCCTCCCCCAACGTGCGGTGGAAGCCGGGGGTGAAGCCCCACAGGTTCATGGAGACCCGGGAGTCGGGGGAGAGCAGCCGCGGCTGGCGCCCGTCGTCGGACACGAACCCGCCGTCGGCGGTGGGGGTGACCTGGCGCCGCTCATCGACGCCCTCCAGCCGACCGTCGGCGGACAGGCGGCAGATGCCCCGGGTCACCGGGGAATGGCCGATCACGGCGTCGGCCAGGCGGTACCCCACCAGGGCATTGGTCGCCCCTTCGCCCTTGAGGTGGCGGGCCAGGAGGGCGCACCCGGCCTGTCCGTAAATGTCATCGGCGTTCCCCACCCCGTAGGGTGCGTCGCCCACGTGGTCCGAGGCGGACAGGACGGCGTGGACGGTGCCCAACGGCGCCGGCTGGAGCGCGAAGCGCACGTCGATGCTGCGGGGCCACGTGTGCTGCACGTGATAGCGGATGGCCGACCCCGTGCCGGGGCCGAGAACCAGGACGATGGTGGCGAAGCCAGCCGCCAGGGCGTCGCTGGCCACCAGGTCGATGACGGCCTCACCGTGGGACCCCACCGGGGCCAGGGGCTTGCAGCCGCCGTAACGCCGGGCCCGCCCTGCAGCCAGGATCACCAGGGTGGGATCCGGAAGGGGGGTGGAGCGCCGGGCGCTCACCCGCCCCAGCGCAGGACGGCGCTGGCCCAGGTCATGCCCCCACCGAACCCGGTGAGGAGGAGGTTGTCCCCGTCGTGCACCCGATCGTGGGTGACGGCGTCGTGCAGGGCCAGGGGGATGGAGGCCGACGAGGTGTTGCCGTAGCGGTCGATGACCACGGCCGCTCGCTCCTCGGGGATGCCCAACCGCTGGCAGGCGGCCTGAATAATGCGCAGGTTGGCCTGATGGGGCACCAGCAGCGAAATGTCGTCGGGAACCAACCCGGCGTCGGCCATGGCCCGCTCGGCCGACTCGACCACCACCCGCACGGCCTTGCGGAAGACTTCCTTGCCGTCCATGAAGAGGGTGCCGCCGAACTCGCACTTGAGCAGATGGCGCAGCGAACCGTCCGAGTTCAGGTTCCAGCTCAGCAGGCCGCCCGCACCCTCGACCGGCTCGACGACAACCGCCCCGGCCCCGTCGCCCACGATGATGGCGATGGAGCGGTCCTCCATGTCGGTGATCTTCGACAGGGTCTCCGAGCCGATGAGGAGGATCGGGCCCGAGCCGGCCGCTATCAGGCCGGCCACCACCACCAGCCCGTAGACGAAGCCGGAGCAGGCTGCGTTGAGGTCGAAGGCCCCACCCCTGATACCCAGCGCGTCCTGCACGCTGGGCGCCGTCCCCGGGACGATGCCGTCGGGCGTGGTGGTGGCCAGCACCAGATGGGCGATGTCCCCGGCCGTCCGCCCGGCGCAGTCCAGCGCCGCCTGTCCGGCCTCGACGGCCAGGCCCGAGGTCGTACCCCCGATGTGGCGCTGGCGGATGCCGGTGCGCTCGACGATCCAGGCGTCACTGGTGTCGATGGTGAGCGCCAGGTCGTCGTTGGTCACCACCTTGTCGGGCAGGGCGATGCCCCAACCCGTGATCCGGATGCCCGTCACGCGGTGCCAGATCCGGCCCGGACCGCGTGAATGCCGACGAAGCCGGCATCGCCGTCAATGATGCCGCCGGTGTTCACGGCCACCCCCAGGCGAGCGCCGCTCACCTGGCGATCCCCGGCCCGGCCCCGGAATTGCGCGGCCAGCTCCACCACCTGGGCCAGCCCGGTGGCGCCGAGCGGGTGCCCCCGCCCGACCAGCCCACCGCTGGGGTTCACGACCAGGCCGGGCGAGTCGACCCCGGTCCGTCCCGCCTCGGTCGCCGGCCCGGCTTCGCCCGGCCCGAAGAAGCCGAGCGACTCGAGCGCGTAGAGCTCCTCGGCCGCGGTGGCGTCGTGGAGCTCAATCATCTGGACGTCGTCGGGACCGAAGCCGAACTCCTCCCAGGCGGTTGCGGCCGCCTGGGCCAGGCGGTCGTGGTAGTCGAGCATGCCGTTGCCGGAGCGGGCCACCGACCCGATGATACGCGGGGCCGACGCCGGTGCCCGCACCGCCGGCCCTCCGACTACGACTGCAGCGGCCCCGTCGGTGAACGAGCTGCACATGAGCCGGGTGAGCACCCCGGCCACCTGGGGCGATTCGAGGACCTCCTCAATGGTGGTGGTGCGCTGGCACTGGGCCAGGGGGTTGCGCGCGGCGTGGTCGAAGGCCTTCACCGCGGCGGAGGCGATCTGTCGGGGCGTGGCCCCGCTGTCGTTCATGATGCGCTGGGCCCAGGAGTTGTTGAGCCCCATGAGGATGCTCCCGGCCGGGTTGTCGTCGGCGTGGCGGCGCTCGTGCAGGTCGTGCCGGTAGTCCGATGGCAGGCCGTCCTCAATCCCGGCCATCGTCTCGGCCCGGTTGCCGGTCCACATCTTCTCCACCCCGAGCGCCAACACCGGCCGGTCCTGCGCCGCAGCCACCAGGGTGGCCAGGTGCAGGGCGGAGCTCCCACCGGCGCACGAGTTGTCGACGTTGATGATGCCCACCTCGCCCAGTCCCGCCTTGCGGAGCCAGGCCTGGCCGCGCACGCAGGCCTGGTCGCTCAACCGTCCGGCCATGGCGTTGCCCATGATGACCAGCCCGAGCTCGTCCGGGGAGATCCCGGCGTCGCCCAATGCCTCGTGCACGGCCTGGTAGGCCATGGTCTCGGGCGAGAGATCACGCCGGCTCATGTCGGTCATGCCGGTGCCCAGGATGGCGATGTCCGGGCTGCTCATCGGACTGACCTCACGGGGCGCCGTTCACACGGGCACCCCGGAGAAGACCGTCTCAGCGCGGGCCAAGAACGCCGAGCGCAGGTACCCGAAGTGCTGCACGGCGTTGGCACCGGCCACCATGATGACGATGTGGCGGGCCCCGGCTTCGACGAACCGAGCAAGCGAGGTGGCGCACATCTCCGACGTCCCGGCCACCAGGTGGCGCTCGAACGCCTTGCCGGGGATGCCGTACAGCTCGGAGAGCCACCGGATGCCGCGCTCCTGCGCCTCACCGTCGCGGCCGACGCGGGCGAAGACGACGACGGCGGGCTCCACGGCATCGGGGTCCCGGCCCGCCCTCTCGGTCTCCTGGCGCAGGGTGCGCAGCGCCGGTCCGTACTCTGCGGCGCTGATGAAGAGCGGTACCCAGCCGTCGGCCACCGCGGCTGTGCGCCGGATGGCAGCCGGGCTGGCCCCGCCGATCCAAATCGGGACGCGGGGCGAGACCGGCTCCAGCCGGTAGGCGGATTCAGGTTCGGGTGGGGCGGCCCAGGCCTCGCGCATGGCGGCGATGCCCTCGTCCATCAGGCGGCCGCGCCGGTGGAAGTCGACCCCGGCCCTCTGGTACTCACCTTCGTGGCTCCCCACGCCCAGGCCCAGAATGAAGCGCCCGTCGGAGAGCAGCTGGAGCGCCGCAGCCTGTTTGGCCAGGGCGGCCGGGTGGCGCAGCGGGAGTTGGAGCACGCAGGTACCCAGGATGGGCCTCCTGGTGGCCGCCGCGGCGATGGCCAGGGTGGTCAGTGCCTCATTGATCGGCTGGGGCCAGAAGAGGTGGTCCACGGCCCACAGCGAGTCGGCGCCCGTCGCCTCGGCCTGCCGGCATATCTCCGTCAGCTCGGCCGCCGTCCCGGGGGTAGCACCAAAGGTATTACCCGTTCCAGCAGGGAATTCTTTCTCCAGAGTGGTGGGAAGGATCAATCCGAGGGTCGGTCGGAGCGCTCCGCTTGCGGCCGGCGTCACCCCGTCATGTTACGTCGCGTCCGTGGTGGTGACTACTCCGCGTCCGGACGGGCACTGACGGTGCCGGGGGCGCCGGTGGGACCGCCCGGCGTGGCCAGTACCGAAATTGTGCAGCGGGCTTCACAGATGGCCCGGCCCTCGTCGTCGGACAGCGATATGGCCCATACCTGCACCGTGCGGCCGACCCGGGCCGGGGTGGCCACCGCCGTCAGGTGCCCGTCCCGCACCGATCGGAGATGACTGGCGTTGAGCTCAATGCCCACCACCCCGTGGTCGGGACCCGCGGCCAGTGCGGCGCCGTAGCTGGCGGCCGACTCGGCCAGCAGGGCGGAGACGCCGCCATGGAGGATCCCGTAGGGCTGGTGCACCTTCCAGTCCACCGGCAGGCGGAGCACGACGCGCTCCGGCCCGGCCTCGACCACCTCCACGTTGAGCAACTCGTGGATGGAGGGGGCCGGTGCGGGAAATGGTTGGTTCGAGCCTGCTTCCGGCCCCGGAGGAGTGGTCACTTCACGATGTTAACGGCGCAGGCTGGCAGCGGTGCACGGGAACCGTGCGCCGTTAGGCTCGTATCGTGACCGATCTGGTCGACCTGCGCAGTGACACCGTCACCCGGCCCACACCGGCCATGCGCCGCGCCATGGCCGAGGCGGTGGTGGGCGACGACGACTACGGCGAGGATCCCACGGTGCGGGCTCTTGAGGAGACCTTCGCAGAACGGGTGGGCAAGCCGGCTGCGCTCTTCGTCCCTTCGGGGACAATGGCCAACCAGATCGCCTTCCGTGTGCTGACCACACCCGGCACGGCGGTGGTGGCCGGGCGGCGCCAGCACGTGGTGGCCTTCGAGTACGGCGCCGCCGCCCGCAACGCCGGCATCCAGTTCCACACCGTGGACGACGGGGACGGCATGATCGCCGCCGCAGACGTGGTGCGGGCGCGGCTGGGGGCGGCCCATCACCAGCCCGTGGTGTCGCTGATCAGCATTGAGAACACGCACATGGCCGCCTCGGGCTCACCCTGGGCGATGGAGCGGCTCGCTTCGGTGGCGGCCGCGGCGGGGGACGTGCCCATCCATCTGGACGGCGCCCGGCTCTTCAACGCCGAAGCGGCCACCGGGGTCCCGGCGTCCGAGTGGGCCGCGCCCGCCACCACGGTGATGTGCTGCCTGTCCAAGGCCCTTGGCGCCCCGGTGGGCTCCCTCCTGGCCGGACCGACGGACGTGATCGGCCAGGGGCGACTGGAACGCAAGCGATTCGGTGGTGCCATGCGCCAGGCCGGCGTCCTGGCCGCGCCAGGCCTGGTGGCGCTGACCCAGATGGTGGGGCGCCTGCCCGAGGACCACGCCCGGGCCGCCCGCCTGGCCGACGCGGTGGTCCAGCGCTGGCCGGAGTGCGGGGTGCGCCAAGGCTCGGTCCGCACGAATATCGTGACCTTCTTCCACCCCGAGCCCGACAAGCTGGTGGCTCATCTGCAGGACCACGGGGTGCTGGCCGGCACCATCGCCCCCGAGACGATGCGGTTCGTGACCCACTACGACATCGACGACGCCGGGCTGGAGCGGGCGATCCGCGCCCTGGCCGATGCACCTGGGGGAGGTCAGTGAAGGTCCGCATCGGCATCAGCGCCGGTGGGGAGAGCCTCGGTCCGGCCGCCATGACGGCGCTCGGGCAGGGGATCTCGGAGAGCGGCTTCGACTCGTTGTGGCTGCCCGAAGTGCTGTCGCGTCCGGGGCCGGACCCCCTGGTGGGCCTGGCCTGGCTGTCGGGGGCGTACCCGGGGTTGAAGATCGGCACCACCATGCTGCTGCCGGGGCGGAACCTGGTGTGGCTGGCCAAGGCGGTGGCCACCCTCGACCTGCTCTCCGGCGGCCGGTTCCTGCTCACCTTCGTCCCCGGGCTCAGCAGCGGGGGGGAGCGGCACGCCATCGGCATCCCGGCCCCCGAGCGCGCCGCCATGATGGAGGATGCGCTCCCGGTGCTGCGCCGCCTGTGGGCGGGGGAGGTGGTGAGCCACGACGGGGTGGCAGGCTCCTTCCGCGACGTCTCGGTCTCACCCCGCCCGGTGCAGGATCCGTTCGACGTATGGCTGGGCGGCAACCTGCCGGCGGCGCTCGAGCGCTGCGGGCGCCTGGGCGACGGGTGGATCCCGGCCCTGTGCACCCCGGAAGAGGCGGCGGCCGGCAAGAAGGTGATCGACGACGTGGCGGGTGGGCACGGGCGGGCCATCAGCCCCGAACATTTCGGCGTGAGCATCGCCTACGCGCCGGTGGGGCTCGACCTTGACGCCGACCCACCTCCCGCCCTGGCCCGACGGGCCCGAGGGCGGCCGCTGGCCCAGCTCATCCCCTCGGGCCCCGCAGGGTTGCGCGGGTTCATCCTGCGCTTCCTCGACGTCGGCTTCTCCAAATTCATTGTGCGGCCGCTGGCGCCGCCAACCGACTGGCGGGAGGAACTCATGCTGCTGGCCGGTGCCGTCGGGGACCTCCAGACGTGACCACCGAAGAGGAGCGCAGGGCGGCCGCGCTGGACTTCCTGATGGGGCGGGGGACGCGCCACACGCCGCACCTCTTCGGTGACCTCTACAGCCACCTGATCGGCGTCGAGAGCCTGGTGCGCGACTGGGGCGGTTCGGAGGTGCTGGCGCTGGCGGCGCTGGGCCACGCCACCTACGGCACGGACGGGTTCGAGCCCCACCTCCTGGAATTGGTGGACCGGCCCGTCCTGGCAGCCGCCGTCGGCGCCGAGGCCGAAGCGATCGTCTACTTCTACGCAAGTTGCGACCGGGACCACTTCTACCCCCAGCTTGAGGCGCCGGGCACCGCACCGGGCGAACTGAGGTTCCGCGATCGCTTCACCGGCGCCGAGCACACGCCGGCTGCGGCACCCCTCACCCAATTCGTCGCGCTGACCTACGCCAACGAGTGCGAGCTGGCGGCGGCGTCACCGGGCGTGGCGGCCGAGTGGACGTGGTTGGCGGACTTCTGCCGCCGCACGCGCCGGTGGGCCAGCCCGGGCTTTTTCGACGGGGCGGCCCGGCTGTTGCAGATGGACGCCTGAGCTCCCGCCTGACGTACACCGCTGGTCCCCTACGCTCCTGGTGATGCCCGACCGACCGCTCACGCTCATGGCAGTGCACGCCCATCCCGACGACGAAGCCATCGGCACCGGCGGCATCCTGGCCCGTTACGCCGACGAGGGGATCCGCACCGTGCTGGTCACCTGCACCAACGGTGAGTTCGGCGACGCGCCCGGAGGGGTGAAGCCGGAGGACCCGGCCCACGACGAGAGCGTGGTGGTCCCGCTGCGGCGCCAGGAGCTTGAGGCGAGCTGCCAGGTCCTCGGGGTCTCCCACCTGGAGCTCCTGGGCTACCGCGACTCGGGCATGGAGGGCTGGCCCCAGAACGAGGCGCCCGACTCGTTCTGGCAAGCTCCGGTGGAGGTGGCGGCCGAACGGTTGGCCGGTCTCATGCGCAAGTACGAGCCCCAAGTGGTCGTCACCTACGACGAGAACGGCTTCTACGGCCACCCCGACCACATTCAGGCCAACCGGATCACCCATGCCGCCATGGCCCGGTGCGGCATCCCGTCCAAGCTGTACTACACCGCGGTGGCGCGCTCGTTGCTCCGGGGCTTCGGCGAGATCCTGGCCGAGGCCGGGATTGAGAGCCCCATAAGTGTTGAGGAGAACCCAGACTTCGGCACGCCGGACGAGCTCATCACCACCACCATCGACTGCAGTGCGGTGGCCGGGCGCAAGTACGCCTCACTCGCCGCGCACGCCAGCCAGAGCGAGAACATCTTCTTCCTCGAAATGGGGGAGAAGCTGTTCACCACCGTCATGGGGTCCGAGAGCTTCGTGCGGGTCGTCGACTCGACCAACGCACCCGTACCCGAGGACGACCTGTTCGCCGGCTTGCGCTGAGCGGACCCTTGCGGCTGCTCAGTACCGGTAGGTGTCCGGCTTGTAGGGGCCGCTCACCGGCACGCCGATGTAATCGGCTTGCTCCGGCGAGAGCTCGGTGAGCTTGACCCCCAGGGCGTCCAGATGCAGACGGGCGACCTTCTCGTCGAGGTGCTTCGGGAGCACGTAGACGTCATTGACGTACTGACCGCTCTGGTTGAACAGCTCCAGCTGCGCCATCGTCTGATTGGTGAACGAGTTGGACATCACGAAGCTGGGGTGCCCGGTGGCGTTGCCCAAGTTGAGCAGTCGGCCTTCGGAGAGGACGATGACCGCGTGGCCGTCGGGGAAGACCCACTTGTCGACCTGCGGCTTTATGTTGATGCGCTCGATACCCGGCGTCTTCATCAGCCCGGCCATGTCGATCTCATGATCGAAGTGCCCGATGTTGCCCACGATGGCCTGGTGCTTCATGGCGGCCATGTGCTGAGCCGTGATGATGTCCCTGTTGCCCGTCGTGGTGATGAAGATGTCGGCCACGGGGAGGATGTCCTCCAGGGTGGTCACCTGGAAACCCTCCATGGCTGCCTGGAGGGCGCAGATGGGATCGACCTCGGTGACCACCACCCGTGCACCCTGCCCACTGAGCGAGTCGGCGCATCCCTTGCCGACGTCGCCGTAGCCGCAGACGACGGCCACCTTGCCGCCGATCAGCACGTCGGTGGCCCGGTTGATGCCGTCGACGAGGGAGTGGCGGCAGCCGTACTTGTTGTCGAACTTCGACTTGGTCACCGAATCGTTGACGTTGATGGCGGGGAAGAGGAGCTCCCCCTTCTTCGCCATGTCGATGAGGCGGTGGACGCCGGTGGTGGTCTCCTCCGTCACGCCCCTGATGCCGTTGGCGATGGAGGTCCAGCGCTGCGGGTCCTCGGCCAGGCTGCGGCCGAGAAGGGCCAGCACGAATTCGAATTCCTCGTTGTCGGCCGTGGCGGGGTCGGGCACCGAGCCCGCCTTCTCGAACTCGACGCCCTTGTGCACGAGGAGGGTGGCGTCGCCCCCGTCATCGAGGATCATGTTCGGCCCACCCTCGCCCGGCCACAGCAGCGCCTGCTCGGTGCACCACCAGTACTCCTCGAGCGTCTCGCCCTTCCAGGCGAAGACGGGCACGCCGGCGGGATTCTTCACGGTGCCGTCGGGTCCCACGGCCACCGCCGCGGCCGCGTGGTCCTGGGTGGAGAAGATGTTGCAGCTGGCCCAGCGCACGCGGGCACCGAGGGCGGTGAGCGTCTCAATGAGCACGGCGGTCTGGACGGTCATGTGCAGGGAGCCGGTGATGCGGGCGCCGGCCAGGGGCTGGCTGGCCGAGAACTCGGCCCGCATGGCCATGAGGCCGGGCATCTCGTGCTCGGCCATGACAATCTCCTTGCGGCCGTACTCGGCCTCTGAGAGGTCGGCCACCTTGAAGGGCAGGGGGGTTTGCGGGGTAGGCATGGCAACTCCTTGTTGGTGTTGGTCGGATTCCACGTGCGCGGGCGCGCAGACCTGGTGCGGGCCATACGGCGGAGGCGCAGCGCACGTGCTCCGACATCTGTCGGAGGCCGTTTACCCGCTCCCAGGATAGATCCCCGGAAGGTGGTCGGTAAACCGCGAGGCCAGCGGGGGCAGAAGGGGAGTGGTCCAGGCCGGCCCGAGTGGCTCCTGGGACCCACCTGAACTGCAGGTACGCTGGTGGGCGGACGTACCGCGGGCGCGGTTCGCCCGGTCGGTTTCCACTCCCCGCCCCCGTAGCTCAGGGGATAGAGCATCGGTTTCCTAAACCGTGTGCGCAGGTTCGAATCCTGCCGGGGGCGCCACTAAAGGTCCAGTTCAAAGGCTTACAGCCACTTTCGTCGAGTGTGAGAATTGGCGCTGTCCCTACAGTGTCCCTACAATCTTTTCTGTGGCGGGGACGATGCGGGAAAAAGCACCGGGTCGATGGGAGCTCCGGGTATTCCTCGGCAAGGACCCGGTCACGGGCAAACCGAAGCAGTTCAGCCGTATCTACACGGCGCCCCGTCGAGAGGCCGGAGCCGGCAAGCGCGAAGCAGCGAAGCAACTGGCCACTCTGGTGGCCGAGGTGGAGCGGGGCGAGCACGGTGGCACGGCGGCGACCTTCGGTGTCCTGCTCGACGAGTGGACCGCCCACGGTGAGCGGATGGGTCGCTCGCCCAAGACGCTGCACGAGTACCGGCGCAAGATCGACAAGCAGAT
>DATLSH010000037.1:0-31473 GCA_035534235.1 Acidimicrobiales bacterium | reverse complement strand
TTGCCGAAGCCGACGTCACCACAGATGAGGCGGTCCATGGGCCGCGGTTGCTCCATGTCGGCTTTGACGTCGGCGATCGCCTTCAACTGATCGTCGGTTTCCACGAACCCGAACGCTGCCTCCATCTCCGCCTGCCATGGAGTATCGGGGCCGAACGCGAAGCCATCGACGGACAGACGGCGGCGGTAGAGGCGAACCAGTTCTTCGGCCACCTCGCCGGCCGCCTGCCGTGCCTTGGCCCGTGTGCGCTGCCAATCCGCGCCACCCATCTTTGAGAGCGTCGGGGCCTCCCCACCGCTGTACGCAGTGATCGCCTCAATTTGGTCCACCGGAAGATAGAGCCGGTCACTACCTCGATACTGCAGAATCAGGTAGTCCCGGGTCGTTCCCCCCATGGTCCGTGACGTGACGCCCTCAAACCTTGCTACGCCATGCTGCCGGTGCACGACAAAGCTCCCTACAGCGAGATCGTCGAAGAAGCCGTCAGTCGAGCGCGCCCGCGGACGGGCCCGCCGATGGGGCACGCGCCGGCCGGTCACATCTGTCTCCGAAAGCACCGCCACCCTGCAACCGGGGAGGATGAATCCGGTGTTGATCGATGCCACCACGACGGCCGCGCCAGCGTCGGCACTGGCCGCCCCAAGCACGGGAGCGTGCACGCCCTCTTGGGCCAAGGCAGCAGAGAGGTTCACAGCCCCCGGAGGGGTCGCGGCACACAGGGTGACCGAGTATCGGCTCTCGACCAGCTCGGTCACTTGACCGGCAAGCCGACTCGGATCGCCGGCGACCGGGTTGAATCCACGAACAGGCATCGCCATGGCCGAATGGCTGTCGGGCACGGTCGGCATGGATATGACTCCTGCCGCGCACTCCTGGAGCAACCGATCGAAGGGCAGGTGGAGTCGGGGGAAAGCCACCTTCGACTGCCCACTTGCACCCCAGGTCGAGGCCAGGGTCTCGGCCAGCGCCTCCTCCTCCTCGAGCAGCTGGACTGCCCGGTCCCGAATTCTCCGAGGCTCGCACAATACGACCTGGGCACGTGATGGGAGCAGATCAGGCAGCAGGATCTCTCGGGAAATGATGAAGGGCAACCAGGACTCCATCCCGTCGAAGTGCTCGCCCCGGGCCAGGCGCTGCCATTGTGATTCTCCCCAAGGTTGGGTCGTCGACAGTGCCTCGGCGGCTGCACGGACTTCTTTGTCGGGCTGGAGCTCTCGGCAGCCGAAGAACATTGCCGCACCGACCTCGTGCGACGAACGTTGGTCGTTCACGGAGAACTCCGTCAGCCGATCTACCTCATCACCCCACAGATCGATGCGGACGGGGACATCTGATGTCGACGGGAAGACGTCGACGATCCCGCCACGTACTGCGATCTCCCCGCGGTGCTCGACCTGGTGCTCACGGCGGTAGCCGATCGCCACCAGCTGCGTGATCAGATCTTCTTGGTTGACAACTTTCCCCTTGCGTACGCAGATGGGTGCCGCCACCTGCCCGCTGGCCAGGCGCTGCAACATGGCTCGGATGGGCGCCACGATCACCCTGGGACCCTGGGGTATTTGGTCCACGCTGTCCTCGCCGCCCAGGCTCCAAAGAACGGCCAGTCGGTGCCCCATCGTCTCGACCTCGGGACTCACCCGCTCGAACGGCAGGGTCTCCCAAGGCGGCAGCACCGCCACCGACCCTTTCAGGGCTCCTGCCACGTCACTTGCGTCTTGATTGGAGTCGCCAGGCACTCCGGTCAGGCAGGTCAGGTCATCGGCCAGACGTTCGGCGTCAACTGCGGTCGGCGTGACTACGACAATCGGCGATCGCTCTGTGAAGTTGGCCAGGGCGGCAACCACCACGGCTTGTGCAGCCTCAGGCACAGCCATTCGCGAATCGGCTGAACCCAACAGCACGGCAAGCGCCGGATCGACGCGGAGGAGCTCCGGAATCGCACGAAGGGTACCGGTGTCCAGGACAGTCAATGGATGGGTAGTTCGATTTGTACGGTCCGAATCGTCGACATGATCACCACCGTGGTCGAGAACGCCTGCAGTCGCCGTGAGAATGCAGCATTGTCCTGGTCACTCGTTCCAGACTATCGCTGGTTCCGGTGATATCCGGCGGCCGATCCGGCACTTGGCCTTTCACTCTTCGTGCCAGGAGAGCACCCATCTGGCGTCGCGTGTTACCTTGACTTGCTCAATGAACCGTGGTGTGGCGTGAGCTCGGGGGTGCCGGACTTGGTGCACATTCCCTCGGGATACGCTTTTCCTCGGGGGGTGATAAAGCGGTGCTTCCCGACGTTCACGGCATTGCTCCTTGCACTTTTGGTCTGTGTAGTCATACCGACCTCGCTCATTGCGATACGCATTGCGGAGAACCCTCGCGTATCCCCCATCGACGAGGCGGCACAATTCGACTACGTGAGTCGGATGGCCGATGCGAGCATGCCCCGCCTTGGCCAATACTTGCTTCCATCGACCCTCAAAATGATGTCGTGCACAGGAATGGCTCTGGAGTACCCGAGGTTGCCGCCCTGCCCGGGGACCAGGTCACCGAGGTCGTACCCGGGAGGTGGATACCAGTACGAGGCTCAGCAGCCGCCCTCCTACTACGCGATAACAGTCCCCTTCCGCTGGATCGGAGTACATCTCTTCGGCATGAGCAACCTGACGGCATCGCGAGCGCCGGGGGTGCTGTGGGTCTCTGCCGGCCTTCTTGCGTTGTGGATGGCCGGATGTCTTGCAGGAATCCCGAGAAGGCACCTCATCCCGGCGCTCCTCTTCCTGGCCACAGCGCCCGTCGCCATCTACCACGCCTCCATCGTCTCCAACGACATCCCCACCCTGTTCGCAGGGTCTGTTGTGGCCTTCCTCGGGGTACTGGCGTGGAGATCTCCCGGGCGCTGGACGGCACCGACAATGTTCGTTGCCGCGGCGATCGTCACTTCATTCAAGCTCAATGACGTCCTTGCCGTCTTGGTCGTCTCCTGCGTCCTCGCCATCGCCCATTGGACCGCACTGAGAGAAGAGGGGGACTCCCGTCAAGCCTCTGCTCGGCCATGGTTGCGGGAGTGGGGTCGTTCCGGGGGGATGCTTCTGGCCGGAGCGGCGCTCATGCTCCTGGCCTGGACCTTTATCGACACCCACCTCAACCTGGTTGATCCGAGGACATTCCAAGCTTTCAGTTCTCGACGCCAGGGGTCCATCGGATTCTCGCTCATTGCGCGCGAATCCATCGAAATGCTGAATCCATTGACCGGCTCATATCATCCGTTTCGCACCAATGCCGACGGATCGACCATCGGCTCTGCTCTCTCGCTGAAACTGCAGTCCGTCACGGCAACTCTCACGGAGTTGCTTTTCCTTTCCGGCGCATTGGCGGGGTTGGTCGTCAGGCCCCGAAAATGCCCGCACTGGTTAGGGGTTCTCTCTCTGGTTGTTCTCTATGTCGGGGGACTCGTCCTTGGCTTCGTGGTCTGGAGAACCTACAAGGATGATCCGGGCGTCACCGGACGTTACGGCCTTTGTGTGGCACCTCTCCTTGCTCTTGCGCTTGCTTCCAGCATCCGTCGCCGATGGGCCGTCTACGGTCTGTGGGTATTCTCGTTGGCCACCCTGGGACTCACGTACACCTACCTGCTGGCACCGTGACCTGACCTCAATCAGCGCGACGATTGCTTCCGACCAGGAATGCCCGGTAACCGCAGGCCGATCCACAGCCCAAACGTTGCTGCGTGTTACCGTGATTCGCTGCGCCCGGCGAGGATCGAGATGATGTCTGCAGACTCCACAGCTACCTCCTTGTCGACCGAGCACGGTACCCGCACCGGGCTCTTCCGGACGTGCTTCCCATCGTTCCCTGTATTGATCCTCGCGATCTTGGTGTGTGTGGTGGCTCCCATCTCGCTCATCTCCATTCATGTTCACGAGAACCCCCGGTTCTCCCCCATTGATGAGGCGGTGCAGTACGACTACGTGAACCGCGTCGCCGGCGGCAGCGTCCCTCGACTGGGCCAACTGTTGCTGCCGGCGTCGGTCCACGTGATCTCCTGCCGGGGCGTTGCCGCGAACGGGCCTCCCCTCAAGTGCCCCGGAACAGGCAAGCCGGACACCTACCCGGGAGGTCCCTACCAGTACGAGGCGCAACAGCCCCCGACCTACTACGCGGCCACAGTGCCACTTCGTTGGCTTGGTGTGCACGTGTTCGGCATGGACGGGGTGACAGCCGCTCGCACCACAGGAGGACTTTGGGTCGCGACTGCACTGCTCCTCTTGTGGATGACGGGCCGAATGCTGGGACTCCCGGTGAGGAAGATAGTTCCGCCGATTCTCCTTCTGGCCAGTGCCCCGACTGTCGTCTACCAGTCCTCCATAGTTTCGAACGATGCACCGGCACTGTTCGCGGGTGCTCTGGTTGCCTTTCTCGGCATTCTGGCTTGGAAGAGACCAGGACGATGGACATTTCCCACCCTGTTCGTGGGCGGAGTGCTGGTCACGTCCTTCAAGTTGGACGATGCGCTGTGCGTGGTGGTCGTGGCTGGAGTCCTCGGCATCGTCGGTTGGTCCGAGGTGAGGTCGCAATCTTCAGAGACGGTTCCGAAGTGGGGCACTTGGCTCAGCAATTGGACACCGACCGGTGGTGCGCTCGTCCTCGGGTGCACGGCCTGCGCCGTGGGGTGGATCATCGCCAACCGCGAATTGAGCCTGATCAATCCCAAGACACTGTCTTCGTTCGCGGCGCTCCGGACGGGGCCGGTTGGGTTGACCCTCATCGCCCGGGAATCGCTCTCCATGCTCAACCCTTTGGCGGGTAGCTATGCGCCATTCCGGACGAATGCAATAGGCACACCTGCCGGTACATTCGACTCCCTCAATCTTCAACCGATTACAGCCACCCTTACGGAATACCTATTCCTCGCCGTCGGTCTGACGGGAATCTTCGTCACGCCACGCCGATGGCCCCATTGGCTGGGTTTGCTCTCTCTTCTCGTCCTCTATGTAGGGGGAATCGTCCTCGGCTTCGGGGTCTGGCATACCTACAGTGCCGATCCATCGGTCGGTGGTCGGTACGGTCTGTGTGTGGCACCGCTCCTCGCTCTCGCCCTTGCCTCCATTGTGCGAAGTTGGGGAGCCGTGGTTGGTCTGTGGGTGTTCTCCATCGCCACAGTCGGACTCACGTACTTCTACCTGTTGGCTGCTTGAGTTGATGACGCCGTGCGGGCGCCCACGATCAATGGCTGAGTGAGGCCTCAATGATGAATTGGTAACCGAACATGGTGGGCCACACCGCCAGCATCAAGTGGTCCAGCAGTCGGAGCCATCTTCCTTTGGTATTGCTCACACCGAGGGCATCGAGCGGGAGCCCGACGACTTGAAGCCTGCGGATTGAGTATCCCTGCCGCTTGACCAGCCGACTGACGCTGCGTCGCGTGAAGAATCGAAGGTGCGTCCGGTCCAGGATGCCCCGCTGGTCATAATCGAACAAGCCGAATGTCATCCGAAATCTGGGGTACCAGTGGGCGATGTTCGGCACGCAGAAGATCGCCAGGCCATCAGGTGAGAGCACTTCCTTCACCTCGCTGAGGAATTTGGCCGGATCCATGAGGTGCTCAATGACGTCGGCGGCCAGGACCACATCGAACTCCTTGCCGACTTCGGGGGGAATGCCCCCGTTGAGGTCTGCCTTCACGAACATGCCGGTGCGCTCATGGACATTCTCGAGCTCGGTGACATCGACGCCCGCCACGAAGTGCCCCATCTCCTGCAGCTTCTCCGCCAGGAGGCCTCCCGAACAGCCGAGATCAAGGATCTTGCTCGGAGAACGCGTGCCGAGCATATTGAGTATCCGGCCGTGTGAGCTGTCCTCGCTGGTCTTCAATTCATATTCGTTCTTCAACGCGATGCGACTGCCGTCACCGAATCCGGCCTTGTGCAACCGATATGCGATCACATCCTTGGTCACATCCGCTGCATATCCGATTCCATCGACGTAACAGATTTCGTCGCCGTAGTAGGTGGGAATCGGTACCTCCACTATGCGCATCCCGGCATCGTGGAGTTGGATGATGATCTGGGTGTCGAAGTTGAAGCCGTTCGAATTTTGCTCGAACGGGATCTGCTCCAACGCCTTCACGCTGTAGGCGCGGTACCCGGAATGGAACTCCGAGAGCTCCGTACCGAGTGCGGCGTTCTCAAACCGGGACAGAATCCGGTTGCCGACGTACTTGTACAGCGGCATGCCGCCCTTGCGGGCCGCACCCTTGATCAGAATTCGAGAACCGAAGACGGCGTCCGCTTCTCCCTTGAGGATGGGGGCGACAATCTCTGGCAGCGATTCGGGGGCGTACTGCCCATCACCGTGCAACATGACAATAACGTCGAGCCCATGCTCTATGGCCATGTTGTAACCGGCCTTTTGATTTCCTCCGTACCCCAGGTTCGTTGTCTGCCGGATCAGCGTGATGGGCAGATCGGAGATCTGTTGGTAGCCCAGTCCGACCAGGTACGTCGAGTCCTGGCTGTGGTCATCGCTCACAATCACTTCCTCGATCTCACCGCGGATCTCACTCGGAATGCGGTCCAGAACCTTGGCGAGAGTGCCAGCTGCGTTGTAAGCGACAACCAGTACCCCGACCCTCTTTTTGGCGGCGGTTGCCATGAATCGACTCTCCAATTCTCCCAGGCGGGTTCCCTCACAATATCTGCTCGGGACCGGTGGACCGTGTTGGACCGGGCACAGCCTCCCCATGCAGGGGCGCCGCGCCGGAGCCCCAAACATGCAGCATGGCGGTCTCGCAGGCTGGTGGAGCGTTGCATCTGTCGCCGTCAGCTCGTGGTCGGCACCACGTCAATCCACGGTGCGACCAGGAACCCGCTGAGCACCAACCGGCGGGGAGAGCACCGCCCCCTGGTGATCCACATTTCCTTCACCGTGAGAATGTCCAGTGGCACGGCGTGGTTGCCGTTGGAGATGTTCACCACCCGCAGGATGACGTCCGGCATGTGGCCAGGACCTCGACCTCGGCGATGTGGGCCAGCACCAGGACGCGGTTGGCCAGAGTGTCCCAATGCGAAGGTGGTGAAGACAGGGTGTTTTCCTGTTTCCTCAGGGCAGCGAGTGGCACCACAGCATGGCCGCTTCGATCCCATCGGCTGCGATGTGCTCGACCGCCTCCGCTGCCGTCTGCACCGCCACTCCCAGCAGGTACTTGACCGACTTGGGAGGGCGCCCGAGCACGTGGTCGGCCCCCTCGGCGGCACTGGGCGGTTTGCCGACCCCTATGCGCACCCGCAGGAAATCAACCGAGTGCAGGTGGGACTGAATGGAGCGCAGACCATTGTGGCCGGCCAGGCCGCCGCCTGCCTTAATCCGCACCGTTCCCGGCGGGAGATCGAGCTCATCGTGCACGATGACGATGGAGGTGGGCTCGCTGATCCCGAAGCGCTTGACCAGGCCCCGCACCGCGGTGCCCGACTCGTTCATGTAGGTGGTGGGCACGGCCAGCGCAACCTTGCGGCCACCCACCTTGGCGAGACCTACCCTGGCCCGTAGGCCCTTCTCCACCCGCAGCGACGTCCCCGTCCGCTCCGCCAGGAGCCCGACGGCGTCGGCCCCGGCATTGTGCAGGGACCCTGCGAACTCGGAGCCGGGATTGCCCAGCCCGACGACCAGGAGATCCGCTGGGGCTCCCCGGCGTTCGGACCGGGGGAAGGGGTTGCGCAGGACCTAGCCCTCGGCGCCCGAAGGCTCCGCTGCCTCCGCGGTGGGCTCGGTCGGCGGGAGGCCCTCCTCTCCGGCCTCGGCCTCCCCCTCGACCTCCGCCTCCAGAATGACAACACGTGGGGGCTGGCCGATGGCGATCGCCGTCTCCGGGTCGACTTCGGTGGTCACGCCCGCCGGCAGCGACAGATCGGAGACACGCAACTGCGCTCCAATGATGAGATCGCTGATGTCGAGCTCCACCGAGGTCGGGATGTCCGCCGGGAGGGCCCGGATCGGCAAGGTGAACATCTGCTGGTCCACCAGGCCTTCGCCGTGGTGCACTTCGAGGGCCTCACCGATGAGGACAATGGACACGTCGGCGCTGATGACCTCGTCGCGCCGCACTATCTGGAAGTCGACGTGGGTCACGGTCTGGGCGATGGGGTGTCGCTGCATCTCGCGGGCCAGGGTGAGGTAGGTGGTCTTCCCGGTCTCCAGCGAGAGGAGCTGGTTGGCACCGGCCTCGCCGTTGAGGGCGATACGCAGCTCCCGAGCGGCCACGGCAACGGCGACCGGGTCGGTCCCGTGCCCGTAAATGACGCCGGGGATCTTCCCCTCACGCCGCAAGCGCCGCGTGGCACGCGAACCTAGGGAACGCCCTACCTCGGCGGCAAGGGTGACATCGGCCATAACGGATCTCCTCAAGACGGTGCAGAACGTTGGCGCGCGCCCGGCCCAGAGGCCTCCGGCGAACGGGCAACCATCGTAGCCGCCAACGTGGCCGGCCCACCAGCGGGGCCCTCAGACCAGATTGTCCCCGCCGAACAGCTCGGAGACCGAGGAGTCCTCGAAGACCGCGTCAATGGCATCGGCGATGATCTTGGAGACCGACAGCACCTCAAGCTTGTCGAAGTAGCGGTCCTCGGCCACCGGGAGGGTGTCGGTGACGATCACCCGTGAGACGGGAGCGGCTTTCAGGCGGTCGACGGCGGGGTCCGAGAACATGGCGTGGGTGGCCATGACCGAAATCTCCGAGGCACCGGCATCAGCCAGGAGCTCTGCCGCGGCGCAGATGGTGCCGGCAGTGTCGATCATGTCGTCAATGAGGACGCAATGCCGCCCCTCGACGTCCCCGATGACATGGCGCGCCTTGACCTCGTTGATGGTGCCTCTGGGTCGGGTCTTGTGGACCAGGGCCAGCTCGACACCGAGGTGCTGGCTGTAGCGCTCTGCCACCTTCACCCGGCCGGCATCCGGGGCCACCACCACGACATCGTTGCCGAAATTGTTCTTCATGTATGCCTCGAGCACGGGCGCCGCCGTGAGGTGGTCGAACGGCGTGTTGAAGAATCCCTGAATCTGGCCAGAGTGCAAGTCGACACTGACCACGCGGTCAGCACCGGCGGCAGAGAACATGTCGGCCACCAACTTGGCGGTGATGGGCTCGCGCCCGGTCGACTTGCGATCCTGGCGGGAGTAGCCGTAGTACGGGCAGACCGCAGTGATGCGCTTGGCCGACGCCCGTTTGGCGGCGTCAATCATGATGAGGTGCTCCATCAACGAGTCGTTCACGGGGCTGCTGTGGGTCTGCACAATGAAGACGTCACAGCCCCGGATGGAAATGTCGTATTTGCAGTGGATCTCGCCATTGGCGAATTCGCGGAGGTTGGCCTCACCGAGCTCGACTCCCAGGTGGGTCGCGATACTGAGCGCCAGGGCGGGGTGCGAACGACCTGAGACCAACTCAAGGCGGCGCCGCGGGATGAGCTCCACGTCTCCAACGCTACTTCCCCTGGACCCCCCCTGCCTCAGGTCAGAGACGCGTCAACCACCGTGTGGGGGGCCACCACCACCCCGGGACCCACCTCTGCGCCCGGCTGCAGCACGCAATATGGGCCGATGCGGGCGCCATCGCCCACGGTCGACCGGTCGCAGATGCTCTCGGTCACTACCGCGTGGTTCCCGACCGTGGTGTCAGTCAGGACGCAGTTCGGTCCGATCTCACTCCCCTCGCCCACCTCGCAATGGCCACGCAGGATCACCCCCGGGAGCAACGACACGTCGGTCGACAGGCTGACCTGGGCGTCCACATAGGTCCGCTCGGGATCCCACATGGTCACGCCACGGCGCATCCACCTTTCGTTTATCCGGTCGCGCAGCTCGGCTTCGGCCACGGCCAGCTGGGCCCGGTCGTTCACGCCCGCCGCCTCCATGGAGTCGGGCAGGATCAATGACCGCACCCTGTAGCCGGCGTTGAAGAGGACGCTCACCGCGTCGGTCAGGTAGTACTCACCTTGCGCGTTGGCCGGCGTCAGCCGGCGGAGGGCGGGCGCCAGGACACTGCGCCGGAAGCAGTAGATGGAGGTGCACACCTCCACAATTCCCTTCTCCTCCTCGGTGGCGTCCACCTCTTCGACGACGCGGCAGACCCCATCGTCCTTGCCGTGCACCACCCGCCCGTAACCACTCGGATCGTCCACCTCGGCCGTGAGGAGGGTGGCGCTGGCATCTTCCAACCGGTGGTGGCGCACCAGGGCCGCCAGTGTCTGGGGGCGCAGGAGGGGTGTGTCCCCCGGGAGCACGACCACGTCCTCCGTCTCCTCGTCGTCGTGGGGGAGGCCGGTCAGCCCGACCGCCAACGCGTCGCCGGTGCCCGCCTGGGACTCCTGCTCCACGAATTCGATCTCCATCGACTGGGGGGCGTGCTGGACCAGGGTCTTTGTGACCCAGTCGGCCCGATGGCCGACCACGACCACCACCCGGGTGACGTCGATCTCGGCCATGGCATCGAGCACGTGCAGGATCATGGGCCGGCCGCACAGGAGATGGAGCGGCTTGGGACGCTCTGAGCGCATGCGGGTTCCCTCGCCCGCTGCCAGGACCACGGCGGAAAGGCGGCGTTCGGGCATCGGGTCATTCTTAGCCCGTCTGAGGCCTCCGGTGAGCGCATCTCGCCCGATACTGTGCAATCTGTGATGCCCTACGACGAGTTCGGGCTCTTTTCGGAGAACGCAGCCGAGTACGGACTGCCCTACCCGGGACCGCCAGAAGTGCGCCGGGTCGACGTCGAGGTTGCGCCGGGGCGGAAGGTCTCCAGCCTGGTCTGGGGCACCACCCCGCCCGAGCTGGTCCTCGTGCACGGCGGTGCGCAGAATGCCCACACCTGGGACACGGTTGCGCTCGCCCTGGGGCGGCCCCTCCTGGCCATCGACCTACCCGGCCACGGACACTCCGACGGGGGTCCCGAGGGCTCGCTGTCGGCTGAGAGCAACGGTGAGGACCTGGCCCGCGTCGTGGCCGAGCTGGCCCCCGGGGCACGCGGGGTGGTCGGCATGTCACTCGGGGGCATCTCCTCCATTGCCCTGGCCGCCCACGCTCCCGCGCTCGTCCGCTCCTTGGTACTTGTCGACGTGACGCCGGGGGTGAACCCGGAGAAGTCGGCACCCATCACCGCCTTCATTGACGGGCCGGCCAGCTTTCCCAGCTTCGACGAGCTTTTGGCCCGCACCATGGAGCACAATCCGACCCGGAGCGAGTCGTCGTTGCGCCGGGGCATCCTGCACAACGCGGTGCAGCGCGAGGACGGCAGCTGGGTGTGGCGCTATGCCCGTTTCCGGCCCGCCGAGGGCGGAGGTCGCCCTGGGTTCGGGGACTGGTGGAGCGCCATCTCGGGCATCGCCGTCCCGCTCATGCTGGTGCGGGGACTCGCCTGGTCGGTGGTGGACGATGCGGACGTGGAGGAATTGCTGCGGCGCCAACCAACCTGCACGGTCGTTGGGGTGGTGGGCGCCGGCCATAGCATCCAGGGCGACCGACCGCTGGAGCTGGCCGCAATACTGACGGACTTCCTTTTCCCCGACGGCGGGTAGGCGCCACGCATGTGGTTCTCACGCCGGGCCCTGGTCCTCCATGCGGTGATCGTCGTCATCGTGCCCACCTTCATCGCCATGTGCGTCTGGCAATTGCAGCGTGCCCTCGGAGGCAACGACCTGAGCTGGGCCTACGTCTTCGAATGGCCGTTTTTCGCGGGCTACGCCGTCTACATGTGGTGGCGCTTCGTCCACGAGGCCGGTGACGCTCCCGCCCCGCCGGCACCCCAGAGCCCCACCGCGTCTGAGGAGGCGGAGCTCGCTGCGTACAACGACTACCTGGCCGAACTGGCCGAGCGGGACAAACCCACCAACCGGTGAGAGGCGGTCGCTCCGGGGGGAGGGCTCGAACCTCCAACATCCGGCTCCAAAGGCCGACGTTCTGCCGATTGAACTACCCCGGAAAGAGGCGGTGCGTGGTAGAGGTTAGACACCCCGCCCGGCCGTGTTCGCTGGCATCGCTCGCAGTAGGTTCTCCCCCGTGCGCATCCTCGTGGTGGACGACGATCTGGCGGTCCGCCGATCGATCGATCGGGCGCTGCGCCTGGAAGGCTACGACGTGACGACCGTGCCATCGGGGGGCGAGGCGCTCGAGGCACTGGCGCTCACCCCTCCCGACGCCCTCGTCCTCGACTTGCAGCTGCCCGACCTCGACGGGCTCCAGGTCTGCCGCCGCATGCGGAGCGCCGGTGACGACACCCCGGTGCTCATGCTTACCGCGCGCCAGGAGATTGACGACCGGGTCCAGGGGCTCGATGCCGGGGCCGACGACTATCTGGTCAAGCCCTTCGCCCTCGCTGAGCTGTTGGCCCGGCTGCGGGCCCTCCTGCGTCGGCGCTTCGAGGGCGAGGGCGGCCTTCTCCGGGTGGGAGATCTCACGCTGGACCTCTCCAGCCGGGAGGGGCAGCGGGGCCGGCGTTCCTTCACATTGACCCGGATTGAATTCGACCTGCTGGAAATGTTCCTGCGCCACCCCCGGCAGGTCCTTTCACGTGAGGTCCTCCTCCAGCAGGTCTGGGGATTCGACTTCGACTCGGGGACCAATTCGCTCGCTGTCTACGTGGGGTACCTCCGGCGCAAGCTGGAGGAGGGTGGCGAGAGCCGTTGCATCCACACCGTGCGCGGCGTGGGCTACGTGCTGCGCGACCCGTGACCTTCCGCACCCGGCTTGTCCTGGCCACCACGGTGGCCGTCGTCATCGCCGTCCTGGCGGCCTCAAGTGCCTCCTTCGTGGCCGCACGCAACACCCTCCTCAATGCGGCCGACAATTCCCTGACCACCGCCGCACAGAAGATCGTGGGCGGCCAGCAGATCGGGACCACCAACGCCACCCAGGGCCAGGTGATCGACGCCAGCGGCGCGGTCGTGTCAGGCGGCGGCCTTCCGGTGACCGGAGAAGTCCGCCTCGTAGCCGCCGGCCTGACTCCTGCCTTCTTCGTGACCGTGAATGTCGGCGGCAACCAGCTGCGTGAGCTGGTCGAACACCTCGGCCCGGGCACTCCCGTGGAAACCGGCATCCTGGTTGACGGTGGGGCGCTCCAGATCGCCACCCTGCTCAACGTCGGCCCCATTTTGAAGAAGCTCGGCCTCCTGCTCGGCGCGGTGGCCACCATCGGCGTGCTGCTGGCCGTGTTGCTGGGCTGGCTGGTGGCCCGGACCGCACTTGTCCCCCTCAATTCCCTCACCGACACCGTCGAGGAGTTGGCCGCCGCCACCGATGTCTCCCGCCGCCTGTCGCCCGGCGGGGCCGACGAGCTGGGAAGGTTGCGCCGCACCTTCAACCGCCTGCTGGAAGCCCTGGAGTCCTCCCGCCGGTCCCAGAGCCAGCTCGTCCTGGACGCGTCGCACGAGCTCCGCACCCCCTTGACCAGCCTGCGCACCAACCTCGAGGTCATCCGGAGGGTGGACGAACTCTCTCAAGTGGACCGCTCCGTGCTGGTCGACGATGTCCTGGTGCAGATGCAGGAGCTCACCGATCTGGTCGGGGACCTGGCCGAGCTCGCCCGGGGTGACCAGCTTCCGGCGGCTCCTGAGGCTCTCCGCTTGGATCTCCTGGTGCGCGACGCGGTCAACGTGCAGATCACCCACGGCCGGGCCGACGAGGTCTCCTTCAATTTGGAGGCCGAACCGTGCTGGGTGGAAGGACACGCCGACCGGTTGACCCGGGCCGTCGGGAACCTGCTCGACAACGCCCGCAAGTGGAGCCCGCCGGGGCAGACGGTGACGGTGCTCTGCCGGGACGGGTGCGTGATGGTGCACGACCACGGCCCCGGGATCGGCGAGGCCGACCTTCCCCACATCTTCGACCGCTTCTACCGGAGCCCGGCCGCCCGAGGGTTGCCCGGTTCCGGTCTGGGACTGGCCATCGTGGCCCAGGTGGTCAAGGCCGAGGGTGGCACCATTCAGGCCGACAACGACCCTGCCGGGGGCGCCCGATTGTCGATCCGCTTGCCGGCGGTGGCGGGCCCCCCTGAAGGCGCCGACGAACCGTAGGGTCCTCCCAGCCGCCTCGTCCCCGAAGCTCTGACCTGGCAGTCGGGTCATGGGACCGCTAGCCTGCCGCAGGACATGGGATCACTGATCAAGAAGCGCCGCAAGCGCATGCGCAAGAAGAAGCACAAGAAGATGCTGAAGGCCACCCGCTGGCAGCGCCGGGCGGGCAAGTAGCCCTTTTCAGCAGCCTATCGCGGCCGCCATTACCCGACAGACCTCCGCCAGCCTGCTGGCCGAGAGCGTGGCGACCCATCGACGGAATACTTCTCTTGGCAGGGTGTGGATGTTGTCAAAGTTCACGACGCAGTCGCTCGGGACGCCGTCGACCTCGGACGACAGGTCGAGTTCGGACACCAGGCCCCGTCGGGTGCGGGTGAGGGCTGCCACCACCACCGAACCGATGCGATCCGCCACCGGATCACGGGTGAGTACAACCACGGGACGGTCGCCACCAGGGGATGACACGAACCAAATGTCACCCCGCTGCATCGGCCCAGTCGGACCAGTCTTCGGCCGGCCCCCAATCTGCGATCGCCGCCAGCGAGCGTTCGTTCTCGTCGAGAGGGTGAGCCACCCAGGTCTCCGCATCATTCTCGCTGGCCAGTCGGAGCAGGTGGCGGCGAAGCGCTTCCCGTAGGAGTTCGGAACGGTCCACGCCGAGTCGGACGGCCCAGGTCTGAGCCCGCTCGGCGTCTTCTTGGTCCACCCGGAAGCTGAGCATTGTCATACAGGGATTATATTCTGTATGACAACACTTCGCCCCCTCACCCCCCTTCCCAGCCCGCCGGCACCGTGTGGGCCCGCACCAGGCGGGCCCGCTCTCCGCCTCTCTCCAGCCAGGGCTTCTCCCCGGCCGCTGCTGCGGCCGGTCCTCCCTCGACGAACCAGGTGGAACCGCTCCCAGCCAGGGTCGGTCGGCACCCGGTCAGCTCTGCCAAAGCGTCGCGCCACGCCGCCAACCGGGGCTCCACCCGCAGCGCCGCCGCCGTCAGCTGGTTGGGGCCCTCGGCGGATGGCTGGGCGTCCCAGGCGGCATAGACCAGGGGGGTGTCGACCCCGAAGGGAGGAACCAGCAGGAGGAAGTCGCGGGCTTCGAACTCCAGCGGCGTGAGGCGCTCCCCGATCCCCTCCACCAGGGCCCGCCCCCCGGCCAGGCTGAAGGGGACGTCGGCGCCGAGCCCCACGGCGATAGCGGGGTCGTCACAGCCGGCCCAGCGCAGCACCGCCGCCGCATCGGAGGACCCTCCGCCCAGCCCACCCCCGAGTGGGATCCGCTTGACGACGTGCACCGCCGCCGTGCGTCCCACTGCGGCCAGGGCCCGCCCAATCAGGTTGCCCTCCTCCCCGGCCAGGGATCCCGCTCTGGTCCCCGGGTCTGCCACCACGGTCAAACCGGACCCGCCCTCCGTGAAGGTCAGCTCGTCGGCCAGGCTGAGGGCGACCATCTCGGCCCGCAACTCGTGGTACCCGTCGGGACGGACTCCGGCCACCGCCAGCGAGAGGGTGAGCTTGGCCGGGGCCACCACGCGGGTCATTGCGCCAGCCTGCCCCACTCCTCGACCGAGAGCTCCTCGGCCCGGGCATCGGGTCGGACGCCCGCCCGGGCGAAAGTCTCGGGCTCGACCACGCCGGCCAACGAGCGCCGCAGCATCTTGCGCCGCTGCCCGAACCCGGCCTTCACCACCGCCGCCAGGCGCTCGTAGGACACCAGGGCCGGGTCGACGGCCGGAGTCTCCCTTCGCTCCAGGCCCACCAGCACCGACTCCACCCGGGGGCGGGGGATGAAGACCGACGCCGGGACACGCCCGGCCAGTCCGCTCCGGGCGAAATAGCCGACCCGCACCGAGACCGAACCGTAAGCCGCGTCACCCACGGTGGCCGCCATGCGCTCACCCACCTCACGTTGCACCATGACCAGGAGCCGTTGCACCGCCGGAACTTCCACCAGTACCCGGAAGACCAGGGGGGTGGCCAGGTTGTAGGGCAGGTTGGCCACCAGGGACCAGGGACCGTCACCCCGCTCGGCCAGCATGCCCGCCACGTCCAGAGCCATGGCATCGCCTTCGACCACCTCGACCCCGATCGGCTCGACCACCGACCGCAGGGCGGGGATGACGTGGCGGTCCAGTTCGACGGCGACCACCCGGGCCCCGGTCTCAGCCAACGCCAGGGTGAGGGACCCCAGGCCGGCCCCGAACTCGAGTACCTGGGAGCCGGGCCCGACCTCGGCCAGGCGGGCGATGCGCCGGACGGTGTTGGGGTCAGCGACGAAGTTCTGGCCCAGAGCCCGGCTGGGCCGCAACCCGTGGGCCGACAGCAGCTGTGCGATGTCGGCGCCGGAATGGGTCACCAGGAGATTGTGACGTCCACCACTCCCTGGCTGGGGTCAGCGATCTGGGCGAAATCTGAAGGCGACAGGTCGACCACCCTGGGGTAACCGGATTCCTCCCTGTCGTCGACCGTGCAAGTCGTCGTGGCGCCCGTGGCGTTGTTGCGCACGGTCAGCACCGTACCGAAGGGGAGGTTCGGACTGGCGCACTTGCCGGCTGGCGCCTGGGAATACCACGTGGCCTCACCGACTTCGCTGTTGGTTGGCTGCGGCGGCGCGGGCATGGTCGTTGTCGTCGGCGCGACCACGCGCGGAGCCTCTTGGGGCGCCGCAGTAGTGGTGGTCGGTGCTGCCTCCACCGGAGTAGCTGGCGTCACCGCCGCCACCGTTGTCGTGGTGGCGGCTGCCTGGTACAGGACGAGGTGCGACGGCAGGTTGACCCCATCAAGGCGCGACGGGGAACTGGCCCCGTGCGCACGCGCCGCGGGCGCCGCCGCCGCGCTGTGCGCGTACGCCGGTGCGTTCTGCAGCAAGAGGAGAGGCAGGCCGAAGAGCACACCGCAAAGTGCTGCGGCGGCGCCAAGGCGCCTCCCCAATGTGCTCTGTTTCCGCAGGGCTCCACCCTTCTCCGGGATCAGTGCACCCGCGCCGACATAAGGCCGGCGAGGGGGATTTGAAAAACATAGGGAACAAACGGGGGGTCACGCAAATGGAGAATGGCCGCATTCCATTCTCAACTCCATTTCCCCAGGTCAGGGGATGAACCCAAGGCAACATTTATGTGAACATGCAGGTCAGCACCGGTTTCTGCCCAAATTCAACACAATAAGCCCAGGTCACAAGGTTCTCGTATTTCGCACAACTACGGGAGGATTAGACCGTCGTCGCAAATGCGATGTTGGCCGCGGCGGCCGAACTCTCCCGGACCATGTCGATGTCACAACCCTTGACTGCGGCGATGGACGCGCCGACGAACGGCAGGTACGAAGGCTCGTTGGCACGCCCGCGGTGGGGCACCGGAGCGAGGAACGGGCTGTCGGTCTCGACCAGCAACCGGTCGAGCGGGCAACGCTCCACGGCCTGGCGCACTTCGCCCGCATTCTTGAACGTGACGATGCCGCTGAACGACACGTACATGCCCGCGCGCAGGCAGCGGTCGACCTCGGCGGGACCACCGGTGAAGCAGTGCAGGACGGTGCGCTCGGGGACGCCCTCGGCGTGCAGCACATCGAAGAGGTCGTCCCAGGCGTCGCGCGCGTGGATGACCAGGGCGAGCCGGTAGGAGTGCGCCAAGGCGATCTGTGCGGCAAACGCCGCGCGCTGCGCGTCACGCGGCGAGTGCTCGTAGTAGTAGTCCAGCCCGCACTCGCCGACCGCCACCACGGCACCGTCGCCCACCGCCAGCTCCCCTGCCAGCAACCGGGCCACGCCGTCCACGCCGGCCTGCCCCTGGCTGGCCTCGTGGGGGTGGAGCCCGATGGACGCCCAGGCCCGCGGCGTACTCCCGCTCCCCGCCGCACCGGCACCGCGGGCCACCGCCACCGCCTGCCGCGAGGTGTCGACCCCGGTCCCGATACACACCAGGCGGTCGATCCCGGCGCTCCCCGCCCGGGCCAGCACGTGGCCCAGGTCCGCCTCGCCCTCCCCGGGAGGGTCCCCGCCCATGAACTCCTCCTGCACATGGCAGTGGGAGTCGAACCAGCCGCTCACCTCAGGCCTTGCGCCGGGGGAAGAGCGGGTCGCCCTTGACCACGCTGGCCCCTCCGCCGTACCCGCCCCAGGCCGCATCGTCGGGGACCCGGGCCGCCGAGGGACTGCCGGCGACCCCGATGCGGCGCCAGATCTCCGCCGCCGTGGCGGGCATGGCCGGCGCCACCAGAATGGCCACTATGCGCAGCACCTCCAACGCGTTCCCGAGCACAGCGTCGACCGCGGGCCCGGGATCCATCTTCCAGGGTTCGGTCGCCTCCAACTCCGCGTTGGCCGCCCCGATGAGCCGCCAGGTCGCCTCCAGTGCCTCATGGGGCGCCCAACGGGCCCAGGCCTCACTGCTGGCCGCCAGCACCTCGGCCGCGCCGACCGCCAGCGCGCTGGCCGGATCGCTGGCCGGTCCCACCCCGCCACACTTCGAATGGACGACGGTGGCCACCCGGGAGACCAGGTTGCCCAGGTTGTTGGCCAGGTCGGAGTTGTAGCGGGCCACGATCCCTTCGAAGGAGAAGTCCCCGTCTCCCCCGAGTGGCACCTCGCGCAGTAGGTGGTAGCGCAACGGATCGACGCCGAACTCATCGGCCAGGGCCAGCGGCGAGACCTCGGTGATCTTGAGGGCCCGGGTCTCCGTGCCCTGGCCGACCACGCCGGACTGGATCATCGTCTTGCCCAGCTTCTGCCCACCCATGAGCAGGTAGCCGTGCACGAAGATCTCCTGCGGCGGGTCGATCCCCGCCGCCATGCACATGGCCGGCCACCAGACGCAGTGGAACTTCAGGATGTCCTTGCCGATCAGGTGGTGGGCCGCGCCCCAGCGTGCCGCGAAGACGGCAGGGTCGCCGCCGTAGCCGGCCACGGTCAGGTAGTTGATCAGCGCGTCGTACCAGACGTAGAAGACATGCTTGCTGTCCCAGGGCACCGGGACTCCCCAGGAAAACGAGGTGCGGGTGATGGAGACGTCCTTCAGGCCACCCCGGATGAAGCCGAGCGCCTCGTTGCGCTTGGACGTCGGGCGCACGAAGTGGGGGTGGCTCTCGTAGTACTCGAGCAGCTGCTGCTCAAAGGCGCTCAGCTTGAAGAAGTAGTTGTCCTCCTCCATCTCGACCACCGGTCGGCCGTGCACCGGGCACTTCCCCTCCACCAGCTGATCCTCGGTGTAATAGTCCTCGCAGGACACGCAGTAGAGGCCCCGGTAGGGCGCCAGCTCAATGAACCCGTTGTCGTAAATCTGCTGCAGGAATTTCTGCACCACGGCGTAGTGGCGAGGCTCGGTGGTGCGGATGAAGTCGTCGTACCCGATGTCGAGGCTGTCCCAGGCCTCCACGAAACGGGCCGCCGTTCGATCGGTCCACTCCTGGGGCGTGGCGCCGTTGGCCTCGGCTGCCTCCACGATCTTCGCCCCGTGCTCGTCGGTGCCGGTCATGAAGAAGACGTCGTCCCCGGCCAGCCGGTGCCAGCGGGCCAGGGCGTCGGCGTTCACCGTCGTGTACGCCGTGCCCACGTGCGGCGCGTCGTTCACGTAATAGATCGGCGTGGTCAGGAAGTAAGGCGGCACCGCCGGTAGCGTACCGGTGCCTTCAGGTATTCCCGTTCCCACCCCGTACCCGCAGCGCCGTCTGGTAGACCCGCCGGCGGGCCACGCCCAACTCGACCGACAGGGATTCGGCGATCTGCCGGGGCCCCTCCCCCGGTGCACCCCCCATGCGCCTCCGCACCGCTTCCTCTATCTCCTCGTCGCTCACCGGCCCGGCCGCCGGCGCCCCACCGACGACCAGGACGACCTCACCCCGCACCGATCGCTCCGCGAAGACCGCCGCTCCCTCGGCCGCCGAGCCACGCCAGACCTCCTCGTACACCTTGGTCAGCTCGCGCACGACGGCGACCGGCCGCCCCGAGTCGACCGCGGCCAGATCAGCCAGCGTGGCGGCCACCCGCCCGGGCGCCTCCAGCACCACGGTGGTCCGCGCATCGGTCATGAGGGCGGTGATCCGCTCCCGGCGCTCCCCGCCCTTGCGAGGCAGGAATCCCTCCACGCTGAAACGGTCGGTCGGGAGGCCGCTCACCACCAGGGCCCCGATGACCGACGTCGGCCCCGGTACCACGCTGACCGTCGCGCCGGCGGAGGCCAACTTGGCCACCAGCAACGAGCCCGGGTCCGAGATACCCGGCGTGCCCGCATCACTGACCACAGCCACCGTGCCGCCCCCAGCCACGCACGCGGTCACCCGATCCAGCCGTGACGCCTCGTTGTGCCCGTTCAGGGACAGCAGCCGGTCGCCCCCGGATCCCCCGGCCGGGATGGACATGGCCGAGAGGAGAGCCCGGGTCCGCCGGGTGTCCTCGCAGCAGATCAGGTCGGCCTCGGCCAGGACCTGGCGGGCCCGGGGCGAGAGGTCGCCCAGGTTCCCGATCGGCGTGGCCACCAGCACCAGCCGGCCGTGCCCCTCCCCGCTCATGCCGGTCCGCTCACGCCACCAGGCGGATCACCATCTGATCACCCACCTGGACCCCCCAACGCTCCAGCGCGCCAGCCTCGGCCTGCAGCACGCTGCGCACACCACTCCGCCCCAGGGCGAGGCGCCAGGGCTTCAGGCGGGCCAGCCTGACCACGGTGAGGTCCTCAGTGAGGAAGGCCACGTCGATGGCGAATTTCATCCCGACGGTGTGCACCGACGTGACCCCGTCCAGGTGCAACCCACCCTCGCAGCCGGTGCGCCCCCGCAGCCCCTTCGCCCGCTCACCGAACGACTCGGCAATCTCCAGTGCGCACACCACGTCGCCATCGCACAGCAGCCATCCGGACCGCATAGGTGACCGAGGCTATCGGACCACCGCCCCGGCCCTTTCGGACCACCGCTCCCCCAACGTCTAGGCTCTCACGCTTATGTCGAAACGGACTGTGAAACGGAAGCTGCGGGCCAAGAAGAAGGCCAACCACGGCAAGAAGCCCAACTGCGGGCGCGGTTAGGGACTGTCCCAGCCTGTCCTTCGTAACCCTGACGGCGCCGTCCTGCCGCCGCTAGGCCGCCATGCCGACGATCGGTTTGTTGAGGACCGTGCCGCCTTCCGACCCGGCGAAGGCGGCGTCACCGTGGGTGAAGATCCCCCCGTCGGAGGCCACCAGCCAGTAACCCAAACCGTCGGGGGTGGCCGCCATGCCCACGATGGGCTTGTTGAGGGCGGTGGCCCCCTGGGAGCCGAAGAAGCCGGCGTCACCGTGGGTGAATATCCCCCCGTCAGAAGCCACCAGCCAGTAACCCAGACCGTCGGGCGTGGCCGCCATGCCCACGATGGGCTTGTTGAGGGCGGTGGCCCCCTGGGATCCGAAGAAGCCGGCGTCACCGTGGGTGAATATCCCCCCGTCAGAAGCCACCAGCCAGTAGCCCCCTCCGTCGGGGGTGGCCGCCATGCCGACGATCGGCTTGTTGAGGGCGGTGGCCCCCTGGGAGCCGAAGAAGCCGGCGTCACCGTGGGTGAAGATCCCCCCGTCCGAGGCCACCAGCCAGTAGCCCTGGCCGTCCGGCGTGGCCGCCATGCCGACGATGGGCTTGTTGAGCACGATGTTGCCCAAGGACCCGAAGAAGCCGGCGTCACCGAAGGCAAAAATCCCGCCGTCACTGGCCACCAGCCAGTAGCCACCCCCGTCGGGGGTGGCCGCCATGCCGACGATGGGCTTGTTGAGGACGATATTGCCGGTCGAGCCGTAGAACGGCGCACCCCCGTGGGTGAAGATCCCCCCGTCGGAGGCCACCAGCCAGTACCCCGGAAGGGTGATCGGGGCCGACACGGCCAGGGTCTGGAGGGTGATGCTGCTCCCGAAGGTGGCGTAGCCGACGCCAACGCACATGGCGCCGGGGACGCACGAAAGAGCGTTGACCTGGTCCTCTTGGGTGGTGGCGGCCGGTTCGGGCACCGACACCAGCGCCCAGGTGGAGCCGTTCCAGGTCAGGGCCTCGGTCACGAACGTGTTGTCGCTGTTGTCGATGGTGTTCACGTAGCCGGCGGCGACGCACGAGGTCGGGCCGGAGCAGTCGACCGCGATCAGATCATCCCCGAAGGCGGCGTTGGCATCGGGGACATTCACGATGGACCACGCACTGCCGTTCCACTGCTCGACCAGGTTCAAATACTTCCCGCTGGTGGCGACGTCAGCGAAGCCGACGGCCACGCAGAACGACGCGGTGACGCACGACACACCGTCGAGGTCATCGGACTCCGAGGACGAGGTGTTGGGACTGGGCACGATGGACCAGGCCGTCCCGTTCCATTGCTCGACCAGTGTCTGGGCGACGGTGCCGTTGTATGCATCGCCGGTGGCCTCACAGAACGACGCTGTGGTGCACGCCACGGCGTAGAGGTAGTTGTCTTGCGAGGTCGAGGTGTCGGGACTGGAAACGATGGACCAGGCCGTCCCGTTCCATTGCTCGACCAGGGTCTGGTCGACGGTGCCGTTGTACGCATCGCCGGTGGCCACACAGAATGCGGGAGTGAGGCACGACACACTGTTGAGGTAATCGGACTCCGAGGAAGTGGTGTCGGGACTGGGCACGATGGACCAGGCCGTCCCGTTCCACTGCTCGACCAGTGTCTGGTTGTGGCTGCCGTTGGAGAAGGAGCCGACGGCCACACAGAATGACACGGCGGCGCACGACACGCCGTTGAAGTCGTTGTTTTGCGAGGTCGAGGTGTCGGGACTGGGCACGATCGACCAGGTCTTCCCGTTCCACTGCTCGACCAGGGTCTGGTCGATGCTGCCGTTGCTCGCAGAGCCGGCGGCCACACAGAACGTCGAGGTGACGCACGACACACCGTTGAGCACATTGTCGCCCAAGGTCGAGGCGTTCGGGGAAGGCACCATGGACCACTTGCTGGGGACGACCACGTGGGATCCCAAGCTATGAGAGCCCGGGGATGACGGCGGAGGTGGGGTCGACGTGCCATCCGTAGCGACCGGATGATGCGACTTCGGTCCTCCTCCAACGCCGGAAGCACCACCGGAGGCCCCGGCAACATTCGACATCGCGGTGGCCGAGGCCACCGTCAGCGCGAGAGATACTCCCAGCATGGCCAGCGAACGCTTCATCGTGTCTCCATTCTCCGGTACCAGGTCCTCGCCGGGGACCCTAGTGCGGTGGGAGGCTCCCCGCGCGGAATCTCACTCGCCGAATGTGCTCGCCCCAGACTCGGCCGACCACGGCCACACAACCATCCTTCCGACGCATCTAGCCTCCGCCCCACGCAACCCCCCGCGCCGCCAACACCCCGCTCAACACACTCGGCACGTCCGAGATGATCCCGTCGACGCCCAGCTCCACCAGACTTTCCATGGCCTCGACATCGTCGACGGTCCACACGTGCACGGCCTTGCCCGCCCGGTGTGCCGCTTCCACGAACGCCTCGTCGACGATCACCAGATCACCTTGGCGCTCGGGCACCTGGTACGCCACCGCCGGGGTGTCCGGCACCGTCCCACCGGCCTGCACCGCTCGCCAGAACTCGGCCGTGGCCATGGTGCCGGCCGAGGTGGGCACGTCCGGGGCAAAGGAGCGGAAGGCGTCGGTGGCCTGGTCGAGGAACGACGCCACCATCACGTCGTCGGTGCGGCCGAACTCGGCCAGCAGGCGGGCCAGCGCCTCCTCGTAGGCGGGCACCAGCGGCGCCGTCTGCTTAATGTCGAGATTGAGCACCACGCCGGGGAACTGCTCCAGCACCTCGCGGAGCGTCGCGATCCCGAAGCGCGGGTCGTCAGGGGCCCGTCCCCGCAACGGGTACTCGTCTTCGGGCCGTCCCGGCGTGACGTCGGCCCCCGGCATCCACCAGTAGGAGAAGTCGAGCTGGCGCAATTCGGCCAGGGTGAAGCTGGCGATCGACCCGGTGGCGGCCGTGGTGCGGTCGACCGAGGCGTCGTGGCAGACCACCAATGCACCGTCGGCCGTGGCGTGCACATCGAGCTCAATGGCCTTGGCCCCAGACGCCAACGCGTGCGTAATGGCATGGATGGTCGACGACGGTGCCTCCCACGCCCCTCCCTGGTGCGCGTAGGCGATCACCCGTCGCTCCAGCCATACCGACCCGGCACTCATCCAATCGACGGTAACAGTCCGTTCCCCGGCCCCCGTCTATTCTCTGCAGAACGTGCTAGATCACCTCCTTGTCGACATCATCAGTGGCATCCAGCGCTCCTTCGAGCGGGCGCTCCTGCAGCGCCAGGCCGTCGAGGAGCGCTTCCAGATAGACGTCTTCCTGGGTGACGTGTCCTGGGAGACCTCCTACAGCCTCCCGGGAGAGGAGCAGCCCCCGCGGGTCCGGGCCGACGTCTCGGTGGACTGGCCGACGTGGAGCCAGACCTCCTATCGCAGCTGGTCGATCGGCGAGCCACCGGACGAACTGCCCGAGATCGTCATTGAGGTGGCGCTGCGGATCCAGCGCCTAGCCGAGGCCCCCGACACCGAGAAGGTGCTGCTCGCCCTGCCCGAGGCCAATCCCCTCCCGGGTGTCGACGCCCTGGTGCGCACGGCGACCACCATTGAGGAAGTCCACGCCGGCGAGGGCTTGCGTTGGGCCGTCGAGGCCACCTACGAGGGCTCCATCCGCTTCAGCGAGTCCCAGCTGGAGAACCCGGCGGAGTTCGAACCGGTGATCGACGGCCTGACCCGCTGGATCTCCTCCACCCTGGTCGCCCTGGCCGACCTGCCCTTCTCGTTCCTCCCCCCGGACCAGGAGGACGCCTGACCCCGCCGATTCGGGTATCGGACCGGATCACCGTTGCATCGGGCCCCGAGAGTCAACGCCCGTCGTGAGCCCCACTCCCCCACGGCGGGCCCTCGCCGTCGCTCTCCTGCTCGGACTCGGCACCGCCCTGACCTCGTGCGGTGGCACCGCGCCACTGGCACCCCCGGCCGACCAGGGACTGGTCCTCAACCGGCCCGCGCCGCAGAGTGTCCCCCTGGTCAATGAGCGCGGTCAGGCCACCTCACTGGGGTCCCTCAAGGGCAAGGTGGTCGTCCTCGCCCCCTTCCTCTCCCTGTGCCAGGACGAGTGCCCGTTGGTGACCGGTGCCTTCATCAGCCTCCGGCGCGATCTCCGCGCCGCCGGCCTGGACCACCGGGTCGTCTTCGTGGAAGCCACCGTCGATCCCGTACGTGACACCGTGTCCCGGCTGGCGGCCTACGCCCAGCGGTTCGGTGCCGATTGGGACCTCTGGACCGGCACACCGGCCGACGTCGCCAACTTCTGGAGAACCTTCGGGGTGGCCTACCAAATCGTCCCCGAGTCCCCGCCGGCGCATCTCGACTGGTACACCGGCCGGCCGCTCACTTACGACGTAGTCCACACCGACGGCTACATCCTCATCGACCCCCACGGTCGTGAGCGCTTCGTGGACGCCGGTGCCCCGAACCTCGGCGGCCGATTGGACAAGAAGCTTTCGGCCCTGCTCAATGCGGAGGGGATGCACGGCCTCGACCATCCCCAATATCCCGACTGGACCGTCGGTGACGCCCTGGCCTCCCTCAGCTGGCTGCTGGGGACAAATATCCCGGTGTCCCCTTCCCCGTGAGGGGTCGGCTGCGCCCTCGCACCCTCATCGTGTCGGCAGCCTCCATCGGCCTCGCCTCGACCCTGACGGCCTGCAGCGGGGGCAATGTCACCACGCTCACGACCCCGCCCACCACCGACCCCGGCCTCACCCTGACCGTCCAGCGCTCGCCGGCCGGCCTCATCCTGGCCACGGGGGGAGGCGCCACGCTGTACGACTTCGCCCCCGACACGCCCACCCGCAGCGCCTGCCTCAACGACGGGTGCGTCTTCCAGTGGCCGCCGCTCCTCAAGAGCGGCCCGGTCCTGGTCGGTAGAGGGGTCGACACTTCGTCGGTCGGCACACTGAAGCGGCCCGATGGATCGACCCAGCTCTCCTACGGTGGCCACCCGCTCTACACCTACCGCGCCGATGCCATCCCCGGACTTGTGGGCGGCCAGGCCATCGACCAGGACGGTGGACTCTGGTACGTGCTGACCCCGAAGGGCCGCGAAGTCCACACCGCGTTCACCGTCACCCGCTGAAGCTCAGTTGTTGAAGCGGAACTCGACCACGTCGCCGTCGCGCATGACGTAGTCCTTGCCCTCCATGCGGGCACGCCCGGCTGCCCGGGCGGCCACCACCGACTTGGTCTCCATCAGGTCCTCGAAGCTCACCACTTCGGCTTTGATGAATCCCTTCTCGAAGTCGGTGTGGATCACGCCGGCTGCCTTCGGTGCGGTGTCCCCTATGTGGATGGTCCAAGCCCGCGCCTCTTTCGGCCCGGCAGTGAGAAAGGTCTGCAGACCGAGCGTGGCGAATCCGACGTGCGCCAGCTTTTCCAGCCCCGACTCCCCCTGGCCATAGCTCTGGAGCAGCTCCCGGGCGTCCTCGGGTGACATGGCGGCCACTTCGGATTCAATCTGCGCGCAGAGCACCATGGAGCGGGCGGGCGCCACACAGCGGGCCAGCCGTTCGGCCAAATCGGCATCGCCCAAGGCGCTCTCGTCGACGTTGAAGACATAAATGAACGGCTTGGCGGTGAGGAGGTGCAGATCGTAGAGCAGGTCCAGGTCCACCTCGCCGGCTGCGGCCGCGGCGGAGATGGTGCGGTCCTCATTGAGGATCCGCTCGGCCGCCGCGACAGCTTCGGACGCAGGCTTGAGCGAAGGATTGGCCCGCGCCTCTTTGGCCAGCTTGGGCAGCCGGTTCTCCACCGTCTGCAAGTCGGCCAGGATCAGCTCGGTGTTGACGGTGCCGATGTCGCCCTCAGGGTCGATCCGGCCGTCGACGTGAATGACATCATCGTCGTGAAAGACCCGTACCACCTGGCAGATGGCGTCACTTTCCCGGATGGCGGCCAGGAACTTGTTGCCCAGCCCCTCACCCTGCGATGCGCCCCGCACGATCCCAGCGATATCCACGAAGGTGACCGTGGCGGGGACGATCGGCGCGCCGTCGTACAGCGCGGCCAGCTCAGCCAGCCGACCGTCGGGCACCGCCACCACGCCCACGTTGGGATCGATGGTGGCGAACGGGTAATTGGCCGCCAGGACCTCGTTGTTGGTCAGCGCATTGAAGAGGGTGGACTTGCCGACATTGGGCAGTCCGACGATGCCGATGGAGAGTGACACTTCGGCGGCCCGGTTACCCGGTCAGGAGCCCGGCCGCGGTGGCCATCACCACCAGGTCTGCTTCCGGCCGCGCCCCGGTGTGGGAGATCACCTCGGCTGCACAGAGGCTGCCGAGGCGGGTGCTCTCCACTGGGCCCATCCCGTGGGTGAGGCCGTACAGGAAGCCCGACGCGAAGAGGTCACCGGCGCCGGTGGTGTCGACCACCTTGGCGACCGCGGCCGCCGGCACGCTCTCGGGTCCGTGTGCGGTGAGCACCACGGAGCCCTGCGCCCCCCGCGTCATCACCACGAGGAGCCCGGTCTCCTCTGCTGCCTTGAGCGCCCCCTTCCACGAAGAGGCGCCGAAGAGCATGGTGATCTCTTCCTCGTTGCCCAAGAGGATGTCGATGTCGTCGAGCAGTAGGTCAAGGAACTCGCGTTGGTGCCGCCCGACGCAGAAGGGGTCCGACAGTGACAGCGCCACCGAGCCGTTGGCACCGTGGGCGGTGGCCGCCGCATGTCGCATGGCATCCTTGGCGGCCGGGACGTCCCACAGGTAGCCCTCCAGCAGCACAATGGAGGCTCGCTCGACGAACGCCGTGGGGACGCCTTCAGGGGAGAGGGTGGCCGCCGCCCCGAGGTAGGTGCCCATGGTCCGGTCGGCGTCCTCGGTGATGAGGACGATGCAGCGGCCGGTCCCCAACCCGTCGGCCGCGGCCGATTCGCTGTAGTGGGGCTCGTACTCGACCCCGGCCGATCGGAGGTTCTCCGTATACGTTCGCCCCACTTCGTCGTCGGCCACCGCTCCCACGAAGCCGGCGGTCCCGCCGAGCTCAGCGAGACCGGCAGCCGTGTTGGCCACCGAGCCCCCCGAGACGAAGCGGGGTCCTCCCATGAATTCCTGCACCGCCTTGGCGGTGACCAGGTCGATCAGGGTCATGGTTCCCTTTTCCAGGCTGACCTCTGACAGCTTTTCAACGGTGGTCAGCTCAATGACGTCCAGCAGGGGCGAGCCGATTGCGACCAGGTCGAGATCCGCACCGGTGGGACTTTCCGGAACGGCAGCGGGCCGGGGGTCGCTGGCGGGCACGGAGCGAGAACCTACTCGGATCACGGCGGGTAGCCTTCGCAGCCATGGTTCCTTCCCCCTCCGCGCCGACTCGGGCTAAGGCCTCGGAACCCTTCCGCCTGCCACGGAGCGTGGAGCCCGAGACATACCGCATTGAGATTGAGCCTGACGTGCGGTCGGGCTCCTTCTCGGGGACGGTTTCCATCGACGTCATGATCCACGAGACGGTCGATGAGCTGGTTCTCAACGCCGCCGATCTCGCCATTAGCGACGTAGAGGTCCGGCCGCCGGGCGGTGGGGTCATCGGATGCTCGGTCTCGTTCGATGACGACCTGGAGCAGGTCGCCTTCCGGCCGCCGGGAGCGCTTCCCCCGGGGCCCTGCACGGTCAGCTGCCGATTCACCGGTACCTTGAACGACCAGCTGCGCGGTTTCTACCGGTCCACATTCACCGACGACGCCGGTGCGAAGCACACCATCGCCACCACCCAGCTGGAATCCGTCGATGCGCGGCGGGCCTTTCCCTGCTGGGACGAGCCTGATCGCAAGGCCGTCTTCGAAATCACCCTCATCATCGACCGCGACGTCAACGCCTTCTCGAACTCGCCGATCATCGAAACGACCGCTTTGGGTGACAAGACCAGGGTCCGTTTCTCACCGACCATGAAGATGTCCACCTACCTGGTCGCCTTCATCGTCGGCCAGCTGGAGACGACGGAGACAGTCGACGTCGACGGTGTTCCCCTGCGGGTGGTCTTCCCCCCCGGCAAGCGGGGGCTGGCCGATTTCGCACTGGCCATCGGCGAATTCTCCCTTCGATTCTTCACCGAATACTTCAACATCCCGTACCCGGGCGAGAAAGTGGACCTGGTTGCCATCCCGGACTTCGCGGCGGGTGCCATGGAGAACCTCGGCTGCATCACCTTCCGCGACACTGCCCTACTCATCAATCCGGCCCTTGCCGCCCGCGCCGAGCTGGAACGGGTTGCCGACGTCGTGGCCCACGAAATGGCCCACATGTGGTTCGGCGACCTGGTCACGATGGGATGGTGGGAGGGGATCTGGCTCAACGAGGCATTCGCCACGTTCATGGAGACCCTCTGCGTCGATGCCTTCCGCCCGTCTTGGGACCGCTGGGTTGGCTTTGCCCCGTCGCGTGATGCCGCACTGGCCATTGACGGGGTGCACGCCACCAGACCCATTGAGTACCCGGTCGGGCCGCCTGAGGAAGCTGAGGGAATGTTCGACCTCTTGACTTACGAGAAGGGCTGCAGTGTCCTGCGCATGCTCGAGCAGCACCTCGGGGCCGACGTCTTCCAGGACGGCGTGCGCACGTATCTCAAGGCGCACGCCTACGGGAACACGGTGACCAATGATTTGTGGGACGCGCTGGAGGACGCCAGTGGCGCACCGGTGCGCGACGTCATGGACACCTTCATCCTCCAAGGTGGGCACCCTCTGGTCTCGCTGGACGGAGGAAAGCTCAGCCAACAGCCATTTGCGTTCGGCCCCCTGCCCGCCGGTGCAACATCCTCCATCGGCGACACCTGGAATGTGCCGGTCACCGTCCGGGCGCTGGCCGCAGGCGGGCAGCCCGGCGCACCGGCGCGCCACCTGGTGCTGGACAGCACGCCGGTGGAGATCGAAGAGGCCGGGCGGGGCCTGGCGGTCGTCAACGCCGGTGGATGGGGCGTCTTCAGGGTCGGCTACGAGGCCGAACATCGTCTGGCCCTGGCGGCACACCTGCCCGAGCTGACCCCGCTCGAGCGCTCCAACCTCCTGACCGACACGTGGGCCACCACCCTGGCCGGACACTCGACGCTGGAGGAATTCTTCCTGCTGGCATCTCGGCTCGGCCTCGAACCTGATCCCACCCCGTGGGCGCCGGTGGGCAGCGCACTCATCTTGTGCAATCGCATCGCATTGCAGAGGGACGGCGCCGCCCTGAGGGCCGCCGTGGCAGGGCTGATAGGGCCGCTGCAGGCGCATCTGGGATTTTCGGCACGGGCGGGCGAAGGTGACCGCACCCCGACCCTGCGGTCCCTGGCCATCCACCTCATGGGCACCATCGGCGCCGACCAAGGGATCCGGGCCGAGGCGGCGCGCCGGTTCGATTCCTCACCGATAGGCGGCGGTGAGGGTGACCCCATACCGGCCGACATTGAGGCGGCCACGTTGTCGGTGGTCGCCCAGCTGGACCGGCCCGGGGACTACGACGCCTTGTTGGAGCGCTATCGCAAGGCCGCCACGCCCCAGGAGGAGCTGCGCTCGCTCATCGCCTTGACCACCTTCCCCGACGTCGACCTCACGCTGCGGACCTTCGACATGGCGCTTTCCGAGGTGCGGAGCCAGAACGGCTTCATCGTGATCGGTGCCTCGCTGGCCAATCCGGTCGCCGGGCAGGCCATATGGGAGCGCATGACCGACTCGTGGGACCTCATGTTCGAGCGCTTCCCGAAGAACGCCCCGGCGCGCATGATTGAGTCGATCCCCGCCTTGTGCGCCGATGCTGATTTCGCGTCCGGTGTCGTCCGGTTCCTCCATGAACACCCCCTGGCTTCCGGTCCGCGCCGGGTGGCCCAGTCAATAGAGCGCCTGGGAGTCAACGTTGCCTTCGCGGCGCGCGAGCGCGACGGCCTGGGCGACTCCCTACGGGCGGCTATCCCTGCCCTTCGATCTTCCTGAGGCAAAGGCCGACGGTGCGATCCACGAAAGGGCGGATCTGCCAATCGACCCGGTCGCTCCGCCTGCCCAACGGTTAGCCCGGAGGCGTGAACATCGACGTCGTGGCGACGGTGTTCGTCGTCATCCTTCTCAGCGAACTGCCCGACAAGTCGATGATCGCCACTCTCGTGATGGGGAGCCGCTCCGACCCGCTCTTCGTGTGGATCGGATCTTCCGGAGCCTTCCTGGTGCACACGGTCGCGGCCGTCCTGGCCGGACGGTTGCTCCTGTTCCTGCCCCACACGGTGCTCCAGGCCATCGTCAGCGCGCTCTTCCTCGGTGGCGCCCTCTACCTGTTGCTGGTGCCCGAAAAGGCCGTGATCGACCAGGGCGAGAAGGAGGCCGAGTCCGAACGGGCAACCGGGGCCAGGTTGAAGGTCATGGCCACTGCGTTCGGCGTGATCCTCATAGGGGAGCTCGGCGATATCACCCAGCTCATGACGGTCAACCTGGTGGCCA
>DATLSH010000036.1:0-4382 GCA_035534235.1 Acidimicrobiales bacterium | reverse complement strand
CCCGCCCCGTTCGAGCGCGTCCCCGAGCACGAGGCGAAGGGCCTCGCCTCTCCCGCCGCCGTCGCGTTCGTCCCAGGTCGGGGCCAGGGAGTCGAACAGCTCGAGGACCTTGCCGGCCCGCTCGGGTGTCCAGCCGTCGGGCTCGAAGGCGATCTGGCGGGTGACCTTGCGCATCGGGTGATCCTGGCCGCCCAGCTCGGGGCGATCGGGGGCTGCGGGGACCACTCGAGGCAGGACGCGCAGCATGGCGACCTAGATATAGACCGCCTTGGGTCCAGACCGCAAAGGAGCGCCACATGCCAGCGTGGATCCCCTCCGCGCTGGTGGCGAGGGCCCGAAGGGTCTGGCCGAGCAGAGCTCCTGACCCGTCCCCGGACCTCAGGGCCCGTGAGTACTCGAGGAGAGTCCCGGGTGGGAGAACAGGGTTTGGGACAGGTTCGACTCAACGGCCACTGCGATAGTCAGCCTGCGCTGAGCGAACGGGATGCAGGCCACGACGAAGACAGCTCCGGGAACGGCTAGCACTATGCCTGGTGCAACCAGGGCGACGAGTGCCCCCCAGCCGATGCTGGCCAGGCCCATGGCCCCAGTGGTGAGCGACAGTTGGACGCTGGCGACGCGACCGCGCATGGCATCGACCGAAGCGCCCTGGTTGGCCGAGTAGATGGCGGCCATGAATACCGCCTGGGCAGCCCCAGCCACTGCAGAGGAGACGAGGTCGATGCCGAGCTGGTGGACCAGACCCAGGCTGACCAGGGGTAGCCCACTGAGGATTCCCGAGACGATCAGTGTCGGCATTACCGACACCTTGCCGCTGAGCCACATCATGAACAGCGGCCCGAGGACGGAGCCGAAGCCGAAGGCAACCAGTAGAAGCCCATAGGCCCCGGCATTCCCCCGGAGGTCCGCGGTCGCCAGGGCCGGAAGGATCCCGATGCTTGCCATGGTCAAGCTGCAATGCAGGCCGACCCAGATGAGAAGCGCTCCGATGGGGGCTTGACGGCGCACGTATGAAAATCCGTCCCCGATCGGGGCCAGGATGCCCGGTCGCTCCGTCGTGAGATCAGGCGTGCGCACCGAAGGGCGGACACGCCAGAACATCACGAACCCGACGGCATAGAACGAGGCACAAAGCAGAAACGTGGCGCCCGGTCCCGCTGTCGTGAGCACTGCGGTCCCGATGGCGGGCCCGGTAAGTTCGGCTCCCTGTTGGGCAATTCGGGCTGTCATGCTGGCGTTGAGGAGTCGTTCCGGTCCGACGATCTCAGGGATCATCGCCTGCCAGGCTGGGCCTTGGATCGAGTTCCCGATGCCGACAGCGGCGGTGGCCACCAGCAGATCGGTCAAGTTGAGATGCCCGGTCACGGTCAACGCGGCCTCGACACAGCACGCCACCAGGTTGATGAGTTGACCCGTCATCGCCATCGACGCCCGGTTGTGGCGGTCCGCCACGCTCCCCGAGAACAGACCGAAGAACATCGACGGTAGGAGCAGGAGCATGCTCACCAGGCTTGGCCAGAGAGAGGAATGGTGCCCGAGCCGATAGGCCTCCCAACCAGCAACCAGGATCACCGCGAACCGCCCCGAATTGCCACTCAGGGCCCCCGCCCAAACCCAGCGGAAGGGCACGATCTCGAGCGCGGCGAACATTATTCGGCCCGGGTGCCGGGCTTGATCCTTTTGGCGGTCACCCGTCATGACCGGTGCCCAGTGCGACCCTGGCCGGTCACACGTCGGGGGCGGCCCCGACGACCGGGGCGTCGAGTCGGTGGACCCCCATCGAGCCGTAGAAGCGGGCGTCGCCGAAGCTGAACACCCCGCCAGCGGACGCCACCAGCCAGTAGCCGCCTCCGTCGGGGGTGGCGGCCATCCCGACTATCGGGGGCGCGTTCAGCGCCCTGCCGCCCATGGACCCGTAGGAGGTGGTGTCCCCGAAGCTGAACACCCCGCCGTTGGACGCCACCAGCCAGTAGCCCCAGCCGTGTGGCGCCGAAGCGATCCCGACTATCGGGGGCGCGTTCAGCGCCCTGCCGCCCATCGACCCGTAGAAGATGGCGTCCCCGAAGCTGAACACCCCGCCGTTGGACGCCACCAGCCAGTAGCCGCCCCCGTCCGGGGTGGCGGCCATTCCGACTATCGGCGCGGCTGGAGGTTTGCCACCCGTCGATCCGTAGAAGCGGGCGTCCCCGAAGCTGAACACCCCGCCGTCGGACGCCACCAGCCAGTAGCCGCCCCCGTCCGGGGTGGCGGCCATCCCGACTATCGGCGCGTTCAGCGCCCTGCCTGCCATCGAGCCATGGAAGCCGGACGATCCGAAGGAGAAGACGCCGCCGCCTGACGGCGTCTCCCAGTAGCCCTCGGGAATGGGCAGCGGCGCCAGTGAGTTGCCGCTCGGCACCGATGCGCAGCCGCTCTGGAACGGCACCCCGGCGAAGCGTTGCTGCAGGAAGGAGATGGCGCCCGGTTCGAAGTGGATAGCGGCCTGGGTGTGGTCGGAGCCTTGGTAGACCGACAGCTGTAGCGGGACCCCCTGCTGGCAGTACTGGTGGGCGAGGCCTTCGACGTCGGCGGTGACCATGATCCCGTCCCCGGTGCCATCGGAGTCACCGACCCCCATGAACAGCGGCCCGGTGGGATGGCCGGGGACGCTGCCCATTATCAGGTCGTTGACGATCTTGGCGAAGACGGGGACGGAGAGGAAGTTCTGGTACTGAGGTTTGAGCAGCTTCTGGACGGTGAGACCCGGCACCCCGCTAAGTGAGCCGATGCAGGCATGGGCGTCCTGGGTCGTGAGCGATACCCCGTACGGTGAAAGGTAGGGGGTCAGGTCGACGCCATATGCCAACGACAACGCCACCAGCACCGCCGGGATGATGCTCGACCAGCTGCTGGTGGCCCCGTTGATGTAGGCCAAGTTGTGGGCGTAGTCGACGGGGATGCCGCCTTCGGCCACCCCGATGATGTCGAGCTGGGGGGCGTAACGAGGGGCGACCTCGCTGGCCCACTCCGCCGCGATCGATCCACCCGAGTAGCCGGTGAGACCTGCCTTGGTGGAGGCGGGAAGCTTGAGGTAGGACTCGGTGGCCCGGATAGCGTCGAGCGAGGCGTAGCCCGCCAGGTAGCCGGCGGTCCACTCCAGATCGGGTCCTTCGAAGTCGGGGACGGTGACGATGAAGTTGTTGGCCAGGTAGCCGGCGATTATGGCCTCCTCCGCTTGGGCCTGCTGCTCATTGGCGGAGCCAGGGCTCCCGCCTTGCAGCGTGTAGCTGGGGTCGCACTGGGCGCCCAGGGCGTCATAGAAGCTGAGGTAGTCGACCAGGTCGGGCACCGTCGTGGCGCCGGCGTTCATCAACACGGTGGTGACCGTGGCGATGGGCTGACCGAGCTCACCGGTGGTGCGGTACAGCAACTGCTCGGCGGTGACCGGGGTGGTGGTGGTTCCCAGAGCCACCTGCACCGGCCGCTGCTTGAGCACCGTGCCCGGGGCGAGGTCGGCCAGGGGGGTGGAACCGGAGTAGTTGTAGAAAGGATCCTGGTTGGGGGGGAGCGGCGCGGAGGCGGCGGCCGCCTCGGCGCGGCCGGAGGCGGAGGCCACTCCCACCGATCCGGTCAGTACCAGCACCATCCCGACCACCAGATACAGCGCGTCCCGCGCCGCCCGCGGCTTGTTCCTCGGGGCCATCGCCTTCCTCCGTGTGCTCGCCTTCCGCGGTGGCCACAGTGTCATGACACTCCTTCGCCAGGTTCCGCCCGGTTCGCACCCGCCACCGCAGATCTCGGGTGCGAGCCCTGAGCGGTCGGGTTGCTTCGGAGGCTACCCGGGCTCGGCACGGCCCCGGATCCACTCAGTTCGGCACCGCGGCGCGGGTCTGGATGTCGCTGCCGTAGTCCAGAAGCACGGTGAAGAAGTCGCGGCTACACGTGGTGAGGTAGGTGCACTGGGGCACGGCGTTGGCTCCGGTCGGGCTCTGACCTGGGCCGGGCTGGGTCTGGCCGGCCGCCAGGGGCAGGATCCCGTCATCGAGGGACCCGGTGGTGTCGACGGTGGCTCGCCCGGGGTACAAGAAACCCCGGACGAGTGGAGCGTTGATGTCCAGCTCGAGGGCCCGCTGCACTCCGTGAGCGAGCAGGGCGTCGGCCAGAGCGGAGACTGTGAGGTCTGTTCCAGCCGCCCATACCAGGGCGCCCGAAGACGTGATGCCCAGGGCGCTGCGGGATATCAACGGGGCAGCCTTGTAGGCGACACCCCACCATCTCTCGAGTTGGTACTCGTTGAGCGGATCGGTGTACTGGGCCAGGCCGTGGTCGATCAGCAGCTGTGGCAGGTTCTGGCGCACCGACTCCACCCGGCGGCCGGCGGCGGGGATCTCGACACCCCAGGT
>DATLSH010000035.1:0-80834 GCA_035534235.1 Acidimicrobiales bacterium | reverse complement strand
GTCGAACTTGACCACACCGCGGATGATGGTGCCGGCCGCCTGGTCGTCGTAGCCCTGCTGCACCTGGTCCAGGGTGTACTCCTGGGTGATGATCTCGTCGATCTTCAGCTGGCCGGCCTCGTAGAGGTTCAGCAGGTTCGGCACCTGCACCCGCGGGCTGACCGAGCCGAAGATCGTGCCCAGGAGCGCCTGATTGTTCATGGCGAAATTGAACAGGTTGAGCTGCACGTCCATCTGGTGGAAGGGCGCGATGGCGGTGACCACAATGCGGGCGTCCTTTGAGCCGACGGCGCTGGCAGCGGCGATGAGGTCACCGTGGAGCACGCCCGGGGTGAGAATGACCACATCGGCATTGCGGCCCTGGGTCAGCTCGGGCAGCATGAACTGGGCGTCGAGCAGTGAGGCCGCCGTGTGGGTGGCCCCGATCTCCTTGGCCTTCTCGAGCTTGAAGGGAACCGGGTCCACCGCGATGATGTAGCGGGCTCCGGCAATGCGGGCGCCTTGGATGGCACCAGACCCGACACCGCCACAGCCGACCACGACCACCGTCTCCCCTCCCTTGACCTTGGCCCGGTCGACGGCCGAGCCGTAGCCAGTGGAGATGCCACAGCTGATGAGAGCGGCCGCCTTCATGTTGACCCAGGGATCGATCTTGACCACCGAGTTCTCGTGGCAGACCATCTCGTCGGCGAAGGTCCCCAGCTGCGCCATGCGGTTCAGGTTCTCGTCACCGAGGTGGTAGCGGTAGGTGCCGTCGCTGATCATGCCGCCGACCAGTGTGGTCATCCCGAGGTCGCACAGGTTCTGGCGACCCGAGGCGCACCAGTGGCAGGTGCCGCAGGCGGGGATGAAGGCGACCGCCACGTGGTCACCCACGGCGACCTGGGTCACGCTGTCGCCCACCTCGGTCACGATGCCCGAGCCCTCGTGCCCGCCGACCACGGGGAACATGGAGGGGACGCCGAGCATCTCCAGCACCTCGGGGGGTGCGCCGATGTCGCCCGACCGCAGGTGCTCGTCCGAGTGGCACATGCCCGAATAGACCATCTTGACCCGGATCTCGCGGAAGCCGGGGGGATCGATGTCGATCTCATGGGTCTTCCAGGGCTCGTTCAGCCCGGTACACACCACTGCACGCGTTGTCATTGAGAATCCCTCCCGGAGGTTACGTCGACCGATATCGCGCCCTCAGTATCGTCCTCGCGGCGCCGCCAGACAACCGGGACGCCCGGCACCGGGAGGGCGGGGCTGGTCACGGGGCCGCCACTAGTCTGCGCCGGTGGCCATTCCTGCACCCTTCGCCGAGGTCGCCGCCCGGGTCCGCAACTGGGGCCGCTGGGGTCCGGAGGACCAGATCGGCACCCTCAATCTGATCGACGACACCGCCCGTCTGCGGGCGGCCGCCTCGGTGCGCCAGGGGAAGGCCTTCGCCCTCGGTCTCCCCCTGTCCGAGGCCGAGGGGATCCAGGCGGGGTTCATCAAGGGCAGGGTGAACCCGACCCGCTCCATGATTCAGGTCAACGAGCCCCTGAGCGCCGATCCCGACTGGGTCTGCTCCAGCGAGGATGTGGCGACGCTCGCCCTCCAATGCGCCACCCACTGGGATGCCTTGGCCCACTGTAGCTACGGCGGGAAGATCTACAACGACTACCCGGCGTCCTCGGTGACCGGGGCGGGGGCCGGGCGCTGTGGCATCCACCTCCTCACCACGGTGGTCAGCCGGGGTGTCCTGCTCGATGTGCCTCGTGCCCGCGGGCTCGACGTGCTCCAGCCGGGGTACGCCATCACCCCCGACGACCTGGGTGCAGCGGCCGCGCTGGGCGGGGTGGTCGTGGAGCCCGGTGACATCGTGCTGGTGCGGACCGGGCAGATGACGCACCTGGAGCCTTCCCGGCGGGATCTGGTCGCCTACACGTGGCCGTCGCCCGGGCTGACCATCGAGACGGCCGAGTGGTTCTGGGCGCACGATGTGGCGGCGGCGGCCACCGACACCCTGGCCTGCGAGGTCTTCCCCTGCCAGTACGACGACATCTACCTCCCCGTGCACCTCCTCCACCTGGTGGAGATGGGGATGACCCAGGGCCAGAACTGGGTCCTCGACGGCCTGGCGGCGGACTGTGCCGACGACGGTCAGTACACCTTCCTGCTCGATGCCACCCCACTGCCCTTCACCAACGGCTTGGGCTCGCCGCTCAACCCGGTCGCCCTCAAGTAGTCCGGGCCCGGGCCTCCCCGCCCCATTCCGCCCACCGGTCCGGGCCGGCCGGTGACGGCCCAGTGCAGCATCCGGGCCTGGGTGTCGATGAGGTGGCCCGTGCGGATGCCCCAGAACTCGAAGCCGTCCCGGTGGGCCGACACACTGGCGAACATGGCCACCAGGGTCCCGGCCACGGCCATGGGGTCCGACCCGGCCACGGACGTACCGTCAATGACCTGGGCCAGCGCCACGGTCACGGCGTTGAGGGCACGCACGCGGATGCCCCTCAGCTGCGCGTCACCTTCGGCGGTGGCCAGGTCGATGACCCGGAAGACGGCACGGTTGTCTTCCCAGTAGGCCAGGAACTCCTCGGTCACCACAAGGGCCGTGTCCCAGCTGGCTCCCTCCGACCAGTCGCCCCCGACCAGCTCGGAGAGCCGGGCCGCCTGGTCCACCATCCCCTCGGCCAGCACCCGGATGGCCTCCTCCACGTTGCCGAAGTACTGGTAGAAGGTGGCCGGCGACGTGCGGGCCCGCCGGGCGATGTCGGTCACCTTGACCGAGCGCCACGAGGTGGTGGTGAGCAACTCCACGGTGGCGTCGAGTAGGCGTCGCCGGGTCTGGCGCCCGCGCTCCCCGGGGACCCTCCCATCGGTGGTCGAAAGAGGCTCCGTGTAACCGGCCAGGGTGACGATTTCGGCTCCCGGACCCCGCGCCTGCCCGCTCATGGCTGTGCAGCGTAGTGGCGCCCCACAATCCCCAGCGATCCTTAAGATCCAGGTGGCGGGGGTTAGCATGTCCGGATGGAGCAGACGCTCAGCCGCCCGCTCACCCGTGCGCAGCAGGCGCGGCGCCAACGGGTCATCGACGCCGCCATGGCGCTGGGGCTGGACGGCGGGTATGAAGGGGTGCAGATGCGCGACGTCGCCGCGCGGGCCGATGTGGCCATGGGCACCGTCTACCGTTACTTCACCAGCAAGGACCACCTGCTGGCTGCCACCCTGGTGCACTGGATTGAGTTGCTCGATACCCGCATCGGCCAGCACCCGCCCCGGGCCGCCCAGCCGGCCGACCGGGTGCTCGACGTGCTCGACCGGGCGCTGCGGGCCATGGGCCGCCAACCCCGCCTGGTGGCCGCCGTCTTCACCTCGCTCTCCTCGCCGGATCCCGCCGCGGTCGGCTGCCAGCAGCAGATCACCCTGCTGATGGAGGGGATCATCACCCGGGCCATGGGAGAGCCGGTCATCCCCGACATGTCCGACCGGGCCCGCATGATCGGCCACGTCTGGTACTCGGCGCTGGTCGGATGGATCAACGGGTGGTCCACCATGGCCCGCGTCTACGACGAGCTGGCCGTCTCGGTCCGCCTGCTCCTGCCCGACGAGCTCACGCACCCCCACTCCCAGGCGTAGCGGGCGCGATCCGTGCGCGCCGCCGTCTGCACCGTCATCGGCACCGGGACGGTCGAGATCATCGACGACGTCTCCATCGGCGAGCTGCGCGCCGGCGAGGTGCGGATCCGGATGCACGCGGCCGGCATCTGCCACTCCGATCTCTCCGCGATCGACGGCACGCTGCCCCAGATGGCCCCGGTGATCCCCGGCCACGAGGGGGCGGGCGAAGTGTTGGAGATAGGGCCGGGCGTGACCTCGTGCCAGGTGGGCGACCACGTCATCGTCGCCTGGAACCCACCCTGCGGGAGCTGCCCGGCCTGCCGGCGCGGCGAGCCCAATCTGTGCACCGCCATCTTCTTCTCGCTCGCCGCGGCCAAGCGCTACCTCCGGGCCGACGGCAGCGGCCTGTACGGGTTCGCCGGCATGGGCACCTGGGTCGAAGAATCCGTCCTGCCCGAGCAGGGCGTGGTGGTCATTCCCGATGATGTGCCCTATGAGATCGGCGCCCTCATCGGGTGCGGTGTCACTACCGGCGTCGGCGCCGCCATCAACACGGCAAAGGTCCGGCCGGGGTCCTCCGTGGTCGTATACGGCTGTGGCGGCGTGGGCATCTCCGCCATTCAGGGGGCTCGACTGGCGGGCGCGGCGGAGATCGTCGGCGTCGACACGGTCCCCTCCAAGCTCACCGACGCCCAGAGGTTCGGCGCTACCCACGGCGTGCACCCCGATGAGCTTGCCGCGGTGCAGGGCGCCATCACCGGCGGGGAAGGCTTCGACTACGCCTTCGAGTGCGTCGGGTCGCCGTCCACCTACCGGGCGGCCTGGGACGCCACCCGGCGCGGCGGGACCACGGTCATTGTGGGGGCCGGCAGTAGCGCGACCATCCTGGAGTTGAACGGCTTCGAGCTCTTCTTCTCCGAGAAGAAGCTGCTGGGAAGCTTCTACGGCTCAGCCGACGTGCGGACCGAGTTCCACCGCCTGATCCGCTTGTGGCGCGCCGGCCGCATTGATCTTGAGGGGATGATCAGCACCCGCCTGCCCCTCGAAGAGGTCGGTGCCGGGATCACCGCCCTGCAGAAGGGCGAGATCATCCGGCAGATCGTCACCTTTTGATGCCGCCGGGCCCCATCGGGTGACCGGTCCTGAGGAAGGGCCGGCACTATCGTCGCTGCAATGACCACCAGCGCCACGCCGCGTGGTCTACCCATTGAGATCAGTGGGCTCTCCAAGCACTTCGGTGACGTGGTGGCCGTGGACAACCTCTCGTTCACCGTGGCGCCCGGGCGGGTCACCGGCTTCCTCGGCCCCAACGGTTCGGGTAAGACCACCACGCTGCGCATGCTCCTCGGCCTGGTCAGTCCCTCGGCCGGGCAGGCCACCATCGGCGGGAAATTCTACCGGGAACTCCCCAATCCCTCGGGCCTGGTCGGCGCCGTGCTTGAGGCAACCAGCTTCCACCCGGCCCGGCGCGCCCGCACCCACCTGCGCATGGTGGCTCGCGCCGGGGGCCACGACGAGGCCCGGGCCGACGTGGTGCTCGACCTGGTGGGGTTGACCGACGACGCCCGCCGCAAGGTCGGCGGCTTCTCCATGGGGATGCGCCAGCGCCTTGAGCTGGCCAGTGCACTCATCGGCGATCCCGACATTCTCATCCTGGACGAGCCGTCCAATGGCCTCGACCCGCAAGGCATTGCCTGGTTGCGAGAATTCATGCGCTACCTGGCCGGCGAGGGTCGCACCATCCTGGTCTCCTCCCACCTGCTGGCCGAGATGGCCCAGACCATCGACGACGCCGTCATCGTGTCGCACGGGCAACTCAAGGCACAGGGCCCGTTGGAGGCCATGACGTCGGGCCTCACCGGCGCCTGCATGCAGGCGCGCACGCCCGAAGGCGATCGCCTGTGCTCCCTGCTCGACCAGGAGGGCCTGCGCTTCCGCCGTCTGGCCCACGACATGGTCGCCATCGACGGGGTGACGCCCGAACAGATCGGGCCGCTGCTGGCCACCCACCAGATCGTGCTGTACGAGTTGAGTAACCAGGGTGCCGACCTGGAGTCCATCTTCCTCGAGCTCACCTCCGGGCTCGGGTTCGGCGAGGCGAGTCTCTCTTCGTGATGACCGCCATCCGGGCCGAGATGCTCAAGATGCGCACCATGCCGGGTGTGTGGGTGACGTTCGGCCTGGCCTTCCCGCTGACCATCCTCTATATGACGGGGCTCTTCGCCGCGCAGGGCTACCCCGGCCACACCTTCTCCTACGTTCAGGGGGTGCCCCACCTGCGCCAGCTTCTTGGAGCCGGCTACTTCGGCATCACCTTCCTGGCGCCGATCCTGGGTGTGATCTGCATCACCGGCGAGTACCGCAACAAGACGATGACCTCGACGTTCGTGCTCACGCCCGTGCGGACCCGCGTGTTGGCCGCCAAGGTCTTCGTCACCACGCTTTGGTGCGTGCTCATTGCCTGCCTGACCCTGGTGACGGTGTTCGCCATCGGCCTGGCGTGGAATGCCGCCCTGGGAGGCGTCAGCTCCCAGGTGGTGGATCAATTCGGGGCCGTGGTGCCCGGGCTGCTGGCCTCCACCATCCTGTTGGGGCTCTTCGGTCTCGGCTTCGGCACACTGGTCAAGAACCAGGTGGCCGCCATCCTGATCACCATCGGCACCACCTTCATCCTTGAGATGCTCCTGGTCCTCTTGGCCCGGGCCATCTTCCATTACAACCTCAATTGGCTCCCCTCCGCCGCCAGCCAGGCCCTGGCCGGCTTGCTGGCCCGCGGCCTGGGGAACCGCCACGACCCGGCGCTCCAGCTCCTGAGCTGGTGGAAGGGCGGCCTGGTCATGCTGGCCTGGGGCCTCATCCCCCTTGCGCTGGGCTACTTCACCACGTTCCGCCGCGACGTCACCTGAGGACGCCGGGCGGCCACGGGTCGTCGTTGCTACGAAGCCACCACGTCAATAGGACTGCCGGCAGGAACGTTGCGCAGGTGCAGGAGGTCGGCGACGTGGAGGCGGACACACCCGTGCGAGACGCGGGCGCCGAGCGTGCCGATCTGGGCATCCGCATTGAGCGGACCGTGGATCGCCATCATGGCGTCGCCCGAACTCTCCCAGTCCGAGATGGCATTCGAGTGGCCGGAACTGACGATCACGAACGGCCCGTACCCCGTGCTCGGAGAGGCGGCGAAGAAGGCGACGAAGAACTGACCGGTCGGTGTCGGATCACTCACCGTCCCGATGCCGAGCGGAGCGCCGAAGATCGGTTTGTCATCCTTGAAGAGGACGAGGGATGTGGTCTTCAGGTCGATGAGGATCTTGTAGGGGGTCGATGTGAACGTCACATCGCTGTCTCGCACCCACGCCATCGATCCGTTGGGCCGTTGGGCCAGGCGCACTTCGACCCACCCCGGACTCTCCCGCACCACCGGGAGTGCGGACACCGCCCCGTGCCATGTCGCCGGTATCTGCTCTGCAGGTGTCCCGCCGGGTGCCGAATACCCTGGGATCGCCCCATGGGTGTTGGCCACCAACGTCGTGCCGCGGGGGGCGACCGGCAACGTGCGGACGAATGGGTGTCGAAAGTGGAGCGTCGCCCCGTACACCGTCTGGTGGGATCCGCTGCTGCTGCTGCAAGATGCCAGCGTGAGTGCCGCCAGGCTCGCGGCCAGCGCCGTGCGCCCAACTCTCCTCATGAGACCAGCGGTGCGGCCATGGCACCCACACGTGCTCCGGGTTGTTGTTGCCCCCGGAGCAGGCGCGGTCAGCCCGTCACCCCGACCACCGCCGGGGCGAGAGGAGCAGTCGCAGCCGGTGTGACTGCAGCGGTCTCCGCTCCAGTGACCACGCCCGTTCCCGTGTTCGAGGAGTTGGTCGTCGGCCCACTGTTGGGTACGACTCCGGTGGCCGTCGGGGGAACATTGATGTCAGGACCCGTCGCCCCGCACTTGCTCTGCGACAGAATGATGACCGCACCATTGTCCAACCCGGACAACAAGGTGACCACGACGCCATCCACAGTGATGCCGGTTGCCCCGACGGAGTTGGTGATCACCTGCTTGTTGATCTCGACACTGAGGAGGGGCGACAGGGCCGAGGGCAGGGTGGGGACCTGATTGATGGCATCGCTCACCGGGACCGGCGTCCCGTCAATGACCAGACTGACAAGGGTGGTGCCACCGGTGGATCCCGTGGCATCTGACGTGCAGACGGTGTGGATGGCGTCCGCAGACAGGACTGATGCTCCGAGGTTTCCCGGAGCAACGACACCGTTGATCAGGGCCGCGTTGGCGACATCGGCGCTGCTGTTGACGACCTGGGTGGGTTGAATGGCGTGCGTCGCTGCCGTGGTGACCGTCAACACACCGGTGTAGACCAGCGGGTTGACCGGGATGTTGGCCAGGTTGGCCGATTGCGCAGCACCGGTGGCCGGCAGCGTCACGGCCGGTGTGGGTGGCACGACGGTGGTGTTCAGGAGAGCGACACTGGCGCCGAATGCGGAGCCGGATACGGCATCAGCGCTACTGATGGCGTTGGCGTTGGACGGCAAGAAGAGTGCGAACGCTCCGAGGAGGGAGCACAGGACCACGTGCCGCGAAAGCGAGGCTCCGGTTGACGATGGGTGATGTGTCACAACGGAGCGATGTGACTTCCAAGGGGAGTAGGACATGTGGCCACTCATTTCACTGAGGCATCCGAAGATTCCGATCGGGAAGTTCTCGACCGATCTGTGAAACCGAGGCACCCTCTGAAAATCACGAATTTCCCAATAAAAACGCCAAACGAGCGCTGGTGAGGGCACCGGCGATCCCGCGTCGCGGGCACCCAATTCCTCAGCCGCGCAACACCGCTCCGGGCCGGGCTGCCAACCCCTCGGCGTCGGGCTCACCATCCACGCGCACCGGTACACCGTTGACCACCAGGTGCGTCATGCCGACTGGGGCATCCGCCGTGAGGCGCTCGCCGTCGGCCGGGAAGTCGCGGATGCGGCGCAGGGGGCCCGGGGCCACGGTGGCCGGATCGAAGACGCAGATGTCGGCCGCCTGGCCCACGGCGATGGTGCCGCGGTCATGAAAGCCGTATACCGAAGCGGGCTCGGCGGTCAGCTTGTGGATGGCGCGCTCAAGCGGCATGACACCCCGCTCGCGCACCCAGTTGCCGAGCAGGTCGGTGGAGAAGCAGGCGTCGCAGAGCTGCGAGACGTGGGCGCCCGAGTCGGCCAGGCCGAGCAGCACGTTGTCCCGCGGCAGCAGCCAGGCGATGGCCTCGGGGTCGTCGTTGGCCAGCACGGACCAGAAGCGCGCTTCCAAGTTGTCGTCCAGCGATATGTCCAGCATCACGTCGAGGGGGGTGCATCCCCGCTCCTCGGCCAGGACGGCGACGGGACGGTCCGCCAGTTCGGGGTGGGTACCCGATTCGGCCACCGAAATTGCGGCCCAGTTGAGCGGGAAGCCGCCCTTCTTCCCACTGACGTCGGCCCAGGCCGAATCCCGCCACGAGGGGTCGCGGTACGCCGCCACGCGGTCCTTCTTGGACTTGCCCATCAGCGCGGCGAAGGAAGGGCGCATGTTCAGCGTGAACGGTTCGGACAGGTTCATCTGGAACACCAGCGGCCGGCAGGACACCTGGGGCCACACCTCCACCCCGTCGGCCCACGCCGCGTCATGCTCGGCGATGACCTTCTCGTGATACGGGTAGCCCTTGACGGTCAGCAGCGCCGTCCAGGTGAAGGGGCGGCCGATCTCACGCTGGAGGGCGAAGATCTCCTCGTTTTCGAACACCCCGCCGGGCAGCAGGGCCACCACCCCGCGGGCTGCGTCGCGCAGGGGGCCCAGGAGCGCCCGGAGCTCCGCCAGATCGGCCACCCGGGAGGGCACCGGCCGGCCGCTATCGCCGTTGTGGGTCGGTGACGCGCTGGTGGCGAAGCCGGCGGCACCCCCGGCCATGGCCTCGGCCACCACTGCCTGCATGCGGGCGATCTCGTCGTCGGTGGCGGGGCGTTCATACGCTTCCTCTCCCATCACGAAAAGGCGCACCGCCGTGTGGCCTACATAGCAGGCGAAGTTCAACGCGGTGCCCCGGCGAGCGACGGCGTCGAGGTACTGAGGGAATGTTTCGAACTCGTCCCACGGCACGCCGACGGCCAGGGTGTCGAAGCTCATGTCCTCCACGTGTTGCAGGGTGCGCGCCATCAGCGCCACGCCCTCGGGGCGGATGGGTGCGATGGAGAATCCGCAATTCCCCGCCACCACCGTCGTCACCCCGTGGAAAGAGGACGGGGTCAACGACGGGTCCCAGAACACCTGGGCGTCGTAGTGGGTGTGGATGTCGATGAAGCCGGGGCAGACGACCTGCCCGGTGGCGTCCAGCGTGCGCGCGCCGGAGAGGCCGACGCCCACCTCGGTGATCCGACCGTCGTGCACCGCCACGTCAGCCTCGTGGCCAGGGGATCCGGTCCCGTCAATGACGGTTCCGCCACGGATGACCAGATCAGCGCTCATGACCCCATCGTGGCATTCTGGCCGCTCCGGCGCACGCGGGTGGTGCCGCGGGGAGGCCGGGTTCAGGTACGGTTGGAGTCGGGAGACGGAGGAATCTCCTTGTTGGGGGCGAAGATGCGCCTGAGCCAGGGCGACGGGAGTGTCACGCAATGAGGGCTCGGTTTTTCAAGGGGAAGGCTGCGGCGCAGCCCGAGGACACTTTGCAGATATCGGGGGCCCTCATGGCGCCCCTGGACGGCCCGAGCCCGGTTGAACTTCTCGATGCTGGCCATGCCCCCCATGGCCTGGGCGTCATTCGTGACCAGTACGCCCGCAAAATTCGCAAGGCACCTTCCATTCGCATGGTCCCCAGCTCCATCATGGTCGAGGGTCGGCGGTTGCGTTTCGCCGTGTCGGACAACGTCGGCGCCTTCGGTCCCGATGGCCCGGGGACGCCGCCCATCTGGGCCGTCAACATCCACGGCTACTTCGCCGGGGGTGGCATGTACTGGCGTGAGAGCGCCCGGTTGGCCGAGCAGCTGGGCTGGCGAGTCATCAACCCGAGCCTGCCCGGCTTCGGCGGCAGCGATCCGCTCGAATGGCAGGACGTTTCAATGGAGACCTTGGCCAATCAGGTCATGGCCATCGTCCACCAGGTGGGCGCCGGACCCGTGATTCTCCTCGGGCATTCGATGGGCGGCGCGGTCGCCGTGCAGTTCGCCCACGACCACCCACGCCGGACACTCGGGATGATCTACCGGGACGGGGTGGCTACTCCGGGGTGGAAGGAACGTCACGGCCTCCTGCCCGCACTCCTCTCCCCGTTGGCGCCCGACATCGCCCCCATGATCGACATGCTGGCGGCGGTCGTCTTCGACCTGCCGGATCTCTTCATCGGCCGCATGTTCTCCACCGTGCGCTCCGTCCTGCCCGATGTGCGGCGCAACATACGCACCGTGGCCCAGTCCATGCCCATCGGCAGCATGCTGATGTCCATCGACCAGCGGACCGAGGTGCGCGCCCTGGTGGCCCACCAGATGCCCATCCTGACCGAGTGGGGCTGCTTCGACCGCATCACGCCCGGAGCCGCGGCCACCGAATTCGCGGCCATCGCCCGTTCACCGGTGCAGTGGGTCCCCGGGGGGCACAGCTGGATGCTGGCCCGACCCCAGGGCCAGGCCGACATCCTCACCTACGTCTCCTCGGGCCAGGCCTTCATGGGGAAGGTGGTGGACCGCTGGCGCCAGATGAACCCTCGCCAGCACACGCTGCGCGCCGTCAACTGACGGGCGGCGTGGCACCGGTCCGAAGCGGCAACCGGCTCCCGGGACGTGCGCCGTGATCAGCCACCTTCTCCACCCCATCCTCGGCCTGCAGGGTTGGCAGGCGTACACCCTCGTCGGCGTCCTCATCTTCGCTGAGGCGGCCGTCATGTTGGGATTCGTGTTCCCCGGGGAGACTGCCGCCATTCTCGGCGGTGTGCTGGCCGCCGGCAATCGGGTGAACATCGTCGGACTGGTCATCCTCATCGTCGTCTGCGCCATTGTCGGCGACTCGGTGGGCTACCTGGTCGGGAAGAGGTGGGGCCGGCGTCTCATTGAGCTACGGCCGCTGCGCGAGCGCCACCGGGGCATCGACCGCGCCCTAGCGGAACTGAACCGCCGCGGCGGCATCGCCGTGTTCGTGGCTCGCTTCTCCGCCTTCCTCCGTGCGGTGGTGCCGGGTCTCGCCGGCATGTCGGAGATGCCCTACCGGATCTTCCTCCCCGCCAACATGGCCGGAGGCATCGTCTGGGGGACCACCTTCTGCCTGCTCGGGTACTTCGTGGGCCAGAAGGTCGAGCAGGCGTCGGGGATCGTCTCGTACGTGTTGCTGGGACTCGTCGTGGTGGCCATCGTGGTCATCGGCGTCCGCCGGCACCGCAAGGGTGCAGCCGAACCGGTCGGTACCGATCCGGGGAGCGGGGCCGACCCGGGACAGAGCTAGGGAGCGCCGAGGACGGAGCGGTCCCCCGCCACCAGCCCGCGGACGATGCGGCTGAACTCCCCGGCCGAGTCGTCTCCCTGCACGTCGGTGTCCATCCACCGGATCGCTCCCGCCGGATCGCTACGGTCCACGCCGAACAGCCCCCGCCGCGGCCGGTAGCTGCCCCACTCGTAGCTGTCGACCAGGGACCGGTGCAGATAGGCCCGGATGGGCACCCCGGCGGCCACGGCGTCGGCCACCGATGCGAGGTGCTGACGCAGGAAGCGGGGACGGTCCCAACCGTCGGGGCGGTGGAGGGGGCGCTCCCCCTCCACCCGGGAGGCCATCCCGTTCTCCACCACCCAGAGGGGAAGTCCCGGATGGAATGCCGACTCGGTGCGGCACCACGTCCGCAGTCCCGGGGAGTCGGGGGCGATGTCCCAAGGCGCACGGCCGACCGACCAGTCGCGTGAGCCTCCCGGAACGGGCCTTCCCGGTACGCGCAGCGCGTGGCTGGCCTCCGGGTCGTCCCAATCGATGCCGATGGCGCCGAGCGGGCGGGTCCGGGGTGAGGAGAGGACGGCATCGATCACGCGGCGGGGGGCCGGGCGCCGGGAGAGGTGGCGCACCCGGGTCCAGAGTGCAGCGCCGCCGACCCCATCGCCGTTGCCGTAGGGGCAGAGCAGCGCGCAGGAGCGTCGCAGTGCCATCTCTCCGGCATGCCGGGGCGGGTGCGCGGCGTTGTGCAGGGTGCGCCTCTCGTCGACGTAGCGGTCCACGTCGCCGGGCCCGACGCCGGACGAGCGCAGGAGCAGGAGATCGGTGAGCAGCCGATCGTGCTCGTACACGGAAGATGACCTGGTGTTGCAGGTGACCATGGCGTCCGGTTGCACGGCGAGGATGGCGCCGGCGGCCAGAACGTGGGCAGTGAGGAGATTGTCGAGCACGCAGTAGGCATCGGCCACGGCCATCCGCCGCCCCGGTGGGTGCGCCCCGGCCATCCACCCCATCACCATCACCGTGTTGGGCTCGTTGATGGTGACCCAGTGCCGGCAGTGCTGGGCGAGCACAGGTAGGACCCGCTCCACGTGGCGGAGGAATGTGTCCGGCGAGGCGGGTCGCAGCCAGAACTCCTCGCCGAGCCACCACGGATGGCTGAAGTGGTGGAGGGTGACCATCGGTTGCAGCCCCCGTGCTGCGCACAGGGTGAGGATCTCGGCGTACCGCTCAAGGGCCGCCTGGTCGAAGTGGCCGGGCTCGGGCTCAAGGCGGGCCCACTCGACCGAGAGGCGGAACGTGTTGCATCCGATGGCGGCGGCCCGGTCGAGCACCTCCTCGGGGTGCTGCCAGAAGTCGCAGGCCACGCCCGAGCGCTCGGCCCGGCCGGTGTGCTCCCAGCTGGCCCAGTTGTTGTGTGGCTCCCCGTGGCCGTTGTATCCGCCCTCGACCCCGAAGCCCGCCGTGGACACCCCAACGGCGAAACCCTCACCGAGGAGGCTGACCTCCTGGGGGCGCCGCCGCGCCGGCGTAGCCCGGCGGGGCTTGGCGGACGCGGGCACGCCGTCCAGCTTGGCACGGGGCATGGGACCGCGACCCTGGTGAGGTCAGCGTGGGTGGGGGGCGACCGAGCGCAGGCGGGTGAGAACGGCTGTCACGATCTCCACCTCGTCGCCGGCTTGGCGCACCAGGGACCGGACCTGGGGCTCGGCGGTGTCGCTGCAGGCACCGAGTGCCGCGCCCTGGATGAGCCGGGAGGCTCGGATCAGCTCGGCCACCTGCACCCGCACGGCAGTGGGCCGGTCGGGGCCGGGGGGCAGGCGGCGCTCCAGGCGCAGGAGGTGGTCCATTTCGGCGGCCAGCGTGCGCAACGAACGGCATACCGCGGGCAGCTCGGCCACGGGCGCGTCGCACACCTCGGCGTGGCGTACCGCCTCCTCCGCGCCCTCAATGGCCACCCACATGCGGCGCCGCACCCGGGCGGACGAGCCGCAGGAGGCCTCCTCGGGGGTCAATCGGGCGACTGCCCTTTCGTGACCGGCCAGGATCAGGCTGAACGCCGAGAGTGCGCCTCGGGTGGCCACGTGGGACCTGAGGCGCGTCCAACGACGCCGGACGAACCGGCGGGCGACCAGGTAGGCGACGGCGGCGGCCAAGAACGCAACGAGCCCCAGCGCCAGGATGAGCTCAAGGGCGTGGCCCAGGAGTGACACGGCACGAGTCTACGTGGGGAGACCCGGGGAATCAGACGATAAATTGACCCCGTGGAGACCCAACCCGGCCCGAGGGGGTCCGAAGCAGGGTTGGAGCCTGAGGGACCAGTCGTTCCGGCGGCGGCCCGATCGTGGGAGCCGGGCGTCCCATCGCTACGTACTCTCCTACCCAGCGTCATCGGCGGAGCGGTCGTACCACTGACCGTTTACCTCCTGGTGCGGCACTCGGTGCGCTCCGACGCCCAGGCACTCATAATCGCCGGGTTCTTCCCGGCTGCGTGGATCGTCTTCGAATTCACCCGTGACCGGAGGATCGACCCCATCGGCGCCATCATCCTCTTCGGCTTCGCCGTCGGCGTCATCACCTCAACACTGCTTGGCGGCAACGCCTACGTGCTCAAGGCTCGGGACTCGGCCTTGACCGCGGTCTTCGGCATCGTCTGCCTCGTCACGCTCTACACCCACAAGCGTCCGGCGATCTTCTACGTCGGGCGATTCCTTTCGGCCGGCAACGATCCCGAAAAGGTGGCCGCCTACGACCAGCTGCACAACGTCCCCACCGGGGAACGGACCTTCCGGGTGCTGACGGCCGTGTGGGGCGTCGGTCTCCTGACCGAGGCCAGCATCCGGCTGGTGTTGGCCAAGGTCCTGCACACCGGCGTCTTCCTGGCCGTGTCGCCGATGATCTCCGCCGTGTGCATCGGGGGCATGTTCGCCTTCACGGTGCGCTACAGCAATCGGGCCCAACAACGTGGTGCCGCACTGCTCGAGCCAGGACAGGTGTATCCCTCAGTTCCTCTCCCCTGAACGGTAGCGGTAGCCTCGGCGGCGCATCGGGGCCGGATCGTCGGCGCCGGGCGACAGCGAAGGGGTGTGCCATGGCAGATGAAGTCTTACGGGAGCGGCGGGGTAACGTCGAGATCCTCACCATCAACCGTCCCGAGGCGCGCAATGCCATCAACGGCGGGGTGAGCAAGGCCATGTCGTCAATCATGGACGAGCTGGCCGAGGATGCCGGGTGCTGGGTCGTCATCATCACCGGAAGCGGTGACAAGGCCTTCTGCGCCGGCATGGACCTCAAGGCATTCTCCAGCGGGGAGGGCGGCGACATTATTGGCGCCAGCGGCGGCTTCGCCGGGCTCACCAAGCGGGACTTCCCCAAGCCGATCATCGCCGCAGTGAACGGCTCGGCGCTGGCCGGAGGCTTCGAAATCATGCTCTCGTGCGACCTGGTGATCGCCGCCGAGCACGCCACGTTCGGCATCCCCGAGGCCAAACGGGGCCTGATCGCCGGCGGCGGCGGCCTCATCCGGATGCCCAAGCGGCTCCCCAGGGCCATCGCGCTGGAGCTGGCCATGACCGGTGACCCCATCGGTGCGGAGAGAGCCCTCGCTCTCGGCCTGGTCAACAAGGTCGTGCCTGCCGATGCACTGCTCATTGAGGCCGTCGCCCTGGCCGACCGCATTGTCGCCAACGCGCCCTTGGCCGTCCGCTACTCCATGAGCGTGATGAAGCAGTCCGCCGAAGTCTCCGAAGCTGAGGGCTGGGCCATCAACGACAAGGCGGTCGGGATCGTCTTCTCTTCGGCCGATGCGATGGAGGGCCCCATCGCCTTCGCCGAGAAGCGGCCACCCAACTGGCAGGGCAAGTAGCCCGGCGGTCGTCCCACCGTGCTCGCCACCGGGCAATCGCTCGCCCCTGCTCTCGACACCCTGCGGCTCACCCTCCACGTCCTGGCGGCGGCCATCTGGGTGGGTGGGCAGATCGTCATGATGGGCCTGGTCGGACCGTCCCGCGCCCTGGGTGCCGAGGCGCCCAAGGCCCTGGCCCGGGCCTTCGCGCGGCTGGCCTGGCCCGCCTACGCCGTCCTCGTGCTCACCGGCTTCTGGAACCTCTCCGCCTTCCATTGGGCGGCCCAGAGCGGGGCGTGGAAAGCCGTGCTCATGGCCAAGGTCGCGGTGGTGGCCGCCGCCGGCCTGGGCGCCTTCCTCCATGCCCGCTCGACGTCGCCGGCCGCCCTGGCCGTGTGGGGCTCGGTGGCCGGGTCGGCCAGCGTGGCGGCCCTGGTCATGGGCGTCCTCCTGGCCGGTTGAGCTTGCGGGCCCACCGGCCGCTGGAGCGATGCGGCGACCGAATGGGTCTAACCTGATGGTCGGTTCACCTGGTTGTGGGCACGGTCGAAGGAGATGCAGATGCTGGCAGAACTTTTCGGGGAGTCGGGGATCATCGTCCTCATCGTCGTCGTCGTGCTTCTCTTCGGAGGGGCCGCCATTCCCAAATTGGCGCGCAGCCTGGGCTCAGCCAAGACCGAGTTCGAGAAGGGCCTGGACGACGGCAAGAAGTCCGGCGCCACCAACCCGACCGCGGCGTTGACCAACGGGGCGGCTGACATGCCGGCCCCGGCCCCGGCCCCCGCCCCCGCCCCGGAGGAATCGACACCCGGGAGTTGACCGAGCCCGATCAGGGGCTGCGTTCCCTGGTCCACTTCCGATGGGGGGAAGATGTCTGTTGACGTCCTGGACCTGGCCGATCGCCTCTGGCGTGGTGAGTTGTCGACCGCGACCATGCACCCGGTCGACCATGTCGGCGGCTTTGTGGAGATCACCGAGGGCGTCGGGTTCACCCCGTCCTTCGCCAATGTCTCGGCCTTCGACACCGCCGACGGGCTGCTCCTCGTCGACACAGGGAGCCTGCCCCTCGCTCCCGTCGTCCATGCCGACATCAGGAGGTGGAGCGCCTCCCGCCTCCACACCGCCATCTACTCCCACGGCCACATTGATCACGTCTTCGGCGTGCCGGTGTGGGAGGAGGAGGCACGTGCTCAGGGGTGGGCCGCCCCCGAGGTGATCGCGCACCACGCCCTGCCGGCGCGATTCGACCGCTACATCTTCACCGCGGGCTACAACACCGTCGTCAACCGGCGGCAGTTCGGCTTCGACGATCTGCACTGGCCCACCACCTACCGCTACCCGGACCGCACCTACCACGATGCCCTGGATATCTCCGTGGGCGGGGTTGATTTCGCGCTCCGGCACGAAAAGGGCGAGACCGACGACCACACCGTCACCTGGCAAGCGGACACCAAGGTGCTGTGCTGCGGCGATCTCTTCATCTGGGCGTCACCCAATGCGGGCAACCCGCAGAAGGTGCAGCGCTACCCCCGCGAGTGGGCCCAGGCGCTGCGGCGCATGCTGCTTCTCAACGCCGAGTTCCTCCTGCCCGGGCACGGGCTGCCGGTGGTGGGGGCGGACCGGGTGCGTCAGGCGCTGACCGACACGGCCGATCTGCTGGACTCCCTGGTCGACCAGACGTTGCGCATCATGAATGCGGGCGGGCGCCTGGGCGAGGCCATCCACTCCGTCCGTCCCCCCGCTGAGCTTGAGGAACGCCCCTACCTGCGACCCGTCTACGACGAGCCGGAGTTCGTGGTCCACACGATCTGGCGCCAGTACGGGGGGTGGTGGGACGGGAACCCGGCCACGCTCAAGCCCGCCCCTGAACGCGCCCTGGCCTCCGAGCTGGCTCGCCTGGCCGGCGGTCCCGGCGTCCTGGCCGACCGGGCGCTCGAGCTGGTGGCTCTGGCCGAGGGGTCGGCCGAACCCGATGCGTCTGACCAGGCCCTGCGCCTGGCCGGGCACTTGGTCGAGAGCGCCTGGCTGGCCAACCCGGGCGACACGGCCGTCCAGCAGGCGCGCCGTGAGGTCTTCACCGCTCGGGCCACGCGCGCCACCTCGACCATGGCCCGCGGCGTCTTCCGTTGGGCCGCCCGGGAGTCCCTGGCCGAAACCGATCACGGTCCCACGTCACCCGCCCCCTGAGGTTGGCGACGGCGACCCGCTGTGCTGCAACTTCGTGTTTTTTTGCCGGGTTCGATAGTGTCACCGCCGTGGACTCGTCGTTGACCAGCCCCCCTCACGGCACGCCTGGCTCGACCACCGCAATTCCGCCTCCCGGGCGGCCCCACCGTCGCCTGGCCGCCTTCGGGCTGGTGACGGCCGGTCTCCTGCTCACCGGGTGCCAGCTCCCCACTTTCGGAGCCTACAAGGGCTCAACAACCCAGAGCCGGACCGAGTACCACCTCTGGCAGGGATTCTTCGTGGCCGGCATTGTGGTCGGCATCTTCGTCCTGATGTTGATCCTGTGGGCGATCTTCCGCTACCGCAGGAGATCCGAGGAGATCCCCAAGCAGTCCCAGTACCACACGCCCACCGAGATCATCTACACGGTGGTACCCATCATCATTGTCGTGGTGCTCTTCGTCTTCACGGTTCTGGCCGAGAACAAGGTCACCGCCGTTGAGGCGAATCCGGCGGCCAGCATCCACGTCTACGCGTTCCAATGGGGCTGGGAGTTCGAGTACCCCAACGGGGTCAAAGTGATCGGCCAGACGACGAACGAACCCACCATGGTTGTCCCGACCGGTGAGACGGTGCGGATCAGGCTTGACTCCTACGACGTGCTGCACGGCTTCTACGTGCCCGAGTTCAACTTCAGCCGCTACGCCACCCCCGGCTATTCCACCTACTTCGACCTCAACGTCCTTCACAACGGTGACTACCGCGGCCAATGCACCCAGCTCTGCGGGCTGTACCACTCCCTCATGTTCTTCGACGTGAAGTCGGTGTCCCCGGGCGACTACTCGAATTGGTTGCGCACCGAGCTGGCGCAGCAGAGGGCCCACCCGTCTTCAGTGACGCGACTCCCCAGCGACCTGAACCCCCGAACCAGCTCAAGCGGCAGTGCGACGGCAGGAGGTGGCCTTTACGGTGACTGACGTCATCGCTCCGGCGAGAATTGAGACGGAGGAGGAGCGACCCCAGCTTGAGCTCCCGCCCCAGATCCCCGGGCACGGGTCGGGCGAAGGGCATGCCGGCGGGCACGAGCGCCACGGGCCCACGGGCATCCTCAAGTGGCTGACCTCCACCGACCACAAGGTGATCGGCCTCAGCTACATGATCACGTCGCTGGTGATGTTCTACCTGGCCGGGATCATGGCGCTGCTGATCCGCCTGCAGCTTTCGTCCCCGCACTCGTCGCTGCTCACGTTCGGCCAGTACAACCAGCTCTTCACCATGCACGGCAGCCTCATGCTGTACCTGTTCGCCGGACCGTTCGCGTTCGGCGGACTGGCCAACTTCATCGTGCCGCTGCAGATCGGGGCGCCCGACATGGCGTTCCCCCGACTCAATGCCCTGAGCTACTGGCTCTACCTCACGGGCTCCATCACCATGCTGATCGGGTTCTTCGTGGCCGGTGGAGCGGCCAGCTTCGGCTGGGTGGCCTACGCGCCGCTCTCCAGTGCCACCAGCTCGCCCGGGGCGGGGGGGGACCTCTGGATCATGGCGATCGCCCTCACCGGATTCTCTGCCATCTTCACCGGGGTCAATCTGGTGGGCACCATCTTCTACCTGAGGGCACCGGGCATGACCATGTTCCGGATGCCCATCTTCACCTGGAACATGCTGGTCACGGCCATCCTGATCCTGATCGCCTTTCCCGTCCTCACCAGCGCCATGGTCATGCTGTTCTGCGACCGCCACTTCGGCACGCACATCTTCACGGCGGTCGGGTGCCATTTGGTCAACGGCGCCGCCACCGCTTCGTGTGGTTCTCCCCTGTTGTGGCAGAACCTGTTCTGGTTCTTCGGCCATCCGGAGGTCTACATCCTCGCCCTGCCGTTCTTCGGCATCGTGACCGAAGTGTTTCCGGTGTTCTCGCGCAAGCCGGTGTTCGGCTACAAGGGGATGGTCTTCGCCACCATGGCGATCGCCGCACTCTCCACGGGTGTGTGGGCGCACCACATGTTCACCACCGGTGCCGTGCTCCTGCCGTTCTTCAGCTTCTTGAGCCTGCTCATCGCCGTCCCGACCGGGATCAAGTTCTTCAATTGGATCGGGACCCTCTGGCACGGGCAGCTGCAATTCACCGCGGCCATGCTCTTCTCCATAGGGTTTCTTTTCGCCTTCCTCATGGGAGGGGTCACCGGGATCATGTTGGCCTCGCCGCCCATCGACTTCGCCGTGCACGACACCTATTTCGTGGTCGCACATTTCCACCAGGTGCTCTTCGGGACGGCCGTGTTCGCCGGGTTCGCCGGGGTCTACTACTGGTACCCCAAGATGTTCGGCCGCATGCTGCGCGAGAGTCTCGGCAAGTGGCACTTCTGGCTGATGTTCGTCGGCTTCTGGGTCACCTTCATGCCTCAGTACGTGGTGGGATTGCTCGGCATGCCGCGGCGCGTGGCCAGCTACCCTTCGAATCTCGGTTGGCAGAGCTACAACGTGGTGTCGACCGTCGGGTCGTTCCTCATCGCCCTCTCCTTCCTCCTCCTCCTGGTCAACTTCGTCGTCTCGTGGCGCAACCCGATCCCGGCCGGGGACAACCCCTGGGACGCCCACACGCTGGAGTGGTTCACCACCTCCCCACCTCCGCACCACAACTACACCCACCTGCCACCGATCCGTTCGGAGCGCCCCACCTGGGACTACAACCACCCGGACGCCCTGACGGTCCCGCACGGCAAGGCTGCCCACCCCAAGAAGGAGCGCGTGCCCGTCGCATGAAGATCGAAGCGCTGTTCCTCCTGTTCCTGGGCGTCTTCTTCGGCGTCGTCGGTATCGTCTACTGGTTCTGGAGCTACGAGGACGGCGGGGGCATGATGCTGCTCGGGACCTCGCTGCTCGGGTTCCTCCCCGGGAGCTACTACTGGTTCTGGCACCGGCGGATGGGCCACCGGTTGGAAGATCGGGACGACGCCTCCATCGCCGAGGGCGCCGGCGTTATCAACTCCTTCCCTGGCTCCTCCATCTGGCCGTTCGTTCTCGGCATGGGCGCCTTCCTCACCGTGCTGGCCCTGGTCTTCGGCATGTGGCTGATCTTCCTGGGCGTGCCGCTGATCCTCACCGCGCTGACCGGCGTCACCGTCGAGAGCCGGCGCGGCGGCCACGTCTGATCCACCCCGGCAGGGCGCCACGGCGCTGCCCGATCCGCCGCTGGAGTTCCCCGATTGGCTGCAAGACCTGCGGGCGCAGTGGGAACCGTGAACCACCGGCGGCGGGAAGCCGGCGTGCTCAGCGGTACATCAGGGATCCCGGGGTCGTGAGCAGTTCACCGGTCTCCAACCACGTCTTGAGGCCCGAGAGGATCATGGGCCAGCCCCCGAAGAGCTGATCGTTGGCCCCGTCACGCAACTGATCATGGGTCACGGTCAACTGGCACGAATCCTCAATCTGGACGATCTCCCAGGTCACCCGGGAGGTACCTTCGCTCTTCACCTCATCACTCCACAGCGCCACCATGGTGTGCACCAGGCGGCGGGGGGGATCGATTGCGAGAACCTCACCCTCCCCGAGGAGCATGCCCGCCTCCGCCACACTTAGCTCAAGTCGGGATCCGATCTTCCAGTCGGAGGTTACGGCGGCACCGAAGTTGTACCTCCGTCTGATCTCGGGGTCGGTGATGGCCTCCCACAGGCGCTCGGGCGTGGTGTGGATGTAGATCTCGTATACCTTCTCCATCGGTCTCTCCAATCGTTGTTTGATTTCGCTCAGACCTGCCACCCAGGGCTCCGCGTACTTGCTCACCCACCGGTCGTGGACCAGTCGGACCGGTACCGGGTTGAGGAAGTGGAGTTTCTGGCGACCGCGCCGCCTCGTCACCACCAAACCGGCGTCCTCCAGTTGCCGGAGGTGCTTCATGACACCGAAGCGGGTCATGGAGAAGCGCTCCTCCAGCATGCTCAACGTCTGGCCGTCCTGTCGGAAGAGCTCGTCCAGCAAGCTCCGCCGGGTCGGATCGGCCAGCGCCTTGAACACCGCGTCCACCCCGTCAATATAGGTGACCATTCAGTCACATGTCAAGCCCCGCCCCGCCGGGATCCCACCCGTAGGATCGATCCGTGACCGCTGCCCGGCCCCGCTCGTTCGTCCCGCTCAGCCTGCTCTCCCTGCTCATGACGGCGACCGCCGCCTGTGCGGCGCCGGGAACACCGCACGGGGACGCCACACCGAGCCGGACGGCGATCTCGACCTCGACGATGCCGCCCAGCTTCTCAACCGTGGCCGGCTCCTACGTGGCCGGGACCGCCGACGGTGGTGCCCTTTACATCCGGGCCGACGGGAAATCGCGCTTCAGTGGTCCGGACCTGGTGGCCTGCCCCACCTGCTCGACGGCGAACGCACCGATCGGCACGGTCGACTTCAGCGTCACCATGCTCCGTGCCACCGCAGCCGGGGCCTACGCCGCCAGTGGACGTATCACCGCAGAATCTGACCCGGCCTGGGCGGCGCAACTCCTCTCGGGGCCTGCCCGGGCCATCCCGGTCGGCACGCCGATGTCGCTGGCGGTCGCCGGCCATGCCGTAACCCTGAGCTTTCTGCCTCCGAGCGACGTCCTCAGGAGGTAGGCCCGGCGCCGGGCTCTTTGGATTCAGGATCGCCTGCACGCTGCGGCAGCCCCCGACAGCAGCATTCCGGGTCCCCACAGGCGGCTATCCGGACTCCCGCATCGACAAGACAGCCGCACCCGGCGCACAGGATCTGCACGCAACCGATGGTAGGCGCGGCCCGTGACCGTCGGCCTTGCGCCAGGGCGCAGGCCAGGGCTCGGATCGGTCCCGCTGCTCGCGCACGAGGACCCGTCCGTCCCGCCCGGTCACCTCGGTCCGGCCAGGGGGAGAGACCCCGGTCAACAATCGGAAGCCGGCACTGAATCCAGGGATCTTGGCGAAGACACCCTGGGGCCCGGGGGTCATTCGGCCCGACGTGACGCCGTACTTCGCCCCGTGCCAGGGGATACCGAGGAGCCTTCTCGTCAATGGAGCCATCGGCGAAGTCGGCGCGCAGATGACGGCAGCGGCGGGTCACGCCAAAGAGCTCGTCCCCGGCGTTCCCCATGGCATAGCGCCCCACCCCGCGTACCACTCCCGGCGCCAACTCGGTGGTGGTTCCCGCTTCAACTTCGTCAGTCATGCCAGCCACCTTCTCTTCTCAATCGCCATCAATCCGGTGCTTGCAGATATGCCTCGGTGAGCCACCCGCGGAGCCGGTCATCGAGGTCTTCGGGACCCCGCAGGTTGGCCACGTGGAAGTAACGGCCCCCGTAGGTCTGCACCTTCTTGGTGATCCTCGGATGCTGCACCGGATGTGAGAGCGAGAACGAGAGCGCCACCCAACGCAGCATCGGCCTCAGCTGCGCGAACGACCGGGCGCGTTTGAGGAAGATGCCGACCGAGACGGGCTCCACATGGACCGGCCCGACAGTGTCGAGATGCCGCATCACCTCCTTGAAGATGGGACGTTCGCGCTCGGGGCCGGTCGAGAAGTACTCCTCCAGTGACATGGCCGGCGCACACTCGTGCGACTGCCCGACCCGGCTGAATCGGCGTCCGCACTTCGGGCAGTCCCAGGCAGTCACCGCACCATTCTGTCCGCACGGCCAAGGGCGGGTGCGGGAGTCACCCCGGAGCCGTGCTCGGGGCCACAGCAGCGTTGAGCACTGTGACGAAATCACGGGTCCAGCCCACCAGGTACTGATTGGGCCCGCGGTTCTGGCCCGGCACGGCGGCCGCCAGGGCGCCTCCCGGCGTGGTGGCCACGTCGCACTGCACCCACTCCGGGTTGATGTCGAGCTGCATGGCCACGGTGGCTCCGTCGTCCGACAGCGCGGTGGCGAGGTCGATCGGGAGGGCGGATGCGCTGCCGGCATAAAGGATGTTGCCTGCCGCATCTTCGCCGAGGGCGCTGCGCGCCGGGGCGGCAACCCCGTGCAGGGTCGATCCCCACTGCGAGAGATTGCCGATCTGGGAGCTGATCTGCCCCCCCACAATCAGGGGAATGAGGTTCTGGCGGACGCTGGAAACCTGTTCCCCGGGCACCGGCACAGTGGACCCCCACACGCCGAGGCGACCCGAGCCGTTGGCGTCGATTACGAAGCTGGCGAAGCCTGTCGTCAGCGGGGCAAGCACCTGCCCGTCGACTTGCACCCCTCCTGCGGCGGCATTGACCTTGAAGCCCCCGTTGAACGCAGCCAGGAGGTTCGACACCTCGGGCATGCTCACGTAGGAGAGGGACTCGGGGCCGAGGATCACTTTCCCCACAGGCGGGTCCTGGCTGCCGATGTGCAGATTGAACAGGATCTGCCCGGCCCGGAAGCGGACCACCGTCATGACCCGGCCGGTCGGCACCGTGACGTTCCGCTGGTCGGTGATGACGCCGTTGGGGCCGGTGGCGATCGGTGTCCAACCCGGTTGCACCGGAACCGTCGTGGTCGGCGCCTCCGTCGTGGTGGTCGTCGGGGGCACCGTGGTCGTGATGGGCGCGGCTCCCCGGAACGGCCCGGCACATGCAGAAGCGGTGAGCGCCAACGGGCCGAGGACCGACCACAGGAACGCTTTGCGAGGGGATCGGTTCATCGGTCTTCGTGGCATGGAGGGGAGATCGGCGTCATACGCCACGGGTACAGCGAGTACGGCCCACAGTAGACTTTTCCCCAGCCACCGGAGAGTCGGGTCCCCATTGAACTGGACAATCGCTTCAGCGCCCGTTTCCCTCCGGAGGAAGGTCTGGATCGGCATCGGGGCGCTGGGTATCTTGGGCCTTGTCCTGTACGCCCTCGCCCTCCCCGTCCACTCGCGACCCGCGCCGGCGACCCCAGGGCGGTCTTCCCCCCGGCAGGGTGGCGCGGCGACCAACACCACCACGACAAGCGCCCCGCGACCGCCCTTCCGGATTGTGGGCGAGAGCATCACCCTGTCCGATCCGAGTCGCGACACCCCGGCGCGGGGCAACGTCCCGGGGCACTCCGGGCGCACGCTGGTCACGGTCATCCGTCGCCCCCTCGGCCTGGGGGGCCCGCTCCCGCTCGTCGTGTTCGCCCATGGGTGGAACAGCAACCCTGAGGTGTACGAGTCCCTGCTTGATACGTGGGCCGCGGCGGGATTCCTCGTGGCTGCACCAACCTTTCCGGACTCGGCCAGCACGCTGCCCGGCGCGCCGATCAGCGACTACCCGCAACAGGCGGGGGACATGTCCTTCGTCATCACCTCGCTACTGGGCGGGGTGGCCGGGCCCGTCGACACCGCCCGGATCGCCGTGGCCGGGCACAGTGACGGCGGCACGGACGTCGCGCTCATGGCGCTCAATCCCCAGTACCACGACCCCCGCGTGCGGGCCTACGTTTCCCTGTCCGGCGAGATCCCGGCGGGCCTCGAGGGGCCTTGGGGCGCTCCCTTCCAGGGTGCCCTGCTGGTGGCCGTGGGCACGGCGGACGAGTACGGGCTGCTGAGCCGCTCGCTGGCGGTGTTCCAGGCGGCGGAGATGCCGAAGGCCCTGCTGACCCTGGCCGGGGGCGACCACCTGACCACCTTCATCGGGCCCGGTGCGGCCGAGGTCACCATGCGGGATGACACCGTCCGCTTTCTGGACGCGGTGTTCTCTTCCCCGGGGACCACCGCCTCGCAACTGCAGGCGGCGCTCACCCCGACCGGGGACCCGGCCCTTGCGCTGCAGACGGGTGCTGGCTGAATCCGGAGCCTGTGAATGGGGGCGCCGCAGTCAGTGCGTGGCCGACCCGGTCCACCGGTTGGGTCAGCGGTTGACCTGCCGCACGCCGGTGGGCGAACTCTCGGATGCGGCCGACGACCCCGCCCTCAGTGGCTCGATGTCGATGCGGACCGGGACCGGCTCGGGGTGCAGTTCGGTGCGCTCGTCGTCGGGTCGCAGGTCGGAGGTGACCGTGGAGTACTCGCCGGCGGACGAGCGGTGCACAATGAGGGCGCGCTTGCGCTTCCCGATGCCGTGGACCCCCTGCATCTCCACGCAGAGCTGGTAGGTGACGAAGGCCACAATGATGGGGACGATGACGGTGGCGAAGCGGAAGAACCACAGCACGACGTTGAGCGACACGTGGAAGTAGTTGGCCAGCACGTCGGTCGAACTGGCGGCGAACAGGGTGAAGAGGAGTGCGAACAGCGAGGCACCGGCGGCGGTGCGCTTGGGGCGGTCCCGCGGGCGGTCCAGCAGGTTGTGCAGGGCCACGTCACCGGTCATCCGCCGTTCCAGGGCCGGCCACAGGAAGCAAATGTTGAAGATGAGGCCGGGGAAGACCACGGCGGGGAGGAAGACCTCCAGCGGGATGGTGTGCCCGAACCCGGCGAACTCCCATGACGGCATGATGCGGAGCGCGCCGTCGAGCCATCCCATGTACCAGTCCGGTTGGACGGCGTAGGAGATCTTGGAAGGGTCGTAGGAGCCGAACTGCCAGATGGGGTTTATCTGGGCGAATGCTCCCAGGAGTGCCGAGGCGGCGGCCACCATGAAGAGGAAGCCGGTGGTCTTGGCCATGAAGGTCGGGAACATCGGCGAGCCGACCACGTTGTTCTCGGTGCGGCCCTCGCCCTTGAATTGGGTGTGCTTCTGGCGCACCAGGAGGCCGAGGTGGGTGGCGATGAGACCGGCCAGGATGAGCGGGATGATCAGGACGTGGATGATGTAGAAGCGGGGGATGATGATGTCGCCGGGGAAGGTCCCACCCCACAGGAATGTGGTCAGGTAGCTCCCGACCACGGGGATCGACTCGGCGATGGAGTAGCCGATACGCAGGCCGGTGCCCGAGATCAGGTCGTCGGGCAGTGAGTAGCCGATGAAGCCCTCGAAGATGGCCAGGATCAGCATGATGATGCCGATGGTCCAGTTGAGCTCGCGAGGCTTGCGGAACGCACCGGTGAAGAAGATCCGGGCCATGTGCACCACAATCGATCCGGTGAAGATGTCGGCCGCCCAGTGGTGCATTTGGCGGACGAGGAGGCCACCGCGGACGTTGAGGGAGATGCGCACCGTCGATTCGTAGGCCTCGGACATCGTCTGCCCCCGCAGCGGAGCGTAGGAGCCGTGGTAGATGACCGCGTTCGTCGACGGTACGAAGTAGAGGGACAGGAAGACGCCGGTGACCATGATGACGACGAACGAGTACAGCGAGATCTCGCCCAACATGAAGGACCAGTGGTCCGGGAAGATCTTGTCCAGGAAGACCCGGCCGCCCTTGGCGACGCCGAGGCGGTCATCGAGCTCGTTGACGACATTGCCCACCCGCCCGAAGGGGCCCTGGGCTGCCTTGGCGTTGCGCTTGGTCCTGGCGGGAGCGGCGCTCATCGGGTGGTCCTCTCCCAGAAGCCGGGGCCGACGGCCTGGTCGTAGCCGCCCTGCGCCACCAGGTATCCGCCGGAGTTGATGGCCAGGGGCAGTTGCGGCAGGGGCCGGGGCGCCGGTCCGAACTGGGGTTGGGCGCCGTTGCGCACGTTGAACATGGACTGGTGGCACGGGCACACGAGCAGCTCCAGCTGCTGCTCGTAGAGTCCGACCGGGCAGCCCAGGTGGGTGCACACCTTGGAATAGGCGACGTAGCCCTCGGGCGCCCAGGACTCGCGTCCCGGCCGGGTCGTGAAGTCGGTGCGCTGCACCCGGATGAGCACGGTCTGGTCGGTGGCTTGACCGCTGGGGTTGGCCTCCTGACCCTTGGGGTAGACCGTCAGGATCCCGCCCGGCACCATGGTGTCCTTGTGCACCGGCCGCCCGTTGGAGTCGACCAGGAGCGACCCCTTGCGCCAATCGGTCACCTCAAAGGAGTTGCCGGGCACGGGGCCCAGCGAGCGCAGGAGGGGGAAGAGGGCCACTATCCCGAAGATGCCCGATCCGAGTGCGAAAAGCCCGCCCAGCACCCGGCGCCGCTTGACCACGACGGCTGAGCGCTCGACCAGGGCGGCCGCCAGGGAGTCGCGTTCGTCAGCCGACGACGCCAGGACGTGGCGCTCCTCGACGAAGGGGCCCTGCGGCATCAGGTACTTGCCCCAGGCGGTCAGCCCGAAGCCGAGGAGGAAAAGTCCGGCGCCCATGGTGCCGCCGATGATCCACGGGCTCCAGTTCTGCCAGTAGGCGGCCCCGAAGCCGGCCAGCGCGATGATGGCCACCACGAAGATGAGCGCCACCAGGACCTCAATCCGGCCCGGGTTCTTGGCAGCGTCGCCCATGTGCGGGTCGTTCAGCGTGGCGATGGGCATCGGCACCCTGGTGCGCGAGGCCTGGTGGTCGGAGTCGCTCACGACCGCTCTCCGATCCAGAAGCAGATGAGGGCCAGGCCGCCGACCCCGATGAGGAGGGCGACGAAGCCTTCGGCAACGGGGCCGACACCTCCGAGCCCGGCACCACCGGGGTTGGCGGGATGTTGAATCTGCTCGGTCACGTACGCCACCACGTCGCGCACCTGGGCGTCTGAGAGGTTCCCGGAGAACCGGGGCATGTTGGCCGGGCCGATGCGCATGGCCGCGGCCACCTGCTGAGCGGTGACCGTCCGGTTCTGAATGGACGGGGCATTGGTGTTGAAGGCCAGGGCATCACCGGCACCGGTGATGGTGTGACAGGCCGCGCAGTCGAGCGAGAAGAGGTCGGATCCGACCGAGAGGTCGGCGCCAGACAGGTTCGGCGTTGGTACGGCGGGCACCGCCGGGTCGAGGGAGTTCACGTAGGCGGCCAGCTCCAGCGCATCCTTGGTGGTCAGCCGGGTCGGCCGGCGCTCCGCCTCCACGGCCTTGATGTCGGCGGCCGGCATCCGGCCCGTGCTGACCCAGAAGAAGACGGTGGCCGCGCCGACGCCCTGCATGTTGGGCCCGATGGAGGCCCGGCCGTCGGGGGCCACGCCGTTGGCCTCGTTGCCGTGGCAACTCGAGCAGGTCTGGGCGAACAGTTGCCGGCCCGCGGCCACGTAGGCGGAGGGCGGGTTGGTGTAGGTGATGGCGCTGTCGCCGTAGCTCACGATCTGGCCGTCGCGGCACGTCAGGTTCTTCGACGTGAACGGGTTGCCCGAGTCGGGGGTGGCACTGACACCCTTGAGGTTCACCGTGCCGCACGCCTTGGGCGGAACCGATGTGTGCGACACCCGGGCCGACACCGTCTGCCCGTCGGCACCAGCACCCGGGAAGAACAGCGTCAGCGTGCCCAGTGCGGCGGCCGCCAGCAGGCTGCCGGGGAGCACGAAACGGAGGCCACCGTGGCGTCGGGTGTGGGAGGACACGCCTGTCATCTACTTGAGGAAGAACAGGCAACTGAAGAGCCCGACCCAGACGATGTCGACAAAGTGCCAGTAGTAGCTGACGCCCTGAATGGCCGAGAGCTCTCCGGGATCGCCGCCCATGTCACCCTTCATGCGCCCGAGGAGAAAGACCATGGCCACCAGGCCCAGGAAGACGTGGAGGCCGTGGAGCCCGGTCATGATGAAGAAGAGCGATCCGTAGGCATTCGTGTACCAGCGGGTGGTCAGGAAGAGCCACTCGGTGGCCTGGTTGCCCAGGAACGCGGCCCCCAGGATGAGTGTGATCACGATGAAGCGGCGGGCGGATTTGCGGTTGCGCCACTCGCACTGGCGGACCGCCCACTGCATGGAGAAACTGGACGACACCAGGACCAGGGTGAAGATGCCTCCCCGGATGGTGTCGAGGTGCGTCCCCGGCGGTGGCCAGGGACCCTGCGCATTGGCACGGATGGTGAAGAAGGCGGCAAAGAGGCCGCTGAAGAACATGACCTCCGAGCCCAGCCAGATCATGACCCCCACGGCCAGCATGGGGGGTCGATCGTGGACGATCTTGCCCTGTGGCGCGGGATGCTCGACCGAAACAGCCTGGGTCACAGGGCAATTTCTAGTCGACGGGGCCCTCGCGGCGCCAACAAGCAGGTGACGACGCCGCGGCTCCGGCCCGGGTGCCGCCTTCGGGCCCCTGCCCCTTTCACTCCAGGGCCACGGGGAGGGGCTCGGCGTGGACGACCGCCAGCCGCCGGGTCGGCCTGGTGAGCGCCACATACAGGGTGCGCAGTCCTCGCGTGGTGGCCACCGGTGGCCCCTCCCCCGCCGGCCGCTCACCCACGGAGGCCAGCAGGGCCGGCTCGACCACCACCACCGAGTCGAACTCCAGGCCGTTGGTCTCGTCGGCCGGAAGGACCACCAGGCCGGCGGCCAGGCCGTCTCCCGAGGGGTCCCGGGGGTCGACGGGGTCGAGGCCGGCATCGGCCAGGGCGCGGGTCAGCTCGGGCAGCAGGACGGCCGGGCCCAGGACGGCGACCCTTCCCGGGGCGACGGCGGCCACCTCCTGGCGGGCCACCGTGGCCACGGCATGGGCCAGCCCGTTGCGGGGTGCCTGCACGATCTGCGGGGTGTGGCCCGATTGGCGCACGGGGCGTGGTGGCGCGATCGATGGCGCGGCCACCGCCAGCACGTGGGCGGCCAACGCCACCACCTCCGAAGGAGTGCGGTAGCTCACGGAGAGCTCGACCAGCCGGGGCCGCCGCGGGCCGGTGAGGTGGCGCGTGATGTCGTCCCAGCTCTGCGGGGCCCACGGGCCGGTGGCCTGGGCGATGTCGCCCACCACGGTCATGGATCCCGACAGGGACCGCCGGGCCAGCATGCGCAGCTGCATCGGCGAGAGGTCCTGGACCTCGTCCACCACAATGTGGCCGAACGAGCGGACTTCGTCGTCGCTCCCTTTGGGGCCGCCGTTGGTGGGCACGGGCGAGGCCGCCAACCCTTGCGGCCAGAATCCACCCTCGGGTGCATTGCCTTCCTCATGGCGCCCCTGACGGTTCGCGGGGGGGCGGGCGCCGCCCCGCCGCGAACCCAGAAGCGTCCGCGCCTCGTCGATGAGCGCGGTGTCGGCCACGGTCCAACGCACGGAATCGAGTGACGCGCTGCGGGGCCGGAAGAGGCGGTGGATCTCCGGCCCGCCGAGGATGCCCTTGCCCGCCGCCCCCAGCAGGGGACGGGCGCCCAGCAGGTCGTGCAGGAACTCGTGCGGGGAGAGCCGGGGCCACATGCGGTCGAGCGCCTCGACCACCTCGGGGACGCGCCGCAGGCGTTGCGCCAGGTTCAGCAACTCCTCGGCACTGAGCCCTTCTTCGTCGAGCGGACCGTGCCCCCGGATGAGCCGGGACCGGTAGTCGTCGGAGAGGGCGCGCAGCACCTGGGCCTCGACGAAGCGGCGGCGCACATTGTGTGTCCCCGGCCTCCGGCGGGCCGCCGCCACAATTTCTTCGGTCGTCTCGGCCCGCAGGCGCAGCACGCCGGCGCCGAAGGGCACCTCGGCGTCCCGGCGCAGGGGCCGCTGCCGGGTGCGCACGGCACCCACCAGGACCTGGACCATGCGTGCGTCGCCCTTGACCCGGGCCACGGCGGCTTCGTCCAGCCCGTGCACCCGGACCTCGGGCACCAGACCGGCCACCGTCGAGAGGCTCACCCCGGTCTCGCCCAGAGAGGGGAGGACCTGCTCTATGTAACGCAGGAAGAGCGGGTTGGGGCCGACCACCAGGACCCCTTGACGCTCCAGGGGGAAGCGGTGGGTGTAGAGCAGGTAGGCGGCCCGGTGGAGGGCCACCGCGGTCTTGCCGGTGCCCGGTCCTCCCTGCACCACCAGGGTGCCGGCAAGGGGGGAGCGGATGATCTCGTCCTGCTCCCGCTGAATGGTCCCGATGATGTCACCCATGTGTCCGGTCCGGGCCTGGCTCAAGGCGGAGAGCAGGGCCCCGGGGCCGCCGAGCACCATCCCCTCGGACAAGAGGCGCTCCCCGTCGCTGGAGGCGCCGCTGCCGGCATCGGACACCGGGAGCAGCGGGGCTCCGGGGGCCCGGCTCGGGTCCACGAAGTACTCGTCCTCCAACCCGAGCACGGCACGGCCGCGCACGGCCAGGTGACGGCGGCGGGCCAGGCCCTGGGGATCCAACCCGGTGGCCCGGTAGAACGGCTCGGCCACCGGTGCCCGCCAATCCACCACCAACGGCTCATGGTCGGGCCCGGACACGGCCAACCGCCCGATGTGGAACGATTCGCCGAGCAGCGAACCGGTCTCGGCATCGCCGTCGGGGAAGCGGTCGATCCGCCCGAAGTAGAGGGCCTGGTCCCCGATGTCGAGCTGCTCAAGGCGGGCCAGGCTGGTCCGCACCACGATGTCCCGCTCGGTTCGGGATTGGAATGTGCCGCCCTTCCCGAGGTCGAGTACCCCTTGCAACATGTGGCGAGCTTCGCTCCGCATCGATTCCAGGCCGTCGTGAGCGCGGTTGAGGAACTCCTGCTCAGCCTGCAGATCGGGATGTTCCTGCACGTGTCCCCTCTCTCCCCGCGCCCGCCAGGGAAACGGTTCAGCTTAGGCGACGGTCACCGACCGGGGCACATGGTGCCTGCCGCCTACGATGAACCGGACCGAAAGGATGGCCATGCTCATCTCCACCATGAACGACGTGCCCGGCTACAAGGTGACCTCGGTCCTCGGCGAGGTCTTCGGCTTGACGGTGCGCTCACGCAACATCGGCTCGCAGTTCGGCGCCGCCTTCAAGGCACTGGCCGGGGGGGAGCTCAAAGGCATGACCAAGAACCTCCAGCTGAGCCGGGAAGAGGTCGTGGGCCGCATGGTGGCCGAGGCCGAAGCCCGCGGTGGCAATGCCGTCCTGGCCATGCGGTTCGACACGTCGGAGATGGGCGGGAACTGGACGGAGATCTGCGCCTACGGCACGGCAGTCGTCATAGAGCCGCTCGGGTGAGCTCCCCGGCGGTCGCCGACACGGACCTCGTGCGTGCGTGCCGCCGCCAGCCGGTCTCGCGCACGCCGGTGTGGTTCATGCGGCAGGCCGGCCGGTCGCTGCCCGAATACAGATCCGCCCGGGGTGAGGGCTCCATATTGTCCGCCATCGGCGACGCCGCCCTGGCCGCCGAGCTGACACTCCAGCCGGTCCGCCGCTACGGCGTCGACGCCGCCATCCTGTTCTCCGACATCGTCGTCCCCGTGCACGCCGTCGGCTTCGGGGTCGACGTCGAGCCGGGGCGGGGACCGGTGGTGGCCGAGCCGTTCCGCTCCGACCGTGACCTGGCGCGCCTGCGGCCGCTCGAACCCGAGACCGACGTGCCCTACGTGGCCGAGGCGGTACGACTGGTCTCCCGTGAGCTGGCCGGGAGCGGGGTGGCCCTCATCGGCTTTGCCGGCGCGCCTTTCACCGTGGCCAGCTACCTGGTGGAGGGCGGGCCGTCCCGCACGTTCGCCAAAGTCAAGACGCTCATGCACGCCGATCCCGACCTGTGGTGCCGGCTGATGGCCCGCCTGGCCGACATGGCGGTGGCTTCTCTGCGCGCCCAGATACAGGCCGGCGCCCAGGCCGTGCAGCTCTTCGACAGCTGGGCCGGTTCGCTCTCACCAAAGGAGTACGCCCGCTTCGTGCTGCCGGCCACCCGGGCCGTCTTCGACGGCATCGCAGACCTCGGGGTGCCGTCCATCCTCTTCGGCGTCGGCACGGGAGAGCTGCTGCGCCTCATGGGCACGACCGGATGCCACGTGGTGGGGATCGACTGGCGGGTCCCGCTCCAAGAGGCCCGGCTCCGGATCGGACCGGGCCTCGGCGTGCAGGGCAACCTCGATCCCGCCCTGTGCGCGGCACCGTGGCCGGTGGTGGAGCGGGCGGCCCGGGCCGTGCTGGCCAGTGGCGCGGCCGACGCCAGCGGGACCGGTCACATCTTCAACCTGGGGCACGGCGTGCCCCCCCAGGCCGACATCGGGATCCTGGGCGCGCTGGTGGACTTGGTGCACGCCGAGAGCACGGGCGCGTGATGGGCCGGGCCGGCGTGCTCCTCATGGCCCACGGGACGCCGGGAAGCCCGGCGGAGATCGCCCCCTTCTACACCCGCATTCGGCGGGGCCGCCCGCCTGAGCCCGAGCAGTTGGTGGACCTGGAGCGCCGCTACGCGGCCATCGGTGGCCTCTCCCCGCTGGCCGAACGGACGAGGTCCCAGGTCGACGGCGTGCGCGTCGCCCTTGAGTCGCGTCGGCCCGGGCGGTACGTGGTGGCCTTCGGGGCCAAGCACACGGACCCGCTGATTGAGTACGCCGCCGGGTCATTGGCCCGGGCCGGCGTCGACCGGGTCGTCGGGCTCGTCCTCACACCGCACGGTTCCTCCATGGGCTCAGAGGAGTACCTGGCCCGCGCCGCGGCGGCGCTCGAGCACGGGCCGCGCTTCATCGCCGTGCCCCCGTGGTTCGCCCACCCGGTCTTCGTGTCACTTCAGGCGGCACGGGTCAAGGCCACGCTGGCCGCCGCCAGCGCCGGCGACCTCGACCGCTACCCGGTGCTCTTCTGCGCCCACTCGGTGCCCGAGAGGGTGAGGGAGGCGGGCGACACCTACCCCGAGCAGCTGGCCGAATCGGCGCGCCTGGTCGCCGAGGCGGCGGGGGTACCCCGCCCGGTGGTGGCGTGGCAGAGCGCCGGGCGTTCGCCGGGGCCCTGGCTGGGACCCGATGTGCGCGACGTGGTGCGCCAGCTCTCCGCCGCCGGAGGGACCGACGGGGTGGTGGTCTGCCCCATCGGTTTCGTGGCCGACCACCTGGAAGTGCTCTATGACCTCGATGTGGAGTTGGCTGCCGTGGCCGCCGCATGTGGGCTTTCCTATGCCCGCACCGCCTCGCTCAACGACGACCCGCAGTTCCTCGGCGCCCTGGCCGACGTCGTCGCCGCGGCCGACGCCAGGGCGGCCTGAGCCGGTGGCTCCTGGGGTGCTCCGGCGCGTGGTGGTCGTCGGTGGCGGCATCAGCGGGATGGCCGCGGCCTGGGAGCTGAGCGGCGGGCCCGCGCCGGCGCGCCAAGCGCCGGACATCGTCATCATGGAGTCCTCGGACCGCCTCGGCGGTGCGTTGCGCAGCCAGGCGTTCGGCGGGCGCGTGGTCGACGTCGGCCCCGACGGGTTCCTGGGGCGTCGTCCGGAGGCACTGGACCTCTGCCGCGAGGTGGGACTGGGCGAGGCGCTGGTCCCCATCGCCCGGCGCGGTGCCGGCCTGTGGGCCCGCGGGCGCCTGCGTACCCTTCCCGAGGGTCTGGCCCTGGGCATCCCGACCCGTTTCTGGCCGGCGGCCCGTTCCGGCATCCTGGGCCTGCGCGGGCAGCTTGGGCTGGCCCTTGACATGCTGGCGCCCCGCCCTGACCAGCGCGGGCCGATCGGGGACCGCTCCATCGGCCCGTTGGTGGCGCGCAAGCTCGGGCGGCGGGTGGTCGACACCCTGGTCGACCCCCTCATCGGGGGGATCCACGCCGGCTCGGTCGACGACATGTCCAGCGCCGCCACCTTCCCCCCGCTCCTGGCCGCGGCCCAGCGCAGGGGCAGCCTGATGCGGGGCCTGCGGGCCGAAGTGCCGCCACCGGCACCCGACGACCCACCCCTATTCTGGACCCTCCATGGCGGGTTGGCGTCATTGCCGGCGCAGCTCGAGTCGAGGCTGGGCGAGCGCGGCGTGGAGGTCCGGCGGTCCATGCCGGTCGAGCGACTCGAACGCACCGGCGGGACGTGGCGTGTGCAGGCGGGGGGCGGGGAGACCGAGGCCGACGCCGTGGTGCTTGCCCTCCCGGCCCCGGCGGCCGGCCGCCTGATGCTGGCCCACGACGACGAGGCGGCCGGCCTGCTCGGCGCCATCGACTACGCGTCGGTGGTCCTGGTGACGTTCCTGGTCGACGCCGCCGCCGTGCCGTCACCCCTCGTGGGCACCGGCTTCCTGGTGCCCCGTGGCGGCCACCGACCACGCCGCGGCGATGACTGGGCCGTGACGGCCTGCACCTATCTGGACCGCAAGTGGCCCCATCTGGCCCGGGAGGGAGAAGTCCTCCTGCGCGCCTCGCTGGGCCGCCTGGATGACGATCGGTGCGCCGGCTGGAGCGACGCCGAGGTGTGCGAGCGGGCCTGGCGCGAGCTGGGGAAGTTCATCGGTGTCACCGGCGACCCCGCCGGGTCGCTGGTGGTCCGCTACCCCGGCTCCTTCCCCCAGTATCGGGTGCACCACCTTCTGCGCACCGCGGGCATTGAGGCGGCGATGGCCCGGCTGGGCGGCCTCGCCGTCGCCGGGTCCGCCTACCGGGGCGTGGGCATCCCCGCCTGCATCGCCAGCGGTCGGGCAGCGGCACGCGCCCTGTGGTGACAGCCCCCCACGGCGGGGGCCACATCGCGCTGCCCTCCCTCGCCGCCGGCGCACTGCTCGCCCTTTCGCTGCCTCCCTGGGGATGGTGGCCGTTGGGCCTGGCCGGCGCCGGGCTCTTCGCCTGGCGCCTGGCCGGCCAACCCCTGCGGACCAGGCTGTCGTCCGGTTGGCTCACGGGTATCGGCTGCTACGGGCTGGGCCTCATGTGGGCCAGGGCATTCAACTGGTACGGCGCCCTGATGCTCATCCTCCTGCAGGCCCTCTTCATGGCCGCCGCCGGCGGGCTCACGCCATCCGGGCGCGGGCGCTCTGTCGCCCTGGTGGCCGCCGGCACGCTGACCGAAGCCGTCCGGATGACCTGGCCGTTCGGGGGCCTCCCCCTCGGCGGCATCTTCCTGGGCCAGGCGGACGGCCCCCTGGTGGAGCTGGCCCGGCTCGGCGGCCCGCTCCTCATCACGGCCGGGATCTGGGCGGGCGGCGTGGGCGGGGCCATGCTCGTTGCCGCGGCCAAGTCCGGGCGCCGCCTTGACGGTTCCGGCGTGTGGGCCGGGCTGGCCGTCCTTGCCGGCCTGACCATCCTGATCGTGGCGGGGACCGTGGGGCCCGACGGGGGCTCCCCGCTCCGCTCCATCACCGTCGCCCTCGTCCAGGGAGGCGGACCCCGCGGCCTGAACAAGGAGCAGGTGGCACCGGCCACCGTGTTCGACGCCCAGGTCGCCGCCACCGAGCAGTTCTCCCGGCACCACCGGGCTCCCGATCTCGTGCTGTGGCCCGAGGACGTGATCGCCCTCGACCGCGGCCTGACCGGCTCTCCCGAAGCTCTGCTCATGAGCCACCTGGCCGCCAAAATGCACACGACGCTGGTGGCCGGGGTGACCGAGCCGGCACCGGGCAACTCGTTCCGCAACGAAATCGTGGCCTGGGGGCCCCACGGCTCCATCGTGTCGGTGTTCGAGAAGGTGCACCGGGTCCCTTTCGGCGAGTATGTGCCCTTCCGGGCCTTCTTCTCGCACGTGGCCGACCTCTCCCTGGTGCCGAGCGATGCCGTGCCGGGCCGCGGCACCGGCCTCATGCGCACGCCGGCCGGGCCACTGGGCGCACTCGTCTCCTTTGAGGTGTTCTACGCCGACCGCAGCCGGCCCTCCGTGCGCGCCGGGGCGCAGCTGCTCGTGGTCCCCACCAACACGTCGTCGTACCGGGCGGCCCAGGTCCCGACCCAGGAGCTGGCGGCGGACGTGGTTCAGGCGGTCCAGACCGGACGGGACCTGGTGCAGGCCGCGCCCACCGGCTACAGCACGGTGGTCACCCAGAGAGGCCAGGTGCTCCAGCGCTCCCTGCTCGGACCGCGCCAGGTGCTGGAGGCCACGGTTGCCTTGCGCCGTGGCCTCACGCTCTATGACCACCTGGGCGATCCGCCCCTCCTCGTCCTCGCCTCCCTGGCCCTGATCTCCGGCTGGACCCGGCAGAGGCGGACCAGGGTCTACTCGTAGTACCCCGAGTGGATGTAGACGCAGGGAATCCCGGCTGCCACGTACATGGCGTGGTTGGACGGGTCGTCCTCGAAGGCCAGGCGGAGATCGAAGCCGTGGCGGCGCAGGTTCCCCACCACCTTCTGCTTGAACGAGGTCACCTGCGCGTAGTCCCCGCGCTCACGCATTACGAGGAGATCCCAGCGCAATCCGTACCGGTGCAGCCAGGCCACTGTCTGGGGCTGGACGCGCCATGGCCTCCCGGTGAGGAGCACCACGGCCAGGGACGAGTCGAGCAGTTCGAGGAGTCGGGCGATCTCCTCAATGACCGGGTCGTCGCCGCAGGCCTCGAAGAAGGCCGACCAGTCCCGCTGCCCGCGCTCCAGATAGTGCTGGCGCCCGGCGGCGTCGGAGAGCACCCCGTCGATGTCGAAGACCACAGCCGGGCCGCCCCGGTGCTGCCCACCCTCCCCGGCGTGCCAGGTCCAGTTGAGCCGATCGTCCTCAGGCGCCGGCATGGCTGCGCTGATGGGTGGGGAGACCGGGACCGGGCACGGGAAGCCACCCTACTGGGCACCGGTTCACCACCTGGTCGAGCTCAACACCCGCAGAGGGCCGGAACTGGCGACCCGGAAGGTGACACGATGGGCGCGCCATGTTCGGAGACACCATTGACGGGGGCCCCGGCCCCGCTGCCCCGGTGACCGCGGGGGGCCCGTCCATCGACGTGGCACTGGGTCGCCGGGTGGAGGTGATCGGCGCCCTCCTCCTCCCGGCGGAGCCGACGGCCAGTTCACTGGCGGCGTGCCGCGACATCGCCCACCGCCTGGCGGAGTGGCAGGGGCCCGGCATCGTGATCATCTGCGGCCAGCTGGTGGCCCCTTCCGCCTTCATGGACAGCGGACCGGCGGCCGCTCTGGGCTCCCATGGCGTGCTGACGGCGGCGCTCTCGACGTTCGCCGCCCGCCCTGACTCCCAGGTCGTGGTGGTCAGGCCCTCCCCGGCTCCCGACGACGAGCTCGCCGGCGCGCTGACCGCACTGGGCCTGTCCGTGCAGAGCGGGGCCGATCTGCACTGCATCACCGGGACCGGGGTGCGCACGGTGCTGGTGCGCGCCGGCACGCTCCGGCCCGACGCCAACCCCCCCCTGGGGGCGGCTCCGGGAAACGAGCGCCCCTGGTTGATCGGCATAGAGCGTCTGGACAATCCCCGGCTGGCCCGGCGCTTCATCACCTCGCGCCTCCTCTACCGCCGTCTCCGCCGCTACGTGTGGGCGCCCCCATTGGTGCTGGCCGCGCTGGCCCTGTTGCTCCGTCTGGACCTGGTCATTGACGGGCTGCTGCGAGTCTTCCGCTCGCCCCGCCAGCAACGGGCAATCCAGCACGCCTATGCCGCGTCGTGGTTCTCCCGCTTCCTCTTCATCGTGGCCGTCGCCATCGCGTTGTTGGCCGGGCTGGGCCTGGTCGTGGCCTTCCTCTCACGCGGCATCTGGCGCGCCCTGGGTGGGGAGGGCCTCCCGGTACCCTGGGCCGGTCTGGGCACCCACAACCAGGGCGCCCGGCCCACGGCGCATTCACTCCTGACCATCGACGGGATTGATGCGCTCGACTACACCCGGACCGCTTTGGACGGGGGCGCAGCGGGGGTCGTCGTCGGAGGCGCACTGGTGCCCGAACTGACGCATCTCGACAGCGGCTTCTTCGCCTGCCCGGGTGCCACCTCGGAGGTCGTCCACGAGCACCGCGGCCGGTTCGGCCTGCCGCCGACCTTCCTCCATCACCGCCAGGAGTCGACCCTGGAGCTCGAGACCGGTGCCGACCTCCACGTGCGGCTGATGCAGGCCGAGGTGGACCTCCCGCTGGCCACCATGGGCGAGCGCCTCATCACTGCCGACACCGTGGTCAAGGGCCGCACCAAGGCGGCCGACCTGCACCCCGAATTGGTGGCCAGCTGGCCCAGCGGAGCGTCATGGCCGCCGGCCCCCGAAGTGGCGGCCGATCACATCCGGGTCCGCCGGATCCGCCGGGTCGCGGCCGTCTCCCTCTTCGTGGCCGGAATGATCGACCTCCTCTCGGCAGTGACCTCCCCGCTCCGCTCCCACCTCCACCTCCTCGCCCAGTACCTCCCCGTTGCGGTGTCGCAGGCCGCGGGGGCGCTGGTCGCCATCTCCGGCCTCGGGATGATCATGCTCTCCCGGGGGGTGCTGCGGGGACAGCGCCGCTCGTGGCTGGTGGCCGTTGCGCTGCTCACCGCCTCGCTGGTCCTGCACATCGCCCACGCGGCCGACCTGCTCACCATGGTGGTGTGCGTGGCGGTCCTCGTCCTTCTCGTCGTCCAGCGCGAGCTCTTCCGAGCCCAGTCCGAACGGGAGACCATCGTCTCCGCCTTCCTGATCCTGGCCATCGGCGGCGTGACGGCCACCTTGGGGTCCTTCGCCGGGGTGGAGCTCGCCGGTCGGGTGCGCCACCATCCCCTTCCGGGATGGCCGAGTGTGCTCCTCGGATCGGCCGAGCGTCTCGTCGGTGTGCAGTGGGTCGCCTTCCCGCCGCACATCAACCGGTTCGCGGCTCCCAGCCTGCTCGCCGTCGGCGTGAGCCTGATCTTCGTCGCCCTGTTCCTGCTGACCCGGCCCGTGGTCGATCGACGACTCTCCACCGGGAGGGCAGCGGTCGGGCGGCGTGCCGCGGAGCTCAGGGCACGCGACATCGTGCGCCGCCACGGCAACGGCACCCTGGACTACTTCGCCCTGCGCGACGACAAGCAGTGGTTTTTCCACCGCGACTCCATGGTCGCCTACGCGGTGTTCGGCGGTGTCTGCCTCGTCTCCCCCGATCCCATCGGCCCCTTCTCGGAGCGGGCCCACGTGTGGGATTCCTTTCGCCGTTTCGTCGACCGCCACGGGTGGGGACTCGGCGTCATGGCCGCCGGAGAGGAGTGGCTCCCGACCTACCAGGCGTCGGGGATGCGCTTCCTCTACATCGGGGACGAAGCCGTGGTCGACCCCCGCGAGTTCTCCCTCGACGGAGGCAAGATGAAGGGATTGCGCCAGGCGGTCAACCGGGTGGCCCGCTACGGCTACACGGTGCGCTTCTTGGATCCCGCCCACCTCGACCCTGTCGACGCGGCCCGTCTGGTGGACCTCATGGCCAAGAGCCGGCGGGGCGAGCAGGAACGGGGCTTCTCCATGATGCTCGGTCGGCTGTTCGACCCCCGCGACGCCGACCTCCTCCTCACCCTGGTCGAGGGACCCGACTCCGAGCCAGTGGCCATGTGCCAGTTCGTCCCGTCACCGGCCATCGGTGGGTACTCGCTCGACCTCATGCGCCGGGACCCGGCCGACCACCCCAACGGGTTGCTCGATTTCGCACTGTGCTCGACCATTGCCCATCTGAAGGAGATGGGCATGAAGGGCCTGAGCCTCAACTTCGCCGCCATGCGCTCCATTCTGGAGGGGGAGACCGGTGACGGGGTCACCCAGCGGGTCGAGCGTTGGGCCCTGCGGCGGCTCTCCGGCGTCCTCCAGATAGAGACCCTCTGGCGCTTCAACGCCAAGTACGAGCCGAGGTGGCTCCCCCGCTACATCGTCTTCGACTCGGCCGAACAGTTCGTCCCGGTGGCCGTCCAGATCATGCGCGCCGAGTCGTTGACCGAGCTCCCCGTCATCGGGCGCCTGCTGGCCACCGGGACGGCCAAGCACAGCGGTCCGGCCGTGCCCGCGGATGTGCTGGCCGCGCTGGGCCAGGGCAACGGTGCGCCGGGCCGGCGGGAAGCCGAACCCTCGGGTCCCCGGCCATGAGCGCACCGTACCCGGCCGCCTGCCCGCGCTGCGGGCACCTGGGCGCACATCCCGTGCGCTCAGCTGCCGGTGGCGGCGCCTGCGAGGACTGCGACCACTGCTGGGCCGAGCAGCAGCAGCGGGAGCGTCCGCCTCACCACTCGTGACCCGCGGCGGCGCCTCCGGGGTTGCCGCCGCACGATCACGTCACGGAGACGAAGGTGGCGTGCATGGGAATGTCGTCGGTGGAGTGGTGCAGGTGGGTCCCGTCGATGAGGTAGTCGACGTGGTGGTCGAAGTCGTGGTGGTCGTGGTCGTGCCGGCCCCCGTGTTGCCCACCCCTGTGTTCCCCGTCCCCGAGTTGCCGGTCGCTGCCGTGGTGGTGGTGTCCGGAGGGGCCGTGGTGGTGGTGCCGCCTGAGCTTGCCAACGGCGTGGAGGTGCCGGGGCGAGATGCCGGTGTGCTCTTCGGGGCCACCGTGGTTGTCGTGGTCGACGCCGTGGTCGTGGTGGTCGACGCCGGGGACGTGGTCGTGGACGTCGGGGGTACGGCGGCGGTGAGCCGCGCCGCGCCGTGCGCCCCGGCACCCGGCGCCTTCCCGCCCCCGGGCCAGAACAGTAGCGAGGCGGCGATCAGGGCGGCGGCGCAGACGACCGCGCCGGTCCACAGGCTGGTGGTCCCGGGCCAGGTCAGCGCGCGGGGGGGGACCGTCCCGGCGGGCGCAACGAACACGAACTCCTCATGTACCGGCAGATCCGTGTCGTCGATGTGCTCCAGGGGGGGCAACCCGCCCAGGTTCGCCCTGATGCCTTCCTCGTCCACTGGTTCCCACCTCCCTCTCGCACATCAGGAACTGCTTGGGCGTCCCGGACCTCATACAGGATACGGGGCGGGAGGGCGCGCCAATGCCGCGCCTAGGCTCCGAGGAACAGCAGGGACGCCTGGTGGGCGAAATTGAGGAGGGGGCCGGGCCACACGCCGAAGACCACGGTCACGCCGACACAGAGGCCGATGGCCAGCCCGGTGAGTGCCGGCACCGGGACCACGCTGGGTGTTTCCTCGCCGAAGGGTGCCGCCGCCAGGCCGGTCATGAGGATCTCGTCGTTCATGGTGGCCACCGAGCCGGAGACGCTTTCGGGGGAAGCCCAGTGGTTGCCAGCTCCGGCGTCCGGACCCGCCGGACGCGCCGGCGCCTCACCCCCGCCTTCGGCGTCCCCGCCCCCGGCGTACATCAGCGCGGCCACCCGCAGGTAGAAGAAGCCGGCGATCACGGCGGTCACCATGGCGATCACGGCCAAGGGCACCGAGCCCCCCGACACGGCGGCGAAGACCACCTGCAACTTGGCCCACAGCCCCGTCGTGAACGGGGCGCCGGCCTGGGCCAGCAGGAGCACGGCGAAGGACAGGGCCAGCACCGGTTGGCGCTTGGCCAGGCCCCGGTAGCGGGTGAGGTCGTGGTCCCCGTCACCCTGGCGCCCCAGCACGGTGACCACGGCGAAGCTGCCGATGGTCATGAACGTGTAGGCGAAGAGGTAGTACAGCGAAGCGCTCACTCCGGCGGCCCGGGCCGACTCCACACCCAGGAGGATGAACCCGGCGTGGTTGATCGACGAGTAGGCCAGCATCCTCTTGACGTCGCGTTGGCGCAGGGCGAGCACCGAGCCCAGCACCAGGGACAGCACGGCCAGTCCGTACAGGATGGGGCGCCAGTCGGAGCTGATCACGCCGAACGACGAGAAGAGCACCCGGAGCAGGGCGGCGAACGCCCCCGCCTTGGCCACCGCGGCCATGAAGCCTGTCACCGGCGAGGGCGCCCCCTGGTAGACGTCCGGCGTCCACATGTGGAACGGCACGGCAGCCACCTTGAAACCGAAGCCGACCAGCATCAGGGAGAGCCCGGCCAGCAGCAGCCCGTCGGCCAGCACCACGTTCTTGGAGAGGAAGTCGGCGATCTGGGTCAGGTTGGTCGACCCCGTCGCCCCGTAGGTCAGGGCGATGCCGTAAACGAAGATGGCCGAGGAGAACCCGCCCAGGAGGAAGTACTTGAGGGCCGCCTCGCCCGATGCGGCGCGCCGGTGGTTGAAGGCGGTGAGCACGTACAGGGCGATGGAGAGGATCTCCAGTCCGAGGAACACTATGATCAGGTCGTTGGCCATCCCCATCAACATGGCGCCCGAAGCCGACACCAGGGCCAGGACATGGAACTCCGTCCCGTCGATGCCCTCCCGGTTCAGGTAGCCGTCGGCCACCAGCGCGGTCAGGAGCATGGCTGCGGAGATCACTATGGAGATGAGGACGCTGAAGCCGTCCATCACCACCGAATGGGCGACGTAGGTGTGCGCGCCGTGGGCCTGCACGTCGGCCCACTGCCAGAGGGAGATCCCCAGGGCGGTGCCGGAGATGACGACGGTGCCGGCGGTGCCCACGCGCACCCGCAACGGCCGGCTGACCAGCGAGGCCAGGGCCAGGACGGCCACGGCTCCGCCGATCATGATCATGGGGGGCAGAATGCTCAGGTAGCGGATGGGGGGGACGACCAGCCGGTCCGGGTTGGAGGTGGTGGCACCGTGCGCCGCGGTGGCCAGCAGGGCGGCGATCATGGCTGCCCCCCGGCTCCCGTGGTGGCCACCGCCGGCTGGTGGTGGCCGGTGCTGCTCTCGACGTGGGCGATGAGCTGGTTCACCGACGGGTTGATCCGGTCCAGCACGGGCTTGGGGTAGACGCCGAGGAAGACGATGAGGATGATGAGGGGCGCCACCACCAGGCGCTCCAGCCAGACCAGGTCGCCGGTCACGGCGTCGTCGGCTCCGGGCTCGCCGTGGAACACCTGCTGGTAGGCCCAGAGCAGGTAGATGGCGGCCACGATCACCCCGAGGACGGCGACCACGGCCCACCAGCGGTGGGTGAGGAAGGTCCCGGAGAGGACCAGGAACTCACTGACGAACCCGTTGAGCCCGGGCACGCCGATGGACGCCATCATGGCCACGGTGAATACCCCCGCCATGACCGGCGCCGCCTTCTGGAGCCCCCGGAGCTCGCCGGCCTGCCAGGTCCCGCGACGCTGGTAGATGAAGCCGACGAGGATGAAGAGCGCCCCGACGATCAGCCCGTGGTTGAGCATGAGCAGCACGGCGCCGGCCAGGCCCTGCGTGCTCAGGGCGAACGTGCCCAGGGCGATGAAGCCGATCTGGGCCAGAGACGAGTAGGTGACCAGGCGCTTCAGGTCCCGCTGGGCGCAGGCGACGAGGGCCCCGTACACAATGCCGATGACGGCCAGCGTCAGCAGGAGCGGGGCCAGCGTCCGCGTGGCGTGGGGGAACAGGTTCAGGTCGAACCGGATGATCCCGTAGGTGCCGATTTTGGCCAGGACACCCGAGAGGACCACCGAGCCCTCTTCGGGCGCCTCGGTGTAGGCGTCGGGCGACCAGGTGTGGAAGGGGAACAGGGGCGCCTTGACCGCGAAGGCAGCGGTGAAGGCGCCGAAGAGCAGGAGCTCGGTCGACGACGCCAGGTGCGTCTGTGCCAACGCCCCGAGCGAGAAGGTCAGGACATGGGTCTGGGACTGGTGGATGAAGGCCAGGGCGAGAATGCCCACCAGCAGGAAGGCCGAACCGAGGAAGGTGTAGAGGAAGAATTTGATCGCTGCGTAGGCGCGGTGCTCGTGGCCCCACCCGGCGATGATGAAGTAGGAAGGCACGAGCGTCAGCTCGAACATGAAGAAGAAGACGATCAGGTCCAAGGAGAGGAAGCTCCCCAGCACCGCCGCCTCCAACAGGAGCAACCAGGCGAAGTAGGCGCGGCCCTTGGCCCGGTCCCGGCCGAGGATGAGCGCCAGGGGGAAGAGCACCGCGGCCAGGAGGACCAGGAAGACCGAGATCCCGTCAATGCCCAGGTACCAATGCACACCGAGTGTGTCGCCGGTATACATGTGGTTCGAGACCAACTGGTACCCGCCCGTGGACACCTTCATGGCCACCATGGCGGAGATGGCGACCACCAGCGTGGCCAGGGACACCGCGATGCCCAGGGCACAGCAGAGGTCCTGGGAGACCCGGCGGTCCAGCCCGAGCAGCGCCAATGCCACCGATCCCGCCGCCGGCAGGATGATCAGCAGGGTCAGGAAGGGAACGGTGTGGTTCATCCCCACCACGTCCGGGTGAGCATGAACACGATGATGAGCGCCATGCCCAAGGCGATGCCGAGTGCGTAGTGCCGCGCGTAACCGGTCTGCAGCTTGCGGGTGGCCGTGCCGGTGGCCTTCACCAGCTGGGCCGTGCCGTTGACCGCACCATCGATCACCCGGGCGTCGATCACCCAGGCCAGGAAGGTGGCCAGCCTCCGGCTGGGCCGGCCGAGCACGGTGTCGTAGGCGTCGTCCCAGTACCAGACCCGCTGCAGGAACTGCGGTTCCAGGGCGGGCTTGTCCACCCGGGACCCCCGCCACAGCGCCACCGCCAGGATCACGCCGATGAGCGCCGCCGCCACATCGGTCAGCGCCAGGGCCCACTGGGCCGACCGCTGCAGGCCGTCGTGGTAGAGCGAGCCGGCGAAGATCGGGGCCAGCCAGCTGTCCAGGCTGACCCGGTGCGCCCAGGGCAGGTTGAGGGCGCCGCCCAGGAAGGCGGCCACGGCCAGGATCACCAGCGGGAGCCGCATGACCCACGGCGACTCGTGCGGTGCGTGGTGGGCCGGCTCGCCGCCCGGGCCGACCTTGTCCCAGCGGGGGTCGTCGCCGAAGGCCAGGATCTGCAGCCGGCTCATGTAGTACGCCGTCAGCACGGCGGTCAGCAGGCCGAGGGCCCACAGCACCTTGTAGTGGGCGTACACGTTGTCGAGCACGTCCCCCTTGGCCCAGAAGCCGGCCAGCGGAGGGATGCCGGCGATGGCCAGCCAGCCCACGGTGAAGGTGGCCGCCGTCCACTTCATGGTCCGGCGCAGGGCCCCCATGCGCTTGAGGTCCTGCTCGTCGTCCAGCCCGTGGATCACCGAGCCGGCGGCCAGGAAGAGGAGACCCTTGAAGAAGGCATGGGCCACCATGAGGAAGATGGCGGCCACGTAGGCCCCGCTGCCCACGGCCAGGACCATGTAACCGATCTGCGAGACGGTGGAGAAGGCCAGCACCTTCTTGATGTCCTGCTGGGCGCAGGCGATGGTGGCGGCCACGAAGGCGGTGACGCCCCCGACCGAGGCGATGACCAGCATGCCGGAGTGCGTCAGCACCAGGAGATGGTTGACCCGGCAGAGCAGGTAGACCCCGGCGGTCACCATGGTGGCGGCGTGAATGAGGGCCGAGACCGGAGTGGGGCCCTCCATGGCATCGGGCAGCCAGTTGAACAGCGGGATCTGGGCCGACTTGCCGGTGGCGGCCAGGAAGAGGAGGAGCACGGCCGCGGTGGCCGTCCCGCCCCCCAGGTGGTGCAGCTGCCCGAAGATCCCCCCGCCCGGGCCGCTTTCGTACTGGATCGTCCCGGTCCGCTCGAAAATCAGGAAGATGGCCAGCAGGAAGCCGGCATCGCCGATGCGGTTGTAGATGAACGCCTTCTTGCCCGCCGACGCCGCCGAGTCGCGGTGGAACCAGAACGCGATCAACCAGTAGGAGCAGACCCCCACGCCCTCCCAACCCACGAAGGTCAGCAGCAGGTTGTCCGCCAGCACCAGGACCAGCATGGAGAAGACGAAGAGGTTCAGGTATATGAAGAACTTGGAATAGTCCCGGTCGCCCTTCATGTAGCCGATGGAGTACAGGTGGATGAGCGCGCTCACGCCGGTGATGAACATGCACATGGTCACCGAGAGCGGGTCGACCTGAATGCCGATGGGCACCGTCAACCCGCCGGAGTGGAACCAGGTGAAGTAGTTGTGCACGTAGGTCCGGTTCGACGACGAGGACTGCAGGAGGCAGTTGAGGACCAGGCAGGCCACCACGAAGGAGCCGGCCACGGCGGTCGTGCCCAGCCATCCGGCCAACGGGTCGCCCAGCCGCCGCCCGGTCGCCACGAGCACCAAGAAGCCGGCCAGCGCCAGGACGGGCATCAGGTAGGCGTAGTGCAGCACGGTCTCCTCAGCCCTTCAACGAGTTGAGGTCGTCGGCCACGGTGGTGGAACGGCGGCGGAAGTTGGTCACCACGATGCCCAGCCCCACCACGACCTCCGCCGCTGCCACGACGAGAACGAAGAAGACTATGGCCTGGCCGCCGATGTCACCCAGCATGCGGGCGAAGGTGACGAAGGTCAGGTTGGCGGCGTTGAGCATGAGCTCTATGCACATGAACATGACGAGCACGTTGCGCCGCACCATGAGGCCGATGGCCCCGATGGTGAAGACCACGGCAGCCAGCCCGAGGTACCACGCGCCCGAGAGGCTCATGAGGAGAGCTCGCTCTCTGCCCGCTCGTCGTCGGGATGCTCGGGCACCGGGGGCCGCCGGGCCAGCACGACGGCGCCGACCACGGCGATGACCAGCAGTGCCGCCGTGGCCTCGAAGGCGAAGAGGTAGGTGGTGAACAGCTGCTTGCCCAACTGCGCCGTCTCGCCCGCGGGTGAGGCGGCGTCGGTGATGTGGCCCTGAATGGGCCCCACCACCTGGGGGGCTCCGGTGACCCAGTGCGCCGTGGCCGCCATGGCGATCACGCCGGCCGCCGTCACCGCCGACAGGACGAAGGCCAGCGGGCGCTGCCCGGCCAGAGGCTCGGTGGTCACGTCCTCGTGGCGGTCCACCCCGAGGAACATGATCACGAAGAGGAACAGGACGACGATGGCACCCGCGTAGACGATGATCTGCACGGCGGCCAGGAAGTCGGCCTCCTGCTCAATGAAGAGCACGGCGACGCCGAACAACGTCATGACCAGGCTGAGTGCCGCGTGGACCGGATTGCGGGCGGTGACGACACCGACGGAGCCGATGAGGATCACCGAGGCACTGGCCGCGAACACCAGGATGTCCGGCCACGCTGGGCGCGTTGCTACCAATGCGAGCGTGACGTGGAGCATCAGTCCTGCTCCGGCGACTTGGCCGTCTTGCGGGCCGCCCGCTGCACGAGGCGGCGCGCCCGGGTGTCCGCCATCTTTCTCTTGTTACGGGCTGCCCCCATCTTGGCCCGCCAGACCCGCCCCTGCATGCCCCGGTGAGCCAGGGGGATGTCCTCGCTGAGCAGGTGGGCTTCCAGGACCTCCCGCAACGGCTTGGAGCCGGTGGCCTCGTCGTCGCGCCGGCCCGACTGCCCACCTTCGGGGGCGCGGACGCCGTAGCCGAGCTCACCCGACCACTGCACCTCACCCTCGTAGGCCGCGTTGCCCGACGGCGAGGTGGCGCGCATCCAGCCCGACGTCATCATGTCGTCGCCCTCGCGCCAGTCCTCCCAGGGGAGCTTCTGGGGCATGCCCAGGTCGTCGACCAGGAGCTCGTTCTTGGTATAGATGGCGTCGGAGCGGTTGGTGAAGGAGAACTCGAAGAGCTTGGACTCGGTGATGGCCTCGGTCGGGCAGGCTTCCACGCACATGTCGCAATGGATGCAGCGCAGGTAATTGATTTCGTAGACGTAGCCATAGCGCTCACCCGGTGACACGGGGTGGTCCGGCGGGTTGTCCAGCCCGCGCACGTAAATGCAGTCCGCCGGGCACACCCCGGCGCACAGCTCACAGCCGATGCACTTCTCCATGCCGTCCTCGTAACGGTTCAGCACGTGGCGGCCGTGCTGGCGCGGCTGCTTGGGCTTCTTTTCCTCGGGGTACATGGTGGTGACCCGGGGGCGCGTCAGGTGTTGCAGGGTGAGCTTGAAGCCGCCGAGGAAGCTGAGCTGGTCTTTCATTTCGTCACCGACGCCCATCAGGCGTCACCTCCCTGCGGCGCGGCCGGGCTCAGGCGCGGCGCCGAGGTGACCCGGCGACCGACCGGCGGGATGATGGCATCCTCCTCGCTGCGCCCGGAGCCGAGCTGGTTGGCCCGGGTCAGCAGCACAGCGGCCACCAGCACCACGGGCAGCATGATCAGCCCACCCCAGCGCCAGGTCACCACGCTGGCCACCATGAGCAGCCAGGCCAGGGTCAGCGGGATGAGGCGCTTCCACCCCAGGTCCATGAGCTGGTCGTAGCGCAACCGGGGCAGGGCGGCCCGGAACCAGACGTAAATGAAACAGAAGGCCACCGTCTTGAGCAGGAAGTAGATGATGGGCAGGAAGATGGTCGCCCCCGGGACGGCATGGGGGATCGGCCCGTTGGGGCCGCCGAAGAAGAGGGTGACCACCACGGCCGACATGGTGATGGTGTTCATGAACTCGGCCAGGAAGAAGAGCCCGAAGCGGATGGAGGAGTACTCGGTGTGGAACCCGCCGACCAGCTCCTGCTCGGCCTCGGTGAGGTCGAACGGTGGCCGCGTGAGCTCCGCCGTGATGGCGATCATGAAGAAGATGAAGGGCAGGAACCCCAGCCGTATGAGGTTCCAGTTCCAGAAGCCGTTGGACTGGGCGGCCACGATGGCCCGCGTGGACAGCGAGTGGCTGACCAGGACCACGGTGACCACCGACATGCCCAGGGCCGCCTCGTAGGAGATCACCTGGGCCGACGCCCGCACCGATCCGAGCAAGGGGTACTTCGAGCCCGACGACCAACCGGCCAGCATCACGCCGTAGACGGCGATGCCCGACATGGCCAGCACGAAGAGGATCCCCATGGGGGGATCGGAGACCTGAAGCTCGAAGGTGTGGCTCCCGAGCGAAATGATGCCGCCCACCGGGATCACGGCGAAGATGAGCACGGCGGGGATCACCGAGAGGTACGGGGCCAGCTTGAAGACGAATGAGTCGGCCCGTTCCGGCAGCAGGTCCTCCTTGAAGATCAGCTTGGTGCCGTCGGCCAACGTCTGCAGCAGCCCCCATGGCCCGGCCCGGTTGGGGCCGACGCGGCTCTGCATGTCGGAGATCACCTTGCGCTCGAACCAGATCATCAGCGCCGTGGCCACCAGCAGCGCCACGAAGGCCACCAGGACCTTGATCGCCACGATGAGCAGCACTTCCCAATTGAGGCCCCTCAAGAAGAGCGGGTCGCCGCCACCCTGGTCCGGCGAGGCCGGCACGTTGCTCAAGAGGGCGGCGATCACACGGACTCCATGCGCACGTCGGTGACCGGCTTCCGGCTGTCGATGAGGCTGGACACGGCGTTGGCCTGGGCCTCGGGCCCGGACGGGACATTGAAGTCGACCGCAACGGTCCCTCTCGGGATCCCGGCATGCGCCTCGGCCGGCAGCACCAGCTCCCCGCGCGCCGAGCGCAACCGCACCCGGTCACCCGTCCCGGCCCCCAGTCGGTCGAGGTCGTAGGGATTGGCCCGGGCCACCAGTGTCGGCACCAGTGGTGTGAGTGAGGGCGACCCGGTCACCGAGCTGCCGGCGTCATAGAGGCGACGCCCCGCCACCAGACGCAGCGCGTAGCTGTCGGCCGGGGGAACGCGCGCGGCGTCGGCACCGGCGGGTCCGGGACCCGAGAGCAGCGCCGGCGGTTGTCCGAGTGCGCCGACGCGGAGGTGGGCCGCACCGTCGCCTCCCGCCATCCCCACCCGCGGGGGGGCACCTTGGCGCTCGACCGCCTCGACACCGGGGAGAGCGACCGGGTCGATGGGCTCCACATCGGCGCGGCGGGACGCACCCTCGACGATCGGCACCAGTATCCCGTCATGGGCCACAGCGGAATGGAGCACGGCTTGGGTCAGGCCGGCGTAGGCCGGCGCGGTCAGGTGCAGCTCGTCGGCCAGGTCGTTGGCGCTGCTCACCCCCAGGTCGGCGCCCAGCGCAGCCGCCAGCTCAGAGGCGATCATCCAGTCCGGCCAGGCGAAGCCCGGGGCGGTGAGCTTGTGGCCCAGCCGGCTGACCCGACCCTCCATGTTGGTCGTCGTACCCGGGCGCTCGTGGGCCACTGCGCAGGGCAGCACCACGTCGGCGTGGGCATCGACCGACTCGGAGGGGTGCCCGGTGACCGCCACCACGAAGTGGCCGGCCGCCAGGGCCGCCAACGCCAGGGTCCGATCGGGGAAGTCACCGAGCGGATCGGATCCGAGCAGGATCAACGCCGTGACGGCGTCGCCCCCGGCCGGCCCGGCCATCGACGCCAGAATGCCTGCGGTGTCCAGGCCGGTGCGCTCCGGCACCGAGCCCCAGGCGGCGGCGAACCACTCGCGTCCCGACTCAAGGCTGACCCGGCCCGGCAGGAGGCCGGGCGCCAAGCCCATGTCCAGGGCACCGAAGATGTTGCCCCGGCGCAGCGCGGGCAGGAACGTGGCCCTGGGCAGGGCGCCGGCCAGGACACGCGCCGCCTCGGCCACCAGCTCACCCGACTCCGCATAGGAGGGCCGGCCCACCACGATGACGACTCCTTCGCCATCCGGCCGCTCGGCCAGTGCCGCCCGCGCCGCCTGCAGCGCACCGCCGGCCAGCGGCGAGCCCTGGGGGTGTGCCGCCAGCGCGCTGACCGCCGGCTCGTCGCCCACCAGTGCCCGGGCCACGAGGGCGGCGTCACCGGGGCGCATCGCCAGGGTGGCCGTGGCCAGCGCGGACAGGGCGGTGGGCGCCGGAGCGATCTCAATGAGGGAGGTGCCGCCCACGACGGCCTCACGCAGGCGCAGGAAGAGCACCGGCAGCTCCTCGCGCAGGTCACCCGTCAAGGTGATGAGCAGTGGCGCGGCACAGGCGCCGTCAATGGTCGCCCGGGGCAGGCGGAGCACCAGGTCGGCCGGCAGTCCGTCACCGAGCTGGGCATCGACTGAATCGGTCCCGATGATGCCCTTGGCCAGCTTGGCCCAGGCGTAGGCCGACTCGTTCGTCAGGCGGGACCCTCCGATCATGGCCACGGTGCCGGCGCCCCCGGCTTCGCGCGCCGCCGACAGTCCCGCCGCCGCCGCCGCCAGGGCCTCGCCCCAGCTCACGGCCACCAGCTCACCGTTCTTGCGGACCTTGGGCTCAATCAACCGGCCGTGCTCGAAGCGACCCGTTTCCCGGGACTCGCCGAGGAACTGGCCTCGCGACACCCCGAGGCCCACCACTTGGGCCGCCGTGGCCGGCGCCACATCGACCGCATCGTTGGCCAGCTGCTCGGGCAGGGGTCCGGCGGACACCTCGTCGCCGTTGACCGATTCGAAGGCGAAACGGCCCTTGTCGCAGAGCCAGCCGTGGTTGACCGGGTCCGAATCGATGCCGAGCAGTCGGGTCAGCCGGTTTGAGGACGACTGCACGGCTATCCGGCACCCGACCGCACAGGCGGTGCAGGTGGACTCCACCTGGTCCAGGTCCCAGGGGCGGGCAGTGAAGCGGTACGGGGTGGCCGTCAGGGCGCCGACCGGGCAGATCTGCACCGTGTTGCCGCTGAAGTAGGAGGAGAAGGGCTCGGTGGGGAAGGTGGACACCTCCACCTGTTCGCCCCGGCCGGAAAAATCAATCTGCGCTTCGCCAGCCACCTCGGAGGCAAACCGGGTGCAGCGGGCGCACTGAATGCACCGCTCGCGATCCAACAGCACCAGGTCCGAAATGGCGATGGGCTTCTCGAAATGACGCTTCTCCTCAATGAAGCGGCTCTCCCCGGGCCCGTAGGCCAGCGTCTGGTCCTGCAGCGGGCACTCGCCACCCTTGTCGCAGACCGGGCAGTCGAGCGGGTGGTTGGCCAGGAGGAACTCCAGGACGCCGTCTTGGGCCTTCTTCACCTTCTCCGAGGTGGTGCCCACCACCATGCCCTCGGCCACCGCGATGAAGCAGGCCGGCTGCAGCGTGGCGCCGCGCGGGCCGTCCACCTCGACCAGGCACATCCGGCACATGCCGACAGGCTCCATGCGCGGGTGGTAGCAGAAACGCGGGATGTAGGTCCCGGCCCTTTCGGCCGCGGCGATGAGCATTTCGCCCGGCTTGGCCAGCACATTCCGCCCGTCCAGGCTGATGGTGATCCCCTCCGGCGGCGTCTCTCTCACGTCAGTCAAAGGGGCACCCCCCGTCTTTCACGTGCACGAGGAATTCGTCGCGGAACATGCGGATGCCCGAGGCGATGGAGGACGGGATGGAGGGGCCGAGCACGCAGATCGTCGTCTGCTCGGGCGGCCAGGACACGCCGGGCGAAATGTTGTCGCACAGGTCCATGAGCAGGTCCAGGTCCTCCTCGCGCCCCGCCCCGTTCTCAATCCGGTGCATGATCCGCTCCAACCAGCCGGATCCCTCGCGACAGGGCGTGCACTGCCCGCACGACTCCCGGGAGAAGAACTTGGTGATGCGCCAGGCGGCCCGCACCACGCAGGTGGCCGAGTCCAGGACCACAACCGAACCTGACCCGAGCATGGAGCCCGCCTGGCCCACCTCGTCCTGCCCGAGCGGGAGGTCGACGTGCTCGGGGCCGAACCACGGCGCCGATACCCCACCGGGTATGAACGCCTTCAGAGTGTGGGAACCCCTGATCCCCCCGCCGAGCACCGGCGCGTAAATGAGATCGCGGAAGGTGTGCTTCACCATCTCGACCTCATAGGTGCCCGGGTTGCGCACGTGGCCGGCCAGCGCGAAGAGCCGGGTCCCGGTCGAGCGCCCCTGACCCAGCGCTGCGAAGGCGGCTCCGCCGTTGTTGATGATCCAGGGGATGTTGGCCATCGTCTCCACGTTGTTCACCACCGTGGGCTCACCGTAGAGGCCGTTCAGGGCGGGGAAGAACGGTGGCTTTATGCGCGGGAAGCCACGCTTGCCCTCCAGCGACTCCAGCAGGGCTGTCTCCTCGCCGCAGATGTAGGCCCCGGCGCCGGGGTGCACCACGACATCGAGCGAGAAGCCCGACCCGAAGATGTCGGCTCCCACGGCACCGTGGGCGTAGGCATCGTTGAGGGCCGCCTCCAATCGCTCCAGCCCAAGGGCGAACTCGCCGCGCAGGTAGATGAAGGCCTGAGTCACCTGAAGCGCGTAGGCCGAGATCAGCACGCCCTCAAGGATCTGATGGGGGTCGCGCTCAATGAGCAGGTGGTCCTTGAAGGTGGCCGGCTCGCTCTCATCCCCGTTGATCACCAGGTAGGTGACGGGGTTCTTGCGCAGCATCGACCACTTGCGCCCGGCCGGGAAACCGGCACCGCCCCGGCCCAGCAGGCTGGCCGTATCCACCTCCGCCGCCACCGCCTCGGGCGTCATGGTCAGCGCCTTGCGCAGCCCCGTGTAGCCACCGGTGGCGAGGTAGCGCTCCAGGGTGTGCGAATCCTCGTAGCCGAGGCGGGAGGTGACGATTTTGGGGGCGTCGGTGAGTGCCATCAGGCTCCCCCTCCCGAGGCGGAGGCCGGGGCCCGCGCCGCCTGCGCCTCGGCCATGGCCGCCCGCTCCGCCGCCACGGCCGTCCGGTCGGCCACCAGGCCCACCTTGCGCCGCACCCGTATCAGGGTGCCATGTGGGGGCACCGTGTCGGAGAGGGCACCCGAGCGCAGGTCACCGAGGAGGCGTTCGAAGCTCTCGGGCGTCTGCGCGCCCACGTAGCGGTGGTTCACCTGCACGCACGGCGTGCGGTCACAGTCGGCCAGGCACTCGGACTCCTCCAGGGTGAACACCCGGTCGTGAGTCGTCCCGCCGGCGCGCACGCCCAGGGCCGATTCGGCGTGCACCAGGAGCTCCTGCGCACCGCCCAGGAGGCAGGCGATGTTGGTGCACACCGACACCACGTAGGTGCCCACGGGCTCGGTGTGCAACATGTCGTAGAAAGTGGCGGTCCCCTGCACCTCGGCGGCCGTGACCCCGACCAGCTCGGCAATCTCGCTCATGGCTTCGGGCCGCAGCCAGCCGTCCTGCTCCTGGGCCAGGTGGCACAGCGGGATGAGCGCCGAGCGCGGCTCGGGATAGAGCGCCAACAGGGCCTTGGCCCTGGTCAAGATGTCGACGGAGAGGTGGCTCACCGGTCCACCTCGCCCATGACCGGGTCCACCGAGGAGATCACGGCCACGGCGTCGGCCATGAGCCCCCCGCGCAGCAGCACCGGGAGCACCTGCAGGTTGACGAAGCTCGGCCCCCGGATGTGCATCCGGTACGGCTTGGAGGTGCCGTCGGAGACCATGTAGCAGCCGAGCTCGCCCCGTGGCGACTCAATGGCCACGTAGACCTCCCCTTCGGGCACCCGAAAACCCTCGGTGAAGATCTTGAAGTGGTGGATGAGGGCTTCCATGCTCTCGTCAATGCGCGCCCTGGGGGGTGGGGTGACCTTGCGGTCCTGTACCCGGTAGTCGCCCGGCGGCATCATCTCGGAAATCTGCCGGACCATCTTGATCGACTCCCGGATTTCGTTGAGGCGCACCGAGTAGCGGTCGAAATTGTCACCGTAGGTGCCCACGATCACGTCAAAATCCAGCTTGTCGTAGGCCAGGTACGGCATGGTCCGGCGCAGGTCCCAGGGCACGCCGGTGGAGCGCAGGATGGGACCGGTCACCGACAGGGCCAGCGCCTCCTCGGCCGAGAGGTTGCCCACGGCCTCGGTGCGCTCGCGGAAGATCGGTTGCCCGGTCAAGAGCTCGTCGTACTCGAAGGTGCGGGCCAGCACCGTGTCGCAGATGACTTCAATGTCGTCCTGCCACCCGTCGGGCAGGTCAGCCGCCACCCCGCCGGGTCGGATGAAATTGTGGTTCATGCGCAGTCCGGTCGTCTTCTCGAAGAAGGAAAGCACCATTTCGCGTTCGCGGAACCCGTAGATCATCATGGAGGTCGAACCGAGGTCCATGCCATTGGTGGCCATCCACATCAGGTGGGACGACACCCGGTTGAGCTCGGCCATCAACATGCGGATCCATACCGCGCGCGGGGGCACCTCCACGTCAAGGAGCGCCTCTGTGGCCAGTGAGAAGACAAGCTCATTGTGCAGGGGCGCCAGGTAGTCCATGCGGGTGACGTTGGTGCAGCCCTGCACGTAGGTGAGCTCCTCCGCCGTCTTCTCCATGCCGGTGTGCAGGTAGCCGATGATCGGCTTGGTGCGCAGCACCGTCTCGCCGTCGAGCTCCAGCATCAACCGCAGCACGCCGTGCGTCGAGGGGTGCTGCGGCCCCATGTTGATGATCATGGTCTGGTCGTCGCGGCGCTCAATGTCGATGTCACCCGGGTCGATGTAGTTGCCCTCGGGCAGGCGGAGCACCGCACCCACCTCGCGGCGCAGGTCCGGGGCACCGGTGGTGCCACGGGGCAGCAACTCCTGGGCCCCCTCGGACGTCTCGGCAACTAGCGCCGCCTCTTCGGCCAGGAGATGCGCCGCCTGCCAGGCCGCGCTCTCCGGCTCCTCGGTCTGGCCGCCTGCCGCGCCCTCGCCTTCCTGATTGTCCCCGTGCTCGCTCATCGCGGTCCCGGTGCTTCCTTGAACTGCACCGGCACCCGACCCACGCCGTAGTCCTTGCGCAAAGGGTGACCCTCCCACTCTTCGGGCATCAGGATGCGGGTCAGGTCGGGATGACCGGTGAAGATGATCCCCACCATGTCGAAGGCCTCGCGTTCCATGGAGTCGGTCCCGGGGTAGATGTCGACCAAGCTGTCGAGAACCGGATCCGACTCGGGCACCTGGACCCGGATCCGCACCCGCTGGCGCATGCTGAGCGACAGCAGATTGACCACGACTTCGAAGCGCTCCGCCGTGACCCCAGCTGGCAGCGACCGACCAGGGTGGGTCAGGTAGTCGACGGCGCACAGGTCGGCACACGACTCGAAGCCGGCGTCGCGGAATGCCGCCACCATGCGCTGGTAGGTGTCCCGCCCCGGGAAGGCGAGCTGGTCTACCAGGCGGTCGGGCAATCGGGGCACCTCGGGCAGGACGCTGGTGGCCGTCGCCAAAGCACCAGCCGAACTCGGGCTGCTCACCTTGGCGTGGCCACCCGCACCGCGTCGGGCACCGTCGGCACCCAGCCACCCGTTGCCTGCTCGCCGGCCGGGATGCTGCTCCCCGGGCGGCGGGTGATCTCGCCGGTGCGGATCTTCTCGTGCAGGGTCAGGATGGCGTGCAGCAGCGTCTCGGGTGACGGCGGGCAACCCGGCGCGTACACGTCGACGGGCACGATCTGGTCCACTCCCTGGACGATGGCGTAGTTGTTGAACATCCCTCCCGTGCTGGCGCACACGCCCATGGAGATGACCCACTTGGGCTCCATCATCTGGTCGTAGACCTGCCGGAGGACGGGGGCCATCTTCTGGGAGACCCGCCCGGCCACCACCATCAGGTCGGCCTGCCTCGGCGAGGCCCGGAAGACCTCCATGCCCAGGCGGCTGATGTCGTAGTCGGCCGCGCCCACCGACATCATCTCAATGGCGCAGCAGGCCAGTCCGAAGGTGGCCGGCCACACGCTGTTGCGGCGCGCCCACTTGACCAGGTCCTCAATCCTCCCGGTCAAGAAATTATGCTGCAGGTCCTCGAACCCCATGGCTCAGGCTGCCTCGCCGGGGTCTGTGCGGGCTGCGCTGATACGGGAGATGGTCGACTCCGACGTGCGAGCGGGCATGCCTGACTGCAGGGTCTTGGGGGGGCCCCAGGTCAGGGCGCCGTTGGAGATCAGGTAGAGGAAGGAGACGAAGACCACGGCGGCGAAGACAACCACCTCAACCAGCCCGAAGGTGGCGACCTGGTGGAACACGACCGCCCACGGGTAGAGGAACACGATCTCGATGTCGAAGATGATGAAGATCATCGAAACCAGGTAGAAGCGCACGGGAAAGCGCTGCGGCGGCTCCCGGTTGGGGACGATCCCGCACTCGTAGGGGGAGAGCTTGGCCATCGAAGGCTTCTTCCTGGGTGCCAGCAGGGCCGACGAGACGAGCGAGAACACGGTGAAGGCCAGGCCGAGCAGCCCAAGGAGGAGGATCGGGAGGTACTGGTCCACGGTCTCCTGTTTCTACCATGCGACCCTTTCCCCAGGCACATCCGCCAGGCTGGTCCGGGGGCCCTGGGGTGGACCTACGATGCAACGGTGCCGCCACGCAAAGCGACCCCTTCTCCGGGTGACCCGGCCACCCCGGCCACACCCGCCAAGGCACCGTCCAAGGCACCGTCCAAGACCGTGTCCAAGACCACCCGGGCTCCCGCCAAGGCCCCGGTGTCGACGGCGAAGCGCCCGGTACCGACGAAGCGACCCGCCCCGGCTCCACGCGGCGACAAGGTCCACGATGTGGTGGTGGTCGGTGGCGGGCCGGCCGGATCGTCCTGTGCTTACTGGCTGGCCGACGCCGGTTGGGACGTGGTCGTGGTGGAGAAGAAGCACTTCCCACGGGTCAAGACCTGCGGCGACGGGCTCACGCCCCGGGCCGTGCGCCAACTGGCCGACATGGGCCTCGAAGATGCCCTGGCCGGGTCACACAAGTACGGCGGCCTACGGGCCTACGGGTTCGGTCAGTCCATTGAGATGCCGTGGCCCGAGCACCCCAACTTCCCTGGCTACGGCTACACCATCACCCGCCACGACCTCGACGGCCTGGTGGCCGACCTGGCGGTCAAGTCAGGAGCCACCCTTCTGGCCGGCACCGAGGTGGTGGGACCGGTCCTGGACGGGGCGGCCCCCTCTTCGGCGACCTTGCCCTTCCTCTCCGGGGTCACGGTCAAGGACAAGGACGCCGGCGCGATGCGGGAGATCAAGGCCCGCTACGTCGTGGTCGCCGATGGAGCCAACTCCCGCCTGGGACGCATGCTCGGCACGAACCGCCGCCGTGACCTCCCGATGGGCATGGCCTTGCGCGGCTACTACACCTCGGATCGCCACGATGACCCATTCATAGAGTCGCACCTGGACATCCGCGACGCCGAGGGCAACATGGTCCCCGGCTACGGCTGGATCTTCCCCATGGGCGACGGCCGGGTCAACGTGGGCGTCGGGCTGCTCTCCACCGACCGCAGGTGGAAGGGCGTCAACACGTCTCACCTCATGGACGCCTTCGTCGACTGGGCTCCTAAATCCTGGGGCCTGGGACCCGAGACCTGTCTCGGCCCTCCGACCGGGGGCAAGCTCCCCATGGGCCTCTCGGTCGGGCCCCGGGCGGGCGGCAACGTCATGGTGGTTGGGGACGCCGCCGGGGCCATCAACCCCTTCAACGGCGAGGGCATCGCCTACGGCTACGAAACCGGTCGCCTGGCCGCGGCCGCGCTGGGACAGGCGCTGGCCGGTCAATTCCCCGATGCGCTGGCCGACTATGACCGCCAACTGATCGCCGCCTACGGTCCGTATTTCAAGGTGGCCCGCGCCTTTGTCCACATGATCTCCAACCCTGAGGCGATGAAGGTCTGCGTGGGTCTCGGCATGCGCTCGGAGTTCCTCATGAGCCAGTTGCTGCGCATCATGGCCAACCTCATGCGGCCCGATGCCGCCGGTCCGGCCGAAATCGGCTTCCGGGCCATGGAGCTGGTGTCCCGCCTCCTGCCCGACCGTCCCCCCCAGCGCGAGCTCGCCGTCGCCTGACGACTCAGGCGAAGAGGCGAACTTCCCCCTCGGCCACACGGTGCAACCAGGCCGAGAACTCCCCGCCGAAGCCCTCGGCCAGCCGCGCCCCGGCCAGGACCCGAACCCAGGAATCACAGGTGTGGTCGTCGATGCCGTGCCGTGACAGGCCCAGGCGCCGCACCTCCTCCATGAATGTCTTGATCGGGGGATCGGTCCACTGACCGCACAACACCAGCGTGCGGGCCAGATCCGCCGCCGGCGGTCCGCTGGCCACGCCGAGCCAGTCGATGACCACCCACTCGTCCCCGCTGACCATGACGTTGCCGGGGTGGAAGTCGAAGTGGCACACGCCGCGCCGGCCATCATTGAGCGCGGCCAGATCGCCCGTGAGCTGACCGAGCACACCGGCCGCCAACCCACTGTGCGCCAACTCCCCAGCCAGGCGGCTGACCAAGTCGGGCAGGCCCGCAATGTGGGTTCGATTGATCGACATCTGCAGGTCGACGAAGCGGGCAGCCAGGAGGGCCACTTCGGCGTCCCCTGCGTCCAACAGTTCCCCTGTCAGTTCCCGACCATGAATCCTGTCGAGGACCACGCCGCACCGATCGTCAATGGTCACCACGCCGTGCGAGCGGGCCACGGGCAGGCCGGCCTCGGCGGCCTTCGTGATGACGTCGGACTCGAAGGCCGAGACCCCACTCCACTCAGGCCGATCGAGCTTGACCACTCGCCCCTCGCCGTAGGCGAACACCTCTGCCATACGCCCTTGTGCGAGGAGTTCCACCACGTGCCAGCGTATCGGCGGCCGTTCATCGGTCGCTCTCTAATCTGGAGCCTTGACCCGGAAAGTACCAATGCCACTGCGGCTTGTGTGGAGTTTGGTCATCGTCCTGCTCCTCACGGGCGGGCAACCCTCAATTGCCCGGCCCGCCGGAGCGACTGCGGTGCCCTCAACGACCGATCACGCCATCGCCCTGGTACGCACTGCGGACGGAGGCGGGTACTGGGTGGCGACGGCCAAAGGGAGCGTCTACTCCTTCGGTGACGCGCAGTCGTTCGGGTCGATGGGTGGACAGGCACTCAATGCCCCCATCGTCGGCCTGGCCGCGACCCCCACCGGCGCCGGCTACTGGTTGGTCGCTTCCGATGGCGGCGTCTTCAGTTTCGGTGACGCCGCGTTCCACGGGTCGGCGACGGCCGATGTCAGCCCCTTGCTGGTCGACCAGCTCTCGGACACCGGCGGCGCGCGGCAGGTGATCACCGTCGATGCCGCGAACTCCGGCAGCACCATGGCCACCATCTCTACTTTCCAGAACGACGGCAGCGGTTGGTACCAGGTGTTCAACTCCATGCCCGCCGTCAATGGCGTGAACGGCTGGATCCCCGGGCCCCAGCGCAGCGAGGGTGACGGGGCCACGCCCGAGGGCATTTACGCCATTGGCCCCACCATGTACGGCGTCAATCCGGGCCCAGGAACGCAGTTCCCCTATCACCAGCTGGTGTGCGGCGACTGGTGGGACGAAGACGCAGCCAGCCCGACCTACAACACTTTCCAGCACGTCGCCTGCGGGACGAACCCGCCGTTCGCCGGCGCTTCGGAAGCACTGTGGACGGAAGGAAACGCCTACCCCTCCATGGCTGTGATCAACTTCAACACACCATCGACAGGTCCCATCGGGTCAGCCATCTTCCTCCATGCCACCATCGGCGGATTCACCCAGGGCTGCGTGTCGCTCCCGCTGTCCGACCTCACTGAAGTGCTCAGGTGGCTGAACCCCGCCCTGCACCCGGTCATCGTCATGGGACCTGACTCCGTCATTCGGTCGTATTGAGCGCCGCCTCCGGGCGGCGCCCCATTAGTTGGTCGGGCCGCCGTGATCCTCACGCGTCCCGGGTGATCATCCGCCACGCGCCGAGGATGGTCCAGCCCACCAGCCAGGCGACGATGACGCAGACGGCCACCGTGGTGGACTCTGGAAGCAGCCCGGCATTGCCCCCGTCGCCGCCCGGCCCGCCACCCCCGCCCCCGAACACGGGGAGTCCGCCCGGGCTCAGGTGAGCCGTGGCCAGGCCGACCACCGCACGCTGCAGGTTCGACAGATGGGGGATGCGCGCTCGGGAGAGGATGGGGGTCAGGACGACCTCAAGCACGATCATCATGATCACTGCCACTGTCCGCTGCCCGATGAGCGAACCGAGACCCAACCCGACGATGAACCCGATGACCGCCTCGAGTTCGAGCCAAAGCCCACTCTTGATCATCAGCGAGTTCGACGGGTAGAGGAACTGGCGGGCGTAGCCGGAATAATTCATCCTGGCGATCAAACTGGCCGCCCCCCGGATCTGGGTCTGGGAGGGTTGCGGTTGGCCATTGGCGATGCCGGAACCGGGGCCGTTGCCGGGACCGTTGCCGCACGGGACGCTGTTGAGCACCGCATTGAGCGTCGAAGCGTTTGGTGTTGACGGTCCGATCCTGATTGCGAAGTTGCAGATGACCTCGTCGGCATGGTCGGAGGCCCAGGTCTGGAGGCCGGCACTCGACAGGCCGATGGGCACGTTCACACCTTGGTAGCTGAGCGTGGTCGGTGCGGCGAACACACACACGGCGCAGACAATGGTGAAACCGACCGCCACCAGGGGCACGATGATGGCGAGCCCGGCGGGGATCCGGGCCAAATACAGCGCCAGGCGCGATCGGCCGGTGACCACCAGGTGTCGGAACATTCCTTCGCCGAGATCGGCGGATCCGGCGGTGGCGCCGAGGGTCGCGGCCACAATGAAGCCGAAGACGTACAACACGCCCGAGACCAGCGCGCTGTAGATGACATAGCCGCCTGCAGGCCCGTAGGTATGGGGCGCAAAGGCATGGAGCAGCAGCCGGATGGCTAGGAACACCGTGGGGATCCCGACGGTCACCAGCATCAGGGCGATCATGAGGCCGCGACGCTTACGCAGCTCCATGAACCGGGTGGTGATCATCGCTCCCGAGGGGATCCACGATCCCCGATGGTCCGGTTGCGCACCGGTCGTCGCCGGGCCAGGAGCCGAAGAGCTGACATCGGGCAGGATCGTCATTGCGATTCCCCCAGCCGGCTCGTGACCTGGAGGAACCACGACTCGAGCGAGGCTTGGACCACCTGGAGCCGGTACACCGAGATCCCGCCGTCGACGAGCAGGCGGTTGACCTCGGCGACCACCTCGCGCCCTGTGCCTGCCGGCAGGGTCAAACCAAGTCCCGTCGGTTCAGCAGTGACCTCGGACCCGTCCGCGGCGCCGATGGCGGTGGCGGCAACGAGCGCCCTGGCGCGATCGGGATCGGAACAGTCGACCTCCAGCACGAGCGACGCGCCGGCCAACAGCTCGGAGATCGGCCCTTGGCGGATGACATTGCCCCGGTCCACGATGGCCACGGCGTCACACGTCCGCTCCACCTCGTCCAGAAGATGAGAGGACAACACGACCGTGCGCCCCTCGGCCACGAGCGACAGGATCATTTCACGCATGTCCTGCATGCCGGCCGGATCCAATCCGTTCATCGGCTCGTCGAGGATCAGCAGCTGCGGATCCCCGATCAGGCACGCCGCGACCCCGAGGCGCTGGCGCATGCCCATGGAGTACGTCGATATCCGGTCATCGGCGCGGTGCAGGATGCCCACGCGCTCGAGCGATGGATCGATACGATCCCGCGCGGCCCGCTCTCGTGCGGCCGCGAGCAGTCGGAGGTTCTGCCTCCCGGTCAGGTGGCCATGGAATCGGGGCTCATCGACGATGGCCCCGACCCGGGCCAACGCTGCAGCGCGATGGCGGGGAACGGAGTAACCGAGCAGGGACATCGTCCCGGCGTCCGCCTGGGTCAATCCGAGCAGCACCCGGATCAGTGTGGTCTTTCCCGCACCATTTGGACCGAGGTAGCCGAACGCACATCCGCGCGGGATGAGGAGCTCTACGCCGTTCACGGCGACGTTCTCCCCGAACCGCTTGGTGAGTCCGTGTGTCTCGACGGCCCACTGGCTCTCTGTCGCCCGCTGGTCGGAAGAGCCCGAGAGTGTGGCAGTGCTCATCAAATCGCCTGCACGCGTGCTTCTCCTCTTCCCGGTGGCAAGTTCGCCCGCTGTGATCTCACGGTCGACCGTTCCCAGCTAACCACACGCCACGGCCGCTTTCAGGTCAGCTACGGGAGTTGTCAGCGGGTGATCGGCCGAAGGCCACCTCATGGGCCGACTCACCGGCCGCTTCTACAACTTGTTGGAGCACAATCTCGCTGTGGGCCATACCGGGGAACATGACCTCGTACGGCCCGGGGGCCAGCGCCACACCCCGCCGGAGCATGGCGTGGAAGAAGCGCGCGTACACTCCATTGCCCGCCCACACCTTGGCCGTTGCGTAGTCGACCGGCGCCGTCAATGCGGGCCCTGTGGCCGTGTCCAGCGTGTCCAGGAACAGCCCGACGAGCGGCCCGAGCACCGGCACCGACACCGCCAGGCCACCGTCGGTGATGGCAGACGCCAGGCGCGCCCCGAAGGCGGCCGCCCGGAGGTGGAGCGCGTCGTAATCGGTGTCGGACAGGTGAGCCAGCACGGCCAGTCCGGCCGCCGTGGCCAACGGGTTCCCCGACAGGGTGCCCGCTTGATAGACCGGGCCACCGGGTGCCAGGGCCGCCATGAGGTCGCGCGGCCCGGCGAACGCCCCCACCGGCAATCCCCCGCCGATGACCTTGCCAAAACACCACAGGTCGGGCGTGACCCCCGACCATGTCGTGGCACCGCCGGCACCGATCCGGAAGCCGGTGATGACCTCATCGAAGATCAACAGCGCGCCCGCCGCGTTGCATGCGGCACGGAGGCCCTCCAAGAAGCCCGGTTGGGGAGCCACCAGGTTCATGTTGGCCGCCACCGGCTCCACGATGACGCAAGCCACGCGGTCGTCGAGCTCGGGCACCGCGTTGTAGGGCACCACTTCGGTGGCCGCCACCGCTCCGGCGGAGACACCGACCGATCCGGGAAGCCCGAGCATGGCCACGCCGCTGCCGCCGCCGGCCAGCAGCCCGTCGGAATGACCGTGGTAGCAACCGTCGAACTTGACCACCCGGTCCCGACCCGTCACCCCCCGGGCCAGGCGCACGGCGCTCATCGCTGCCTCTGTGCCCGACGAGACCAGGCGGACCTGCTCGCATCCGGGCACACGCGCACAGATCGCCTCGGCCAGAAGGACCTCGCCGGGAGTCGGCGCGCCGAAGGTCGTCCCCAGAGCGGCCGCCCGTGTGATCGCCTCGGTGACGACCGGGTGGGCATGCCCAAGGAGGACCGCTCCGTAGGACTGCACGAGGTCGATGTAACGGGTGCCTTCCGCATCGACGACGTAAGGACCTTCGCCGCTGACCACCGTGTACGGGGTCCCGCCCACCGAGGCAAAGGAGCGGACCGGTGAGTCGACACCACCGGGGAGCACCTGCTGGGCCCGATCGAACCATTCGGCGTTCGACGCCGACACCGGTTCAGCCACCCAAGGCCTCAGCCACCTCTGCCGCGAAGTAGGTGAGGATGAAGTCGGCGCCGGCGCGCTTGAGCGCGATCAGCTGCTCCATGGCCACTGCGGGCCCGTCGATCCACCCGGCTGCGGCTGCGGCCTGAACCATGGCGTACTCGCCACTGACGTGGTAGGCCGCCAGGGGGACACGGACGGAGCGGCGGGCGGCCGCCAGCACGTCGAGCGAGGTCATGGCCGGCTTGACCATGATCATGTCGGCCCCTTCGGCCAAGTCCTGGGCAATTTCAAGAAGTGCCTCGCGTCGGTTGCGCGGATCCTGTTGATAGGCGCGACGGTCCCCGCCCCCGGCAATGGTCACGTCGACGGCGTCACGAAACGGGCCGTACAGGGCGGAGGCGTACTTGGCGGCGTAGGCCAGGATCGCGACCCGGTCGGCACCACCACCGTCGAGCGCGGCCCTGATGGCGGCCACCTGCCCGTCCATCATCCCACTCGGTGCCACCACGTCCGCCCCCGCCCCGGCCTGGGCCAGGGCGATGCGCTGGTACAGCTCGAGCGTCGGATCATTGCGCACCCCGGAGTCGGGGCCGAGCACCCCGCAATGCCCATGGTCGGTGTACTCACAGAGACAGAGGTCGGCCATGAGGACCAGCTCATCCCCCACCGCGTCGCGCAGGGACCGGAGGGCGCTCTGCACGACACCGTCAGGGTTCCAGGCCTCACTACCCTGGGAGTCCTTCCGGGTGGGCACCCCGAAGAGCATGATGCCCGGGATGCCGAGCGAGACCAGGCGCTTGGCCACCACCACCAGCGAGTCGACGGTGTGCTGGGACTGGCCGGGCATGGAGGCGATGGGGACCGCCGAGTCGATCCCCTCCCGCACGAAGAGAGGGGCGATGAGGTCGTCAACTCCGAGGCGCGCCTCGGCCACCAACCGGCGCAATGCCGAGGTGCGACGGAGTCGCCGCAGGCGACGCACCGGGAATCCGGGGCCGGCGTGTGGTGGCGGGGAGGAGATGGCGGGTGCCATGCCCAACCAGCCTACGGTCCGACGCCCTGGTCACCGGCGAAGGTAGCCACCAGCGCAGCCACCATGCCCGCCGTTGACGCCTCGGGTGCTTCCTCCACACCTGCCATGCCCATGGCCCGTGCAGCCTGGACCGTTGTCGGTCCGATGCACACCACGCGGGGCGGGACGGGCAACCGCTCACCGTCAGCACCCCGGAGAGCCAGGTAGGCGGCAACCGAGGACGTGGCGGTGAAGGTCACCGCATCCGCCTCGGCAATCTGGGTGAGGAGCGTCGGTTCGGGCGGGGGGAGGTTGACCGTCCGGTAGGCCTCGACTCGGCGGACCTGCCATCCTTTCTTGCCCAAGCCGTCTTCAATGGTGGATGGCGCCAGATCCCCACACGGGAAGAGGACGGCCGCGCGCGGCGCGTCGGCCGGGCAAGCGGGGAACTCCTCAACGAGGCCGCGGGCCCGGTGATCGTTCGGGACTAGGTCGGGCTCCACACCTGCCACGCGCAGGGCGGCGGCCGTCTCGGGACCCACCGCGGCGATCAAAGTCGCGCCCAGGGACCTCGCATCGCGCAACGCACCCATGAAGCGGTGCACCGCGTTGACCGACGTGAGGACCACCCACCGGCAGATGCCCACCTCCGCCGCGGCGGCCCGCAGGGCGGCCCCCCCATCGGACGGATCGGTCTGCACGGTCAAGGGCAACTCAAGTGTCCGGGCCCCTGCCCAGTTCAGGGCGTCTATCAGACCCTGCGCGCGCGGTCCCGATCGCGTGACGACCACCGTGCGACCGGAGAGGCGACCCGGCGCGAAGCGCGACGGCGCTCCTTCTCCGAGCGCCGCCACTGGTCCCACCACGATCACGGAGGGGGACACGAGGTCAACCTGGGCCAGCTGGTCGAGTGTGGTGCGAACCACCCGTTGGGCCGGAGTGGTCCCGCGCTCAATCACGGCGACCGGCGTGTCGAGCGGTTTGCCGCCCCGTTCCAGGGCCTCGGCGATCTCGGCCCGGGTCGTCATCCCCATGAGAATCACAAGCGTGCCGTCGACCCGGGCCAATGCGGCCCAGTCGATTCCTCCCGGCGCAGGCGGGTCACCGACCCGCCCGGTGACCACGGTGACCGAAGAGGACAGGCCCCGGTGGGTGACGGGAATACCCACCGCGGCCGGTACCCCGAAAGCCGAGGTGACCCCGGGAACCACTTCCCACGGAATGCCGGCCCGGGACAGGACTTCGACCTCTTCACCCCCCCGCCCGAAGAGGAACGGGTCCCCCCCCTTCAGCCGCACCACCGTGGGCGCGCGTTGACCATGGGCGACGAGGAGTCTGTTGATCTCGTCCTGCCGAGACAGGCCACCGCGTGCCGCATCGGGCTGCTTTCCCACATCGATGAGCTCGGCCGAAGGCGGTGCCAGGACAAGGAGCGACCGATGGACCAAGCGGTCATAGATCACCACGTCCGCCTGGGAAAGGAGCTCCGCACCCCGGCGGGTCAGGAGGCCTGGGTCCCCGGGGCCGGCGCCGACGAGATAGACGGTCACCGCGCCACGAAGGCACCGGGCTGCACGGGGGCATCGGCATCAAAGCCGTCGATACCCGAACCACCACCATCGACCAGGAGGCGGCGGGCGAGCTCGCCACCCACGGATTCGGGATCTTCGCCGGTGTGCGTCATTCGGATCACCGTGCGTCCGTCACCGCTGGCCAGCAGTCCGTGCACCCGCAACTCCGACGAATCAGCCACCGGCTCAGCCCACGCCCCCACCGGCACCGCGCAACTGCCACCGAGGCCCGCCAGCACGGCTCTCTCAGCCCGGATGGCCCGGTGGGTGGCGTCGTCGTCCACGGTGCGGAGGACCCGGATGGTGTCGGTGTCTCCGGCCCGGCACTGCAGAGCGAGGGCGCCCTGACCCGCCTGGGGCAGCACGTCCATGGGATCCAGTATGTCGCTCAGGCGGCTGGTCCAGCCCAACCGGTCCATGGCGGCCACGGCGACCACGACGGCGGATACGCTGCCGTCCTCCCCCGTTCGGACCCGGCGCTCCATGTTCCCCCGTACCTCGGTGAACATCAGGTCGGGGCGCAGATTGGCCAGCTGGGACCGGCGCCGGGCCGAACCGGTGGCGACGAGGCCCCCGGGCGGCAGGTCCGCCAGCGCGCACCCGACCAGTCCGTCGCGGGGATCGCCCCGGGGGGGCACGGCAGCCAGAACAAGACGTTCCCCCATGACCGATGGCATGTCCTTGGCCGAATGCACCGCGGCATCGGCCCGTCCGTCCGCCACCGCTGCCTCCACCTCGGTGACGAAGACACCCTGCCCACCAATCTGGTCCAGAGGCAGGGAACTTTCGTCGCCCCGTGTGCGGATGACGACGACCTCGACCTGAAGCCCGGCATTGGACATCCGGAGGGCGTCGGCCACCAATTCGCATTGCAGGAGAGCTAGCGGTGACCCGCGCGTGGCCAGACGGAGTGTGCTCATGGCGCCTCCTAAAGATCGAAGAGGATGCGAAGAGCCTCAACCAGGCGTTCACCACGCGGCGTGCCTGCCGTCTCCTTCAAGAGCATGGTCGGCTCATGGAGCATTTTGGCCATGGTGGCCCGGGTGGCGGCGTCGACCTGTTCCCATTCGGCCTCATTGAGGTCCGCCAGCTGGGCTCGGTGCCGCTCAAGCTCGGTCTCGCGCAGCGACTCCATTCGAGCCCGCAGGGCCGCAATGATCGGCGCAGCCCCGCGCTGGCGACTAGCCGTGCGAAAGCGTTCGACCTCGGCGGCAATGATGAGCCGGGCCGCCTCGGACTCCTCGGCACGGTCACCCAGGGCCCGGGCCACTGACGCGCTCAAGGTGTCCATGTCCAGCAGGGTGATCCCAGCCAGCGTGCCGACGCCCGGTTCGACGTTGCGGGGGACACCGAAGTCGATGACCAACATGGGTCCGGCCACACCGGAGAAGTGGTCCGTGGTGAGCACGTGGGACTCGGCGGCCACGGCGGCCAGCACAACGTCGGCGCCGGCCAGCGCGGCATGGACGTCTTCGAGAGGAGCGGCCCGCAGCTTGGCGGCGCCGCCGGCTTCGCGGACCAGATCCGCGGCCCGGGCCAGCGATCGGTTCACCACGACGATGCTGCTGGGTGCGTGTTCGTCAGGGATCTCGCGCAGGGCCCGGCAGACGCCGAGACCCATCTCCCCTGCGCCGAGGACCACGACCCGCTTGCCCCGGAGACCGCTTTCCTGATCGCCCCGGGCCACTGTCACGGCGGCGTAGGCGAACGAGGTGGTACCCCGAGCGATGCCGGTCTCGGTGCGCACCCGCTTCCCGGTCTGCAGGGCGTGCTGGAAGAGCGCCGAGAGCACCGGTCCGCAAGCGCCCTCCTCCTGCGCGTACTCAAAGGCGCGGCGGACCTGCCCGACGACCTCGCTTTCGCCCACGACGGCCGATTCCAAGCCGGACGTGACCGAGAAGAGGTGCGACGTCACGTCATCGTCGAAGCGGATGGTGGCCCGGGAAGCCAGCTCATCGGTTGAGACACCGGAGTGCTCGGCCAGGACGTCGTAGACCTCGGCCACCGCATCGTGAAAACGGTCAACCACCGCGTAGACCTCGGTGCGGAGGCAGGTCGAGAGCACCACGGTCTCCTGCACGTTGCGGCGGTGACGAAGGGCGCCCAGCACCTTGTGCAGGTCGGCGTCGCCTACCGCGACCGCCTCAAGCAGCGAAAGCGGGGCCTGCTGGTGCTGCAGTCCTACGACAACGACGGACACTCTGTGACCTCCTGGGTCGGACACCAAGCATGCCGGTCCTTCGGCGCCCCATGCCAGTCACCCTTCTCCCGGGCACCGGGAGGACATCCGGAGGGTGCTCAGATCGGTCCAGAAGTGGGGGTCCGGCCCACCGAGCGAATCAGAGGGACCCGGTCGCTGTCAGCTGGGGCACCGCTCTCGGGGCCGTCGGGCCGGGCCCGGTAGAAGCCGAGGACCTGCAGTTCGACGGAGAGATCGACGTAGCGCAGGTGCACCTGCGCCGGCACGACCAGGACGCGGGGTGCGAAATTGAGCAGCGAGGTGATCCCCGCCTGTACCAGCAGGTCAGCCACCTGCTGGGCCGCCCATGCGGGCGTGGTGATGACCCCGATGGCGGGTCGCTCTGCCGGCCGGAGTTTGGCAATTTCGTCCATGTGGCGCACCTTCAAGCCCCCGATCTCCTCACCGACCACCGCGGGGTCGATGTCGAAGAGAGCGGTGATACGGCAACCCCGGGAGGCGAACCCGGCCGAATTGGTCAGGGCCCGACCCAGGTTTCCGATGCCCACCACCGCCACCGGCCAGTTCTGGTCGGTGCCCAGTGCACGATCGATCTGGGCGATCAGGAAGGCAGCGTCGTAACCCGACCCTCGCGTGCCGAACGAGCCGAGGAGGGAGAGGTCCTTGCGCACCTTGGCCGCGTTGACCCGGGCCAGGGTGGCCAGCTGCTCCGAGGAGACCGTGGCCACGCCGTTGCGGACCAGCCCGTCAAGGATGCGCTGGTAGATCGGGAGGCGCACCACCGTGGCCTCCGGAATACGCCTCGTCGACGGTGGCGGCTCAACGCTCACGGACCGGGATGGTACCGACCATCATTGCGTCGGCACCAAAGCTCACCAGGCCAGCACCATCAGTTCGCCGGCACCTACGTTCAGCCAATGCGCCGCCGAGGCCTCCCCGGCGATCACCGCCAGATGCCCGTTGGCGTCGACCAGCAGCCCCAGCTCGCCGTGTGCCAGTTCGGCGAACGCATTGACGCAGCGAAGGTGGATCCCGTCCGGCACCAGGGCGGATGCGAGCGCCTCCGGGGCCCCCAGATCACCGTCGGTCGAGGACAGCACCGCAATGCTTCCGGTGGAAGGCAGCCCGGCGCCGCGGGCGTCGACCACGGTGGCCGCCAACTGGATGTTGCCGAAATGGTCGACCCAAGTGACTTCCGCCCTCAGGCACGTCCGTCCGTCGTGCAGGCGCCCCTGTTCCACCACTCCGCCGAAGAGCCGCACCACCGAATCGGGATTGACCGGGTCACCCAGATCGGCCGGCGGCGTGCCCCGGCACAGGGCCGCGGCGGACGGGGCGAAGAGGTCACGACCGTCGAAGGTGTTCCCCAGATCGTCGGGTCGGTGCCGGCGGTGCAGCTCGTATGCGTGGGCGAGGGGAGCCTCTGCGCCGAGCTCCGCCGCGGCGATCAGCAGACCGTTGTCGGGCCCGACGAAGAACATCGGGCCGCCGCCGGGCAGGGACACCTCAATACAGAGTCCCCGTCGACGGTCCCCCACGCCGGGATCGACGACGGCGAGGACCACGCCGGGGCCCAGGTGGGGCACGGCCCGCATCAGCGTGTGGCTGCCGGCCCGCACGTCGAACGGCGGGATGTGATGCGTCAGGTCGATGACGGAAGCGCCGGGGGCGCCGGCCACCACCACCGCATGCACGACCCCGACGAACTCGTCCTGAGTCCCGTAGTCGGAGAGGAAGAAGACGGTCTGTACGGGACTCGGTGCCATAGTGAGGTCCTTCAGCGCAGGAGGGAGCGCGCCCTCTCGGTGGCGGAGGCCACCGCTTCCATGAAGGCCGAGCGTACGGCACGCGCCTCAAGCGTGCGGATCCCCGCCGCCGTGGTCCCGGCCGGTGAGGTGACCATGGCCCGCAACACCTCGGGGTCCTGGCCGGTCTCCGCCAGGAGCTTGGCCGAGCCGAGCATCGTCTGGACCACCAGGGTCCGGCTGATCTCACGGGTGAGGCCCATCTGCACGCCTGATTCGATGAGGGCCTCGGCCACGAGGAAGAAGTAAGCCGGTCCCGAGCCCGAGAGGCCGGTCACCGGGTCAAGCTGGCGCTCGGGAAGGCGGACCACCGTCCCCACGGCTGCCATCACCTCCTCGGCCCAGGCCAGGTCCGCGGACGTGGCGAACGACCCACCGCTGATGGCCGTGACGCCGGCACGCACCAGGGCCGGGGTGTTGGGCATCGCCCGGACCACCTTCGATTCGCCGCCCAGTGCGGTCTCCAACCGGGCGCACGGGATGCCGGCCACAATGGAGAGGACGCGCGTGACCCCAACGGCCCCGAGCACGCGGCAGGCTCCTTCGGCGGCATCGGGCTTGACGGCCAGCACGGCGCCAGAAAGGCGCTCGCCAGAGTCGCTGAGGAGACCGGCTTCGGGGACGCCGAACAGCCTGACACCGGGGAACTCGGCCGCCAACTCGTCCCGGCGGCCGGCGTCCGGCTCGACGACCGCGAGGTCGGTGGCCTGGGCCCAACCCGAGGCGAGGAGCCCCCCCATGAGCGCCCCTCCCATCTTTCCGCCTCCGACGATGAGCAGGTTGACCGGCATGGGATGACGATAACGAGTGCAGCCCGTGCCCTACGACCGGCGGGGCCGGCGCCGGTAGACGGAAGGGTGAGCCAACGTCATCGCGGTCGGGAAGTGATCATCGGTGTAGAGCACCGACGACCCGGCGATGCGGTCAAGCTCGTCCTCGTCGATCAACCGGGCGGGGACGCGACCGACCAGGTACACGGCGTCTTCCGGGCCAAGGGCGAACCACATGCCGAAGAGGCCGGCATTGCAGCGCAGGAGGTAGGCGAAGACCTCGGCCGCATTCTCTTCTGGAGCCGGCATGAACTGGGCCTCGTGGTGCAGCGTGCGCTGGCGCAGGGTGAGCCAGACGGTGATGAAGTCCTTCTCCTCCCCCTTGAATCGCAGGTACCACCGGTGGGATGCCGTCCGGTCGGTGACCTCCTGGCGCTCGGCGGCCACCAACAGGCCTGCGCCAGCCAGCTCGCGCGCGGTCCAGGCATCCACGCAGGCGACGGCGGCGGCCATCTCCTCATCTTCGGGCAGGTCGACGAGGGGCACGTGGCCGCCGGTGCCCGCTCAGGAGCACTCGACGAGGCGGCCCGAGCCGATCTCGTCGTGCAGTTCCAGCAAGGCGTTGGCGGCGGCCCGCCAGGTATAGCGTCGGGCCCGCAGCACCGAGGCCGTGGAGAGGCGCTCAGCCATCAGCGGCTCGCTGAAGATCTGACGCACGGCGGCGGCATAGTGCTGCGGGGTCGGGTCGTCCACCAGGAAACCGGTGCGCCCATGGTCGACCAACGTGGTCAGCCCTCCCACGGCCGAGGCCACCACCGGTGTGCCACAGGCGGCGGCCTCCAGGGCGACCAGCCCGAATGACTCGGAACGGCTGGGGACGATGCTCACGTCGGCCGCCCGGTAGTAGGAGGAAAGCAGCTCGTGCGGTTGGGGGTCGATGAAGTGGACACCTTCGCTGACCCCGTGGGCATCGGCCAGATCGAAGAGGCCCTGCTGCGCCTTCTCGCCGTGCGGCCCGCTCGGGCCCCCCACCACCACCAGCCGGTACGTCTCGTCGCTCGTGGCGCGCAGGTGGGAGAGGGTCTCTATGGCTGCGTCGGCGCCTTTGAGCGGTGGGATGCGCCCGACGAAGAGGAGGAGCCGTCCGTCGAGGGGGAGCCCCAGGGCGCGGCGGGCCTGCGGCCGGTGCCCGGGCCCGAAGAAGGCGTGGTCGACGCCCAGCGGAACGATCCGGATGCGGTCGGGATCGGCCCCGTAGAGCGAGGCGATCTGCTCGGCCTCCACGGTGCACGACGCCAGGACGGCGTCGGAACACTCAATGATGGAAGCTTCGGCCTCGGCCCTCCGGTGGGGCATGTCGGCCTCCACCTCCTCGGGCATCGCCTCCGCCTTGACCCGGTCGAGAGTGTGGAAGGTGCAGACCAGCGGCAGGTTGAGTTCATGCTTGATCACGTGGCCGGACAGCCCGGACAGCCAGTAGTTGGCGTGCACCGAGGTGAAGGGACCCCCGTCGTCGTAGGGCAGGGCGGACAGACTGGGTGAGGTCATCCGCTCCAGCACACCCTCGGTGAAAGCTTCGACCACGGTGGGCAGCGCTTCCTTGGGGAGCACGGTCAGGGGGCCGGCCGCCACATGGTGGACCCGCAGGCCGGGCTCGACCTCGACCACGGGGGCAAGGTCGGGCGACCAGGCGCGGGTGAAGACGTCGCAGGACACACCTGAGCGGGCCAGGGCGGCGGTGAGCTCGCGCACATAGACGTTCATGCCGCCGCCGTCCCCGGTGCCCGGCTGGGCCAGGGGTGAAGTGTGGAGGGAGAGTACGGCGAGCCTGCGCATGGCGGTCAGATCCTACCGGCGGTCACCGTTTTCCCGACCCGGGCCGCCACCGGGGCCCTCCGGGGACGGGATTCAGGCAGGGGCGACGGGCTCGGCCGGCTGCGGCACCGGAGCTAGGCCGGCCTCGGCCGAGAGGATGGAGGAGGACACGTCGGCGGTCGGGGTCCCGTGCTCGTCGTCGTAGTCGCGGCGGAACGAGAGGTAGATGCGGATCAGCGCCTGCTTCTGCTCCTCACTGATGGTCTGATCGGCCAGGATGAGCCTGGTCAGGTCCGAGGTGCCGTCAGGGGCATCGAGGATCCCTGCCTGCACATACAGGGTCTCGGCGGAGATGCGCAGCGCCTTGGCGATCTGCTGGTGGATCTCGGCCGTGGGGCGCCGGAGCCCACGCTCAATTTGGCTCAGGTAGGGGTTGGAGATGCCGGCGAGTTCGGACAGCCGACGCAGGGAGAGCCGGGCCGTGCCTCGCTGTTCGCGGATGAACGAGCCGAGATCACGCCAGCGATCCTTGGGGTCCGCGCTCACTCCTGCAAGCGTAGTGCTTGCGTCCGGTCAATTCGGGTCGAGCGGCCCGGTTCGGGTCGGGCGCCACTTCGTTCGGGTATGGTCGACCACGACCGTCCACGCAATGAGGAGACCGCATCGAAATGGCCGACTACAGCCTTCCTGACCTTCCCTACGACTACGCCGCTTTGGAGCCCCATGTCTCGGGTCAGATCATGGAGCTCCACCATGACAAGCACCACGCCGCCTATGTGACCGGCGCCAACACGACGCTGGAGAAGCTGGCCGGTGCCCGCGACAAGGACGACTTCGCCGCGGTGGTCGGGCTCGAGAAGACATTGGCCTTCCACATCTCGGGCCACGTGCTGCACTCGATCTTCTGGAAGAACCTGAACCCGGACGGTGGCGACAGGCCCGATGGATCACTCGGCTCGGCCATTGACGAGCACTTCGGGTCCTTCGACAAGTTCAAGGCTCACCTGACCCAGGCCACATCCACCATTCAGGGGTCGGGGTGGGGCGCCCTGGCCTACGAGCCTCTGGGGGGTCGTCTGATCATTGAGCAGATCTATGACCACCAGGGCAACGTCGGCAACGGGTCGGTCCCCCTCCTGGTCTTTGACGCCTGGGAGCACGCCTTCTACCTGCAGTACAAGAACGTGAAGGCCGACTTCTTCAGCGCCCTGTGGAACATCGTCAATTGGGCTGATGTGTCGGCCCGCTTCGATGCGGCCAAGGGCCTGAGCTTGTAGCTGGGCGCCCTCAGCCGGCCGGTGGGATTCCGGCCGGGTGCGCCGGCTCCAGATTGAGGTGCTGCTCACAGGCCCGGCGGGTCGGATCGGCTTCGAGATCGGCCGCCAGAATGAGGGCGCCGCAGGCCTCACACGACCCGTAAGAGCCGTCACTGAGGCGCTCCAGGGCCCGCTCGACGTCGCCCAGGACCCGGTCCGACCGGGACAGATCGAATTCATAACGGTCTTCCACCACGCCAACGGTACCGCGAGCCGCCCGGCGCTCCGTAGTGTGACGGCGTGACCACCAAACCCCCCCGGGCGCCGCTGGTGGGCGCCGGCATGCTGGTGCCCTGCCTGGACGGCACCGACCGCCCGTACCGGGACCTCGATTGCGCCGCGTCCACCCCGGCGCTGCAGGTGGTGGCGGACAGGGTCGGCAAGTTCCTCCCCTGGTACTCGAGCGTGCACCGGGGTGCGGGGTACAAGTCCCGGCGAGCCACCGCGGCCTACGAAGAGGCCCGGGCCAGCGCCCACCGCTTCACCCGACGACCCGAAGACGGCGACCACGTGGTGGTCATCGTCCGCAACACCACCGAGGCCATCAACCACCTGGCCTACCGTCTCCGCCTGGCACCCGATGATGTGGTGGCCACCACCGTGGTGGAGCACCACGCCAACCTGCTGCCGTGGGCCCGGGTGGCTCAGCGCCGATGGGTCGAATGCGGAACCGACGGCACCTTCGGAGTCGAGGACGTGGTGGCGGTCCTCGACCACGGGCAGACCCCGGCGCTCCTGGCCATGACCGGAGCCTCCAATGTGACGGGATGGCTCCCGCCGGTGGAGGAGATCTGCGCCGAAGCGCACGCCCGCGGCATCCCCGTCCTCCTCGATGCCGCACAGCTGGCCCCCCACCGTCCCCTGCCGGGCGGTCCCGACTTCCTGGCCTTCAGCGGTCACAAGATGTACGCCCCCTTCGGCGCCGGTGCGCTGATCGGTCCCCGGCGGGCATTCGCCACCGGCGATCCTTTCCTGGCCGGCGGGGGCGCGGTCGACCTGGTCGACCTGGACGAGGTCATCTGGACCGAGCCCCCCGATCGGGAGGAAGCGGGGTCCCCCAACGTCATCGGCGCGGTGGCCTTCGGCGCAGCCATGGACGAGCTGGACCGCATCGGCTGGGAGGTCATCGGTGCCCATGAAGCGGCACTGTCGGCCCGCTTGCGGGCCGGATTGCGGGCCACCCCGGGCGTGCGGGTGCTCGGACCGGGCGTCGGGGCGGACGCCGACTCTCTGGCCGTGGCGACCTTCACGGTGGAGGGGATGCACCACGCCCTGGTGGCGGCCCGGCTCAGCGCCGAGTTCGGTATCGGGGTGCGGCACGGATGCTTCTGCGCGCACCCCTACCTCCTGCGCCTCCTCGGGGTGGACAAGGCGGGGGTGGCCGAGGCCCGGGCCGCCGTCCAGCGGGGTGACCGCAGCGGCATACCGGGCGCCGTGCGGGCCAGTTGCGGGCTGGGGACGTCGAGCGAGGACGTGGAGGCACTGCTGAGCGCCCTCGGCGCATTGGCGGCGGGAATCCCTGCCCCGGTGCCCTACGAGCAGGACGCCGTGACCGGCGACTACTGGCCCCAGGGAGAGGCGCAGGGTTGGGCCCTGGGCGACCGTCCCGGCGGGTCGGCCTGTGCGCGGGGGTAGTCCCCTGATGGGAAGGACGCCGCTCGGCGCCGCGCTGCCTGTCCTGGCGGTGTGCGCGCTGCTCCTCCCCGCCTGTTCCGGACCGGTCGACGGCTCCGGGTCAGCGGCGGGAAGGGTGGCCTGGGTGGCCACGGACGCTTCGGTGACCCTGCCCGGAACCGTCCTGACCCCGGTCGACCTGCGCACGCGGAAGGCGGAGGCCAAGGTGAGTGTCGGCAGCCTGCCCTCTGCCATGGCCTTCACCAAGGGCGGCACCGGGCTCCTCGTGGTCACCCAGGGGGACGACACCCTGCACGAGATCAACCCGGCGAACCGTGCCGTCGAGCGCTCGGTCGGGGTGGGGGTGGAGCCCGATGCGGTGGCGGTCGCCCCGGGTGGTTCGGGTGGCGCGGGCATCGCACTGGTGGCCAACCTCGCCTCCGACTCGGTCACCCCCGTCGATCTCGGCACCTGGCGTGCCGGCCCGGCCATCCCGGTGGGTTCGCATCCGGTGGCCATCGCGGTCGCCCTGGACTCCTCCGGCGCGGCGACGGCGCTGGTGGTCGATTTCGGGAGCGACCAGGTGACGCCGATCACCGTGCGGACCCTGCAGGCCGGCACCCCCATAGCGGTGGGGCCGAGCCCCCAGGCGATCGCCATAGCGTCCGGGGTGGCACTGGTGGGGAATTTCGGTGACCACACCCTGACGCCGATCGTCACGGCGACGCTCCAGTCCGGTCCCCCGGTGGCTCTGCCGGTCGATCCGACCGGCATCGCCGTGGCGCCGTCCGGGGCCACGGCGTACATCTCGGGCGGAGCCAGCATCGTGCCGCTGACCGTGGCCGGCCTGGTGGTGGGGACGCCCATCCAACTGCCCGATGTGGCGCAGGCCGTGGCGCTCGGCGCGGGAGGTACGACAGCCTGGGTGGCGCTCCAGGCGGGCGACCTGGTGCCGGTAGACGTGCCATCGGGAGTGGTGGGTCACCCCATCGCGGTCGGAGGCCATCCCTCGGCTGTGCTCATCGACGAGGGGTGACCCAACGGAGACGCCCCGTGCCAGGCACCGGATGTGGAGCCTGGCACGGTTCCGTCAATAGATGACTAAAATGGTCATGGTTATGGGGTAGGCGCTGCGCAGCAGATCAAGGAGCACGGAGATGAGCCTCACCGACAGGGAATCGACCACACGGGGCACCCTCCGCTCACTGTTCTCGTTCCCCAATCCGGTGAACGAAGTGTCGGCCCGCCTGGTGGCCGGGGGCGTCATCGTGATGGCCCTGTGCACCATCGTGTTCGACCTCCGTTGGGCCACCGTCGTGATCGCCTATGGCTTCATTGCCCGCGTGCTTACCGGGCCGTCGTTGAGCCCGCTCGGTCAATTCGTGACCCGGGTCGTCACGCCCCGCCTCCCCATCGCACCGCGACCGGTGGCCGGTCCGCCCAAGCGGTTCGCCCAGGGGGTGGGCGTCACCTTCTCGGTCGCCGCGTTGCTCCTGACCGGGCTCGGCTACTGGGGTGCCGCGCAGATCGTGCTGGGGATGCTGGCCGGCGCAGCGTTCCTGGAATCGGCGTTGGGCTACTGCCTCGGTTGCAAGACATTCGCAATCCTCATGCGGGCCGGGATCGTCCCCGAAGAGGTGTGCGAGCGCTGCAACAACATCTGGGCCACATCGGGCACCGCCTGAGGGGTCGGCGCAAGGCGCCTGGACCCGCACACGACATGCGAGAGCGGGGTGCGAGGTAGGGGAGCTGGCCGAGGAGGGGTCGAGTCGATGACCGGGGTCCGGAACCCTCGTGAGGCCCGCGATCGGCAGGCCGCGTCCCGACGGTGACGGACAGATCGAAGAATCGGGCGCTCCTCGGAGACCGTCCTGTGCCGACGAACTCGAGCGTGCGGCGGGGCCGCGCTCGTTACGCCGGTCTTCCGAGAACGAGCACGGCCTCGTAGGGCTTGGTGATGGACCCGCCCAGCTCGTTTCCGACTGCCTCCGCCAGCCGGTCATAGAGGTCGCGACGACGGTCAGCGTCGAGGTGCCGGTGGCTGGCATACGTGTCGAGCAAGGACAAGAAGCCCTCGGCGGTGTAGGTCACCGAGAAGGCGAAGACGTGTTGGACGACATCGCGGAACCGGCCGGAGGCATGAAGCTCAGCGGCTGGGTCGTAGTCAGGACGATCCGGGGTGAGCCGAGGCAGCACGTCAAGCTCGGGAGCGGCCAGCTCGTACACCCGTCGGACCGGGATCCAACGTGGGTCACGGGTATCGGGCACATGTGCGTTCCACCAGAGCGCGACTGTCCCCTCTTGTCGAAGCACGCGGGCCGCTTTGTGGTAGCCGACGGAAGGGTCGACCCAGTGCCAGGCGGTGGCCGACGCGACGACATCGAACGAACTGTCGGGGAGCTCGATCGCTTCGAACGTCGAGATCGAGACGCTCGGGCCCTTGAACCGGGCAAGCCGGGCGCGGGCGATGGCGGCGAGCTCAGGACCAGGCTCGACACCCACGACGTCCCAGCCGGCCTCGACCATCTGCGCGGTGGCTTGGCCGGATCCCACGCCGAGCTCGAGCACACGTGGTCGTGCCGGCAACTGCCCGCAGGCGACGATCGCGTCGATGACTGCATCGGGGTAGTCAGGCCGCACCTCATGGTTGCAGGAGTCGCCGCTGCGCAGCACGCGGGACCATCATGTTCGGGTGGATAACGACCTGCCCCGGAGGAACTGGGCGGATCGGACCCGCCCGTTGTGGCGTGTCGGTAACCGTCTCGAAGCCTCCCAGCTCCGGCGATTCGGGATCAGCGGGATGACGGTGCTGCGACGAACCAAGATCTTGGTGATTGAGACCACCGGTCGCCGCACAGGGCGACACCGATCCACACCCGTCGCCTATTGGATAGGGGACGACGGCTACCACTACGTGGGTGGGGGGGCAGCGGGCATGACCACGATTCCCGACTGGGTGGCGAACCTGCGCGCCAACCCCGCCGCGGCGGTGATTGTGAAGCGCCGCAGAGTGCCCGTCCACGCCGAAGAGCTCGACGCCGATGCCTATGACAGGGCCCGTGCTCACGCAGTGGAACTTTGGCCGGTTGTGCCCAAGTACGAGCGCATGTCCGGGCGACGCGTGCCCTACTTCCGCCTTTGCCCTACCAACCCGCCCGCCAGCGAATCGAAAGAACCGGGTCAGCAGCATGCTTCAGAATCACCTGCGGCGAGGCTGAGGGTCATACACCGGCGACCACTGTCATTCAATGTTGTGTACTCGCGCCCTGCCCTAGTGTCCTGGCAGGCTGAAGGGCCATGAAAATCGCATCAGGCTCCAGCACTGATAGCGGTGCAGTAACCGGCGAGCCGTTCGAGGATGTCCTCGGCGCTCTTGTGCCAGACGAACGGCTTGGGGTTTTCGTTCCAGGC
>DATLSH010000034.1:0-10681 GCA_035534235.1 Acidimicrobiales bacterium | reverse complement strand
CTCCAGGTCGACTACGAGCGCGATCCGATTGTCACCGAGGGGTTCATCTGGGCTGCCCACAGCCGCTACCTCTTGCGCCGACTCACCCAATCGCCGATCGCGTGATCGCGCTGGGGAAACAATCGCGACAGTCACTAAGGGTTCAGATCACCGAGTGCGCCCCTCGGGATTCGAACCCGAAACCTGCGGATTAAGAGTCCGTTGCTCTGCCGTTGAGCTAGAGGCGCACCGCAGAGTGTAGGCCACGGTCCTCGTCCTCAGGGACCCTCGGGGCAGGCCACATCGGTGCCGGATAGCCTGACGCCGATGTCAGGTGCCGAAGGCGTGGGCTGATCCGATTGCGGCCAGGCGAATTCCACGGTGAGATCGGGCGGGACTTCAGTGAGTCGGTACCCTACTGGCCCGATCCGGTACGCGCTCCCGAGGGGAACCCCAACGTCGTGCTCGTCGTGCTCGACGATGTGGGGTTCGCCCAGTTGGGGTGCTTCGGCTCGGACATCGCCACGCCGAACATCGATGCGCTGGCCGCCGATGGACTCCGCTTCACCAACTTCCACACCACGGCGCTGTGCTCGCCGACGCGGGCCTGCCTCCTCACCGGCCGTAACCACCACCGCAACGGCATGGGCCGGATTGTCGAACTGGCCACCGGCTTCCCGGGCTATGACGCCCGCATCCCGCGGGAGAACGGGTTCCTTTCGGAGATCCTGGTCGATCGGGGCTGGGCCACCTACGCGGTGGGAAAGTGGCACCTGGCCCCCGAGGACGAGACCCACCTGGCGGCGCCGCGGCACAACTGGCCCCTCGGTCGGGGCTTCGAGCGGTTCTACGGCTACATGGAGGGAGAGACCCACCAGTTCGTGCCCTCCCTCGTCTGTGACAACCACCAGATACCGCCACCACGCACGTTCGAGGAGGGCTACCACCTGACCGAGGACCTGGTCGATCAGGCCCTGGGCATGGTGGACGACCTCCGTGCCGTGGACGACCGGAAGCCCTTCTTCCTCTACTTCTGTCCCGGGGCCTGCCACGCGCCGCACCAGGCCCCGCCCGAGTGGATCGCACGGTACCGGGGACAATTCGATGCCGGCTGGGACCTGTGGCGCAGGCAGACGCTGGAACGCCAGTTGGCCTCGGGTGTGCTCCCCGCCGGGACCGAACTCTCCCCGCGGCCCGATTGGGTGAAGGCGTGGGATGACCTCTCCGGTGACGAGCGACGCCTGTACGCCCGCTTCATGGAAGCCTTCGCCGGGTTCCTCTCCCATACCGACCATCACCTGGGCCGGCTGATCGAAGGTCTGCGCCGGGGCGGCGACCTCAGTCGCACCATTTTCGTCGTCGTCTCCGACAACGGAGCCAGCTCCGAAGGCGGTCCGGTCGGTTCGGTCAACGACATCCGGCCGTGGAACGTGGCCCCCCGTACCGTCGCCGAGGCACTCGACCGCATTGAGGAGATCGGTGGACCGCTCTGTCACAACAACTACCCCTGGGGCTGGACGGTGGCCGGCAACACCCCGTTTCGCCGCTGGAAGCGCGAGACGCACGAGGGGGGAGTGGCCGATCCCCTGATCGTGCATTGGCCGGACGGCCTTTCCGTCGATGCGCGAGGGGGGACGCGCCAGCACTACGTGCACGCCATCGACATCGCACCCACCCTCATGGAGGCCATCGGCCTGCCGGCGCCCTTGTCGCTGCGGGGAACCTCGCAGAGCCCTGTCGATGGCACGAGCGTCCTGGCCACCTTCAACGATCCTGCTTCTCCCGAGCTCCATCGCACGCAGTACTACGAGATGTTCGGGTGCCGGGCCCTCTACCACGACGGCTGGAAGGCAGTGGCCTACCATCCGATTCAGGACACCCGGCAGAGGTTCGACGATGATCAGTGGGAGCTCTTCCACGTCGCCGTGGATCCCTCGGAGTGCCACGACATGGCAGCACGCCACCCGGATCTGCTGCGCAAGCTCGTGGAGCGGTGGTGGATTGAGGCCGGCCGCAACAATGTGCTGCCCCTCGACAACCGGCCGTTCTCCGAGTTCACCCTGGACCGGCCCGCTCCGGTGCCAGCGCGAGACGTGTACGAGTACCGCCCTGACCGCCCGGCCGTGCCCGAAATGGTGGCCGTCAATGTGCGCAACCGCCCTCATGTCGTACGGGTGGACGCCCGGGTGCCCGAAACGGGAGCCGAAGGTGTGCTGGTGGCCCAGGGGTCGGGCCTGGGCGGCTGGGCCTTCTACCTGGCCGAGGGACGCTTGGCCTACACCCACAACTTCGTCGGGCTCGAAGAGCACCACATTGAGTCGCCGGAGGTCGTCCCGCCCGGGTTGCACGAGCTGGCGTACATCTTCGAGAAGACGGACGAGCACGCGGGCATCGGGCATCTCATGATCGACGGCGTGGAGGTGGGTCGGGGTGACATTCCACGCTTCACGCCGATGCGCTTCTCGCTGACCGGGGCCGGGTTGACCTGTGGCTACGGGGACGGTGTCCCGGTCTCGCGGCGCTTCGGGTCTCCGTTCGCCTTCACGGGGACGATTGAGCGGGCGGTAGTCGAAGTCGACGGCGCACCCTTCAGCGACCCGGAAGGTGAGGCGCACATCGCGGCGTCCCGGCAGTGAGACCACCCCGCCCATCGGGACCCCCATCCCTCCATCGGCACCACGGGACCTGATACGAGGGTCAGGTACACTCGCCCCCGACCTCGCCCGGCAAGGGGGCGGACCTCGGAAAGGCAGGGCAGTGGACCTGGAGTTCACCAGCGAACAGGAGGAGCTCAGGGACTCCATCCGTTCGTTCCTCCAAAAGGAATGCCCCCTTCAGGTGGTCCGGGCTGTGGTGGAGACAGGTGAGCCTGCCGAAAAGCTGTGGAGCTCCATGGTCGCGCTCGACTGGCCGGCGTTGGCCATCCCGGTGGAGGACGGCGGCCTCGGGCTCTCCTTCGTGGAGACCGCCGTGCTGGCCGAGGAGTTGGGGCGGGTCATCGCCCCCGGTCCACTGCTGGCCACGGCCACGCAGTTCGTCCCGGTGGTGCGCGAGGTCGGGACGGCCGAGCAGCGCCGGAAATTCCTCTCCCTGGTGGCCACCGGTGCCATCACCGGGACTTTGGCCCTGACCGACCACCCCCGCCGCTGGGGACTGGACGATGTGTCGATGCGGGCCGAGCGCACCGGCAGTGGCTGGTCCCTGAGCGGGACCAAGCACGGGGTCCTGGCCGGCCCGGACACCGATGAGGTGGTCGTGGTCGCCCGCGTCGACGAAGGGCTGGGTGCCTTCGTGGTCCCGATGAGCGCAATCGGGATGCACGCGGTTCACTCACTGGACGCCACCCGCCCCCTCGCCACCCTCACCATGGTCGATGTGCCGGTGGCCGCTGAGCGCGCCCTGGGTCGGCCCGGGAGCGAGGCCTCGGCCCTCGGACTGGCCCGGGCCCTGCAGGAAGCCACCGTGGCCATGGCGCTTGAGACTGTCGGTACAGCCGAGGCGCTCTTCCAATTGGTGTTGGCCTACGTCAAGGACCGCCGGCAATTCTCGGTGCCCATCGGATCCTTCCAGGCGGTCAAGCACAAGATGACGGACATGTTCGTCTCCCTTGAGCGGGCCCGGTCCCTCTGCTACTTCGCCGTCGCCGCCATTGACGAGGACGTCCCTTCCCGGCCCACCGCGACCGCCATGGCCAAAGCGGCCAGCGACGACTGCCAACGCCTGGTGTGCCAGGAATCGTTCCAGTCCTTCGGTGGCATCGGCTACACCTGGGAGCACGACGGTCACCTTTTCATCAAGCGGGCCAAGACCACGGGCGTGCTTTTCGGGGGGGCGGCCGAGCACGCGCCGGCCGTGGCCGAGTTCCTGGGAGTCAAGATCTCCTGAGCAGGGCAGAATGGCGGCATGCTCCTCCGCACGCGCCGCAGGCGGTCACAGATGAGGAGTCCGGACGTGACGAGAGGAGATTCCGGTGAGTGAGCGCCGCGAGGAGGGGCTGTCCGCCCTGCTGCACGAGACCCGGACCTTCGCCCCTCCAGAGCTTCTGGCCAAGGAAGCGAACGCCCAGCCCGGGATCTACGGCGAGGCTGCGGCTGACCCTCTGGCCTTCTGGGCCGCCCAGGCCTCCGGCCTGACCTGGGCCGAGCGGTGGACCGACGTCCTTGAGTGGAGCCCACCCTTCGCCAAGTGGTTCGTGGGGGGGAAGCTCAACGTGGCCGTCAATTGCGTCGACCGCCACGTCCAGGCGGGCCTGGGAGACCGGATCGCCTACTACTGGGAAGGCGAGCCGGGAGACAGCCGCACCATCACCTACGGCGAGCTGCTCACCTCGGTCAGCCAGGCCGCCAACGGTCTCACCGAGTTGGGGGTGCGGTCCGGGGACAAGGTGGCCATCTACATGCCCATGATCCCCGAGACGGTGGTCGCCATGCTGGCCTGCGCACGGCTGGGGGCGCCCCACACAGTGATCTTCGGCGGCTTCTCCTCCGATGCGCTCCGGGGCCGCATCCTGGACTGCGACGCTCACTTCGTGATCACCGCCGACGGCGGGTTCCGACGGGGAGTGGCCAGCCCGCTCAAGGCCGCCGTCGACGAGGCCATAGAAGAATGCCCCGAAGTACGCCAAGTGCTGGTGGTGCGCCGGACCGGCCAGGAGGTGGACTGGCGGGATGATCGGGACGTGTGGTGGCACGATCTGGTGCCCCGCCAGGCGGAGGCGCACGCGGCCGAGGTCTTCGACGCCGAGCACCCGCTCTACATCATGTACACCAGCGGCACCACGGCCAAGCCCAAGGGCATCCTGCACACATCGGGTGGCTACCTCACGCACGTCGCCGCTACCCACAGGCTGATCTTCGACCTCAAGCCCGAGAGGGACGTCTTCTGGACGGCAGCCGACATCGGGTGGGTCACCGGGCACAGCTACATCGTCTACGGGCCCCTGGCCAATGCCACCACGTCGGTCATGTACGAGGGCACGCCCGACACCCCGGGCCGTGACCGCTGGTGGCAGATCATTGAGAAGTACAAGGTGAACATCCTCTACACGGCGCCCACCACCATCCGGACGTTCATGAAGTGGGGGGAGGACCTCCCGGCCGGCCACGATCTCTCCAGCCTGCGCCTGCTGGGATCAGTGGGCGAGCCCATAAATCCCGAAGCCTGGATCTGGTACCGGACCCATATCGGCGGCGAGCGCTGCCCCATCGTCGACACCTGGTGGCAGACCGAGACCGGCGGGATCCTGATCACCCCGCTGCCGGGGATCACGGCCACCAAGCCGGGGGCCGCCATGACACCGTTCCCCGGCATCGCTGTCGACGTGATCGACAATGACGGGAACTCGGTGGGCAACGACGAGGGCGGCTACCTGGTCATCACCCAACCATGGCCGGGCATGCTGCGCGGGATCTACGGGGACGACAAGCGTTACCGGGAGACGTACTGGTCACGCTTCCCGGGCATCTACTTCGCCGGTGACGGGGCCAAAAGAGACCAGGACGGCGACCTGTGGCTGCTGGGGCGCGTCGACGACGTCATGAACATTTCCGGGCACCGTATTTCGACCACCGAGGTGGAGCACGCGCTGGTCGGCCACCCTGACGTCGCCGAGGCCGCCGTGGTGGGTGCCGCCGACGACACCACCGGCCAGGCCATCGTGGCCTTCGTCACCGTGAAGGGCTCCGGTCCGACCGACGGCCCCGAGGGGGAGGAGCTGGTGCGCCAACTCCGTGACCACGTGGCCCGCGAGATCGGGCCGATCGCCAAGCCCCGACAGATCATGCTGACCCCCGAGCTGCCCAAGACACGGAGCGGGAAGATCATGCGGCGCCTCCTGCGCGACGTGGCCGAGCACCGCGACCTGGGGGACGTGACGACCCTGCTCGACCCCACGGTCGTCAACGCCATTAAGGGCCGCATGGCCGAAGGCGCAGACGACACGGAGTAGAGGGCGGGGAGCCGATGGCGATCAGCCCTGTCACGAGTTCGTCCAGCCAAAGGTGTTCGCCCGCGGACGGTCACCTCAATGGATTCTCCCGTGGCCACCCGGGCCGGGGAGCGGCTGCCATGATGCTGTAGCTCACGGACACCGATTCTCCGTGTGCTACTCGGTGGAACTTAAGGCGCGTGAACCTCCAACACGGTGGCCGAGCCCATGCCGCCACCGGCACAGAGCGTGCCCACCCCGATGCCGCCACCGCGACGGCGCAGCTCGTGAATGAGGGTGACCAGGATGCGGGCCCCCGATGCTGCCACCGGGTGGCCCATGCCCACGGCACCACCGTTCACGTTGACGATGTCGTGGGGGAAGCCCAACTTGCGGGCGCAAGCCACCGACATGGAGGCGAAGGCCTCGTTGATCTCCACCAGGTCGACGTCGGACTCACTCAGTCCGGCCAGGCTGAGCGCGCGGGGCACGCAGACCGAAGGTGCCAGCCCGGTGCGGGCCGGCTCAATGCCGCACGAGTTCCAAGAGCGGACGGTGGCCAGGGCCTCCATGCCGTGGGCGTCGGCGTACGAGCGGTCGACGACAACCAGCGCAGCACCGCCGTCGGCGATGCCCGAGGAGTTCCCGGCCGTGATGGTGCCCTCCGGACCGGTGAGCGAGGGCAGGGCGGCCAGCTTTTCGAGGGTGGTGTCTCGCCGGGGGTGCTCGTCGACGCTGACGACGGTGGTCTCGCCCCTCCCCACCGGGACATTGAGCGGCAGGATCTCGGCGGCGAAGCGCCCGTCGTCGGTGGCGGCCACGGCCCTGAGGTTCGAGTGGTACGACCAGTGGTCGGATTCCTCGCGGGTGATGCCGCACTCGTTTGCCGTGTTCTCGCCGACGGTGATCAACATGTTCATGTTGGGTGCGTCCGGAGTGTTCGGGTGGCTGGGCGGGAGGAATTGCTGCACACCGCCGAAAGGGTGCGGCGACTTGGAGAAGAGCAGGGGAGAGCGGGTCATCGACTCGATCCCTCCGGCCACCACCACCTGCGCCATGCCCGAGCGGATGTTGGCGGCTGCTTCCTGCACGGCCATCATCCCGGTGGCGCACTGGCGCTGCACCGTCCCGCCGGGCGTGTCGGGGGGGAGACCGAGCTCGTTGGCGATGTAACGGGCCGTGCATCCCCCGCCCTGCAGGACCTCACCGATGATCAGGTCGTCGATCACGTTGACGTCAATGCCCGAGGCGGCGATAACACCGGCCACGGTCTGAGCCCCGATGTCGTGGAGGCTGAGCGGGGCGAGGCTCCGCCCGGAGCGCCCGATGGGGGTGCGGATGGCGGCGACTATGACTGCGTCACTCACGGGTACCTCCTCCTCAAGCCCGCACGAATACGGGGATCGTGAACTCGTCTGAAATGGGTTGGAACTTCACCCTCAGCGCCATGCCGACCGCCAACTCTTCGAACGGGCATTCCACCACGTTGGTCATCATGCGCGGGCCTTCGGCCAGGTCGACGATGGCGGCCACGTAGGGCACCCGCTCCTTGAAGGGTGGCATGTCGTTGTTGTAGATCACTGACCAGGTATAGAGGGTGCCGTTCCCGCTGGCCTCAAACCACTCGACGCGCTCGCTCCAGCAGGCGGGACAGAACGGACGGGGGTAGTAGGAATAGGCGTCGCAGTCCAGGCAGTGCTTGATGAGCAGGCGCTCCTCCTTCGCCGCATCCCAGAACTCAATGGTGTCTCCCTCGGGCGTCGGGAGGTCGAATCGGACCGTGCTCATCTGCGCCTGTCCTTATGGTCACGCCCCTTCAACCTTCGCTGTAGGGGGAATTGCACTGTGCGCACCTCCGGGATTGACCCCCGGGGGCGCATCGGCCATGCTGCAACGAACCTGACGCCGGCGTCAACTTCTGAGGAACGACGCATCACTGGGGGCTCGAAGACATGTTGATGGATGAGCATCTGCGCCGAATGGCCGAGGAGTTCCCTGACAAGACGGCCTTCACGGTGATCGATGTCGGATCCATGACCTTCGCCGAATGGGACGGGGCAGCCAACGCCATGGCCCGCGCCCTGCTGGCGGGCGGTCTCCCGCCTGGTGGGAGGGTGGGCATCCACCTGCCCCCGGAGAACGCCCTGCGCTGGCTGGTCACCTACGCCGCCGCGCACCGGGCCGGTGGGGTGGCCGTGCCGATGAATCCCCGCCTGGCCCCGGCCGAGGTGGGTCACGTGCTGGCCCACTCGGGCGCCAGCGTGGTCGTGGCCGCCGGTGATCTGGTCGACCAGGACGTCAAGGTGGCCGGCGACGGCGTGCGCATGGTCGTCGACGCCGGGGCCTCGGGGACGGCGCCCAGCGCCGCCGGCCGCGGGCTGCGGATGGTGGGCTGGGACGACGTCACCGCCGGCGAGCGGGGTGCCCTCTCGGTGCCCCATGATGAGAACGACCTGGCCGACATCCTCTACACGTCGGGCACCACCGGGCGGCCGAAAGGTGTCGCGGTGCGGCACTCCAATGCCTCCATGATCGGCGACATCGCACCCTCGTGGAGCGGCGAGGGTTGGCTGCACGCCAGCCCCCTGTTCACCTTCGCCGGCATCGCCCTGGTCTACACGCCGATGAAGCTGGGCCTGCGCGTGCTGTACCTGCCGAAGTTCGACGCCACCCGGTGGCTCGAGGTGGTGGAGGCCGAGCATCCGACCGCCGCGTTCCTGGTGCCGGCCATGGCCCATCTCCTGCTCGACCATCCCCGCTTCAACGAGGTGGATCTCACCTCCATCGGCATGTGCTCCATCGGCAGCGCCCCGCTGGCCCCCTACGTGGTGGAGCGGTTGCAGGAGAAGATGCCCGACGCCATGGTGTCCAACAACTACGGGATGACCGAGGCCGGCTCGGCCTACTGCATCATGCCCCAGGGCGAGGCCGTCAAGCGTCCCGGATCCGTGGGGCAGATCGCCCCGCCGGCCATCGTCGCCATAGTGGATGAGGAAGGCAATCCGGTGCCGGCCGACGTGGTGGGCGAGGTGCGCATGCAGATGCCCGGCAAGCAGCGGGAGTACTTCGGTGACCCCGAGGCCACGGCGGAGACCTGGAAGGACGGCTGGCTGGTCACCGGTGACCTCGGCAAGCTGGACCGGGATGGCTACCTCTACATCGTCGGGCGCAGCAAGGACGTGATCATCCGGGGGGGCAACAACGTGCATGCCACCGACGTCGAGCACGTGCTGGTCCAGCACGAGGCGGTGGCCGAGGTGGCCGTGGTCGGCGCACCGCACCCGGTGCTGGGTGAGGACGTGGTGGCCTTCGTGGTCCGGCACCCGGGGGCCGACGTCGACGGGGACACCCTGCGCACCTTCGCGCTCGAGCAATTGGCGGACTACAAGGTGCCCCGCCAGTACCTCTTCGTCGACGAGCTGCCCCGCAACGCCACCGGCAAGGTGATCAAGCCCGAGCTGCGGGCCCGCCTGGCTGCGGCAAACTGACCATTCCCCCCACACATCACAAGGAGCACACGGTGGACCCACTCCATGACCTGACCCTGGGCGACGTCCTGCGCGAGCACCGGCGCAGCCGTCCGCGCCAGACCGCCACCGTGTGCGGCGATCACCGGGCCACCTACCCCGAGTTCGATGCCCGGACCAATCGGTTGGCCAACGCCCTGATCGCCACCGGAGTCGGCGCGGGCGACCTCGTCCTGTGGCTCGGGCAGAACTGCCACCGCGTGTTGGAGGGTCTGCTCGGGTGCGCCAAGGTGGGCGCCGTCTTCGTACCTGCCAACTGGCGCCAGAGCGCGGACGAGCTTCTCACCCTGCTGGGCGACGTGCGCCCCAAGGTGGTGATCTGGCAGGAGGAGGAGATCGGTCAGGTCACGGCCGCGGCCCGAGGTCAGTGGGACGGTGCCGCGCTGTGGCTCCGCCACGACGCCGATGCGGGCGCCGAAGGCAGCTACGAGGGCTTCCTGCGCAGCGCCTCCGTGGACGACCCGGCCCTGGCCGTCGACCCGGCGTCCCCGGTGATCCAGCTCTACACCGGCGCCTTCGGGGGCACGCCCAACGGGGCCCAGCTCTCGCACGACGCCGTGCTCTCCCAGGCGTTGATGGTGTCCATGGTGCAGCGCATCACCGAGGACACGGTGTACCTGAACTCGGGGCCCATGTTCCACATGGCCACGCTCATGACCACCTTCGCCACCTTCGTCCTGGGTGGGAACAACGTCATGACGCGGCGGGTCGACGCCGAGGAGCTGTGCCGCCTGGTGGAGGGCGAGCGTTGCAACTACGGCTTCGTCATGGGCCCGACGGCCTCCGAAATCATGGAGGTCAACAAGGACGGCCGCTACGACCTCTCCTCCCTGCGCACCTTCGGTGGCAATGCGGCATGGAACGCGATGATCCGGGTCGACGACAGCCCGTGGGGCGTCCACCCCGCCGGCTACGGCCAGACCGAGGCCACCGGCATGCTGACCTTCAACGCGCTGGGCATCGCCAGCGCGGGCACCAGCGGCCGGCCCTCGCCCTGGGTCCAGGTGCGTATCGTCGACCCCGCCGGGAACGACGTGCCCGACGGCGAGACCGGCGAAATCGTGGCCCGGGGCCGGGTCCTCACCAGCGGCTACCACGACCGGGCGGAGCTCAACGCCGAACGCACCCGCGGCGGCTGGTGGCACACCAGCGATCTGGGTAAGCGGGAGGAGGACGGCTCGATCACCTTCGTGGCCCCGCTGACCCGGATCGTCAAGTCGGCGGCGGAGAACATCTACCCGGCCGAGGT
>DATLSH010000033.1:0-67620 GCA_035534235.1 Acidimicrobiales bacterium | reverse complement strand
TACGGCCTGAAGAAGGCCCGCAAGGCGCCGCAGTACTCCAAGCGGTAAGCGGGTGGCGCCGGCACGCTTCGGCACCGATGGAGTCCGGGGTGTCGCCAACGAAGAACTGACGGCCGAACTGGCCCTGGCCCTCGGACGCGCCGCGGCCAGGGTGCTGCCCTCCCCGGCCTTCGTCGTCGGACGCGACACGCGTCGTTCGGGACCGCTGTTGCAGGCCGCCTTCTCGGCCGGGCTGGCCACCGAGGGTGCCGATGCCATCGATCTGGGGGTGATTCCAACCCCGGGCGTAGCGGCCGTGGCCGAGCGCCGCAAGGTGCCCGGAGCCGTGGTCTCGGCCTCGCACAACCCCTTCGGTGACAACGGGATCAAACTGTTCAGCCTGGTGGGCACCAAGCTTCCCATCGATGTCGAAGCCGACGTGGAACGCGAGTTGGATTCCATCCTGGGTGACCCCGAACGCCCTCCCCGCCGGCCCACCGGCCATGGCGTCGGCCGCATCATTGCGGACCCCGAGGCCCCAGGAATCTACAGGGAACTCCTGGTGTCGACGCTGGAGGGGCGGTCACTCGACGGGATGCACATAGTGGTCGACTGCGCCAACGGTGCGGCCAGTGCCTTCGCGCCCCAGGTACTCTCCGAGCTCGGCGCGCGGGTCACTGCGCTGCACGACACCCCCGACGGCACCAACATCAACGACCATTGCGGCTCGACGGACCCGGCGCAACTCTCCCGGGTGGTGGTGGACCAGAAGGCTCAGCTCGGGCTGGCGCTCGATGGTGATGCCGACCGCGCCATCGCCGTCGACCACACCGGCACCGTCGTCGACGGCGACGTGCTGCTCGGTCTCTTCGCGCTCGACCTGGACAGCCGGGGGCGCCTTTCCGGCAACACGGTGGTGGTCACCGTGATGACCAATCTGGGCTTCCGCCTGGCCATGGAGGCCCGCGGCATCGGCGTGCGCGAGACCGACGTGGGGGACCGCCACGTGCTGGCCGCGCTGGATTCCGACGGGCTCGCCCTCGGCGGCGAGCAGTCCGGCCACATCATCTTCCGGTCCCAGTCCACCACCGGCGACGGGATCCTGACCGGCATCGCCCTGGCCGATCTGCTGCAACGCTCCGGGCGCCCGCTGGTCGACCTGGCCGACGGGCTGGTGGAGCACGTGCCGCAGGTGCTGGTCAACGTGCCCATCCCCCGACCCGAGCGGCTGGCCGACTGCGCCGAGGTCTGGGAGGCCGTGGCCAAGGCCGAAGCGGAGCTGGGGCACGAGGGCCGGGTACTGCTCCGCCCCAGCGGCACCGAGCCGTTGGTCCGGGTCATGGTCGAGGCCCGCCAGGCGCCACAGGCCAACGCGGTGGCGGCCCAGCTGGCCGGCATCGTCGAGGCAGCCCTCGGGACAGTCTGAGCCCGGGCCCCGGCGCCCGATCGGCTCCCCCGATGCCCAGGTAGCCTGGACCGCTATGTGCGGCATCATCGGCGTTACCGGCGAGCCTGATGCGCTGCCGCTGATCCTGGGCGCCCTGCACCAGCTCGAATACCGGGGCTACGACTCGGCCGGGGTGGCGCTGGTGGCCGACGGGGAGATCTGGCGGGCCCGGGACGCCGACGGGACGCACTCGGTGGCCGACCTGGCCACACTCACCGCCGAGGCACCCCGGGGGCACGCCGCAGCCATCGGCCACACCCGCTGGGCCACCCACGGTCACCCGACCCCGGAGAACGCCCACCCCCACACCGACTGTTCGGGGCGCCTGGCCCTCGTCCACAACGGGATCATTGAGAACCACGCCGCGCTGCGGGCGGAGCTCACCGCCGAAGGCCACACCATGACCTCGGCCACCGACACCGAGGTGATGGCCCACCTCATTGAGCGGCTCATGGCCCAGGGTGACGACCTCACCGGGGCCACCCGGCGCATGCTCGGCCTGGTGCGGGGTGCCTTCTCCATCGCCGTCGTCCACGCCGACGAGCCCGACACCATTGTGGCGGCACGGCGCTCCACCCCCCTGGTCCTCGGGCTGCGTGACGGGGTGGCCCTCCTGGCCTCGGACATCCCCGCCCTGATCGGGCACACCCGGCAGGTCTTCGCGCTGGCTGACGACGAATTGGCCGTGCTCACCCCGGGGCACATTGCCGTCACCACCTTGGAGGGGGCACCGGTCGTTCCGGCGCAGCTCAACATCACCTGGGACCTGGAGGCGGCCCAGAAGGGCGGCTTCGAGGACTACATGTCCAAGGAGATGGCCGAGCAGCCAGAGGCAGTATCCAACACGCTGCTCGACCGGCGCGGGGCGGCCGGCGAGCTCATTCTCGACGAAATGCGGCTCAGTCCCGACGACCTCCGCCAGATCGACAAGGTGTTCATCGTGGCCTGCGGCAGCAGTTACCACGCCGCGGAGGTGGCCAAGTACGCCCTCGAACACTGGGTAAAACTGCCCACCGAAGTCGACATCGCCAGCGAGTTCCGCTACCGGGGACCCGTGATCGGTGCGCGCACCCTGTGCGTCGGCGTCTCCCAGTCGGGCGAGACCCTCGATACGTCAGAGGCCATGCGCGAGGCCTCCCGCCTGGGGGCCAAGGTCCTGGTGGTCTCCAACGTGGTGGACTCCTCCATGGCCCGGCACGCCGACGGCGTCCTCTACACCCGGGCCGGGCCCGAGGTGGGGGTGGCCTCCACCAAGTGCCACCTGGCCCAAATCGTGGCCCTCGAGATCCTGGGCCTCTACCTGGCCCAGATCCACGGGACGCTCACGGCTCCGGAGATCCACGGGATCCTCAACGCCATGGACGAGCTGCCCGCCCTGATCACCCGCACGCTGTCCCGGGCCACAGACGTCGACGCGGTCGCTTCCAAGTTGACCGATGCCCGCGACTTCTTCTTCCTCGGGCGCCATGTCGGGTACCCCGTGGCGCTTGAGGGAGCGCTCAAGTTGAAGGAGCTGGCCTACCTGCGCGCCGAAGGGTACGCCGCCGGTGAGATGAAGCACGGGCCGATTGCCCTCATTGAGCCCGGTGTCGTGGTGGTGGGCATCGCCACCCGGAACCCGTTGTGGGAGAAGTTTCTCGGCAACATCGCCGAGGTGCACAGCCGCGGGGCCACCGTGGTACTGGTGGCCGACGATGGCGACGAGGAGGCGGCCGCCGTGGCCGACCACGTGCTGTGGGTACCGCCGACGTCCCCGCTGCTCTCGCCGGTGATCGGGGTGATCCCGCTGCAGCAGCTCGCCTACCGCCTGGCCAGGCTGCACGGGCACGATCCCGATCGGCCGCGCAACCTGGCCAAGACGGTGACGGTCGAGTGAGAGCATCCTTGTCATGAGCGTCCCGGGCGTCATGGACCGTCCCGCCGGTGCCGGCCTGGTCGGGGTGGGGGTCGATGCCGTCGACGTCGGGCGATTCCGCCGGCTGCTGGCCCGGCGCCCCGGCTTCGCGGTCCGCTACTTCACCGAGAGCGAGCGGGCCGATGCCGGGCGGTCGGCCGACCCGACCGAGAGCCTGGCCGCCCGCTTCGCGGCCAAGGAGGCGGTGATGAAGGCGCTGGGCACCGGTCTCGGCTCCTTCCCCCTCTCCGACGTGGAGGTGTGCCGTGCGCCCGGAGATGGTCCCACCCGCAACGCCCCCTCCCTGGTGCTGCACGGTGGGGCCGCCGCACTGGCCGCGTCCCGCGAAGCCGGGCCCTTCCACCTTTCGCTCACCCATACCTCTGAGGTGGCCATCGCCTTCGTGGTGGCCGAACGGTCCTCGTGCGCGCCGTCCTGACCCGGGACGAAATGCGCGCCGCCGACGCGGCGGCGCTGGCCGAAGTCACGCACGGGACCCTGGTGGCCCGGGCCGGCACCGCAGTGGCGCATGCCGCGCTGCGGATACTGGGCGGTGCCTACGGCAAGAACGTGACGGTGGTGGTGGGCAAGGGCAGCAACGGTGCGGACGGGCGCGTGGCCGCCGCCTACCTGAGCCGCCGGGGTGCCCGGGTCACCGTGGTCGGTGCGGGTGACGCCCCGCCGGCCCTGGCCCCGTGCGATCTGGTCATCGACGGTGCGTACGGGACCGGCTTCCACGGGGCCTATGACGCCCCCCTGGTCGCCTCCGGCACACCGATCCTGGCCATCGACATCGCCTCGGGTGTCGACGCCGACTCGGGGGCCGCGCCCGGAGCGGCCACCCGGGCCACCCACACGGTGACGTTCGCCGCGCTCAAGCCCGGCCTGCTCCAAGGTGAGGGACCAGGTCATTGCGGGGAGGTCCAGGTGGTGGACATCGGGGTCTCCTTTCCCATCGCACAGGCCGCACTGGTCGAGGACGCCGACGTCAGTGACCTGTTGCCGCCCCGGCCCCGCCAGTCGAACAAGTGGGCGAGTGCAGTCGGCGTCGCCGCCGGTTCGGCCGGCATGGAGGGCGCGGCCATCCTGTGCGCACGCGGTGCGCTGGCCGCCGGCTCGGGCATGGTCCGCCTGGGTTCTCCCGGCGATCCCTCCGCCCCCTGGCCGGCGGAAGCCGTGCGCATGAGCCTGCCCGCAGCGGGCTGGGCCGCTCCTTTCCTGGCCCAGGTGGCCAAGTGCCGCGCCCTGGTCGTCGGTCCCGGCCTGGGCACCGGCCCCGCCACCGCAGAGGAGATCCATGCCGTCGTCGCCGGAGCCCCGGTCCCGGTGGTGATCGACGCCGACGCCCTGACCGCCCTCGGTGATGTCGAGAGCGCCCGGGCCCTGCTGGCCAACCGCAGCGCACCGAGCATCCTCACCCCGCACGACGGCGAGTACGCGCGCCTCACCGGGTCGCCCCCCGGGGAGGACCGACTTGCCGCGGCCCGGAGCCTGGCCGCGGCCACCGGCGCCGTGGTCCTGCTCAAGGGTCCGCTGACCGCCGTGGCCGCCCCCGGTGCCGCCGCACCCGACGTACTCCTCGTGGCCTCCGGGGTGCCCGCGCTGGCCACCGCCGGCAGCGGTGACGTGCTGTGCGGGGTCATCGCCGCCTTTCTGGCCCGGGGAGTCCAGGCCGCAGTGGCGGCCGCCCTGGCCGCGCACGTGCACGGACGGGCTGCCGCGGCGGGTCCTCCCGCCGGTCTGGTGGCCGGGGATCTGCCCGGTCTGGTGGCCGGGGTTCTCGGCACCATGGCGCACCATGGCTGACGGTGCCGCGCCTCCCAACCGGGCGGCGCCCGACATCGAGGCAGCCATGGCCCAGGGGCGTTCCCGGCCGGCCTGGGCGGAGATCGACCTGGCTGCCATCGCGCATAACGCGTCCGTGCTGGTCGAGCTGGTGCGGCCGGCTCAGCTGTGCGCAGTGGTCAAGGCCCACGGCTACGGGCACGGCGCCCCGGCGGTGGCCAAGGCCGCCCTGGCAGGTGGTGCGCGCGGCCTGGCGGTGGCCCTGGTGGACGAAGGCGCCGAGCTCCGCCAGCATGACGTGCCCGGGCCCATCTTGTTGTTGAGCGAGTGCGGGGTCGAAGCGGTGGACACGGCCATGGCCTGCGGCCTCACGCCCACGCTTTACTCGCACCAGGGAATCGCGGCGTTCGCCCGCGCCGCCCGGAAGCTTCGGCAGCGCACCGCGGTCCATGTGAAGGTGGACACGGGGATGCACCGGGTGGGTGCCCCGCCCTCGGAGATCCCGGCGCTGGTGCAGGCCGTGCTGGACGAGCCGTTCCTGCACTTCGAGGGGCTGTGGACGCATCTGCCGGTGGCCGACGGTGCGGATGCGGACGACCGTGCCTTCACTCAGGGCCAGTTGGACCTGTTCGACCGCCTGGTGGCCGGGCTGGCCGACCGGGACGTGGCCGCGGAAGTGCTCCACGCGGCCAACACCGCCGGCTCCGTCGCCTTCCCGGCGGCGCGCTACGACATGGTGCGCTGCGGGATCGGCCTGTACGGTCATCTGCCCGGGGCCGCCGTCAGCGCCGCCTTCGACGATGCGTGCGGCGGGGCGACCCTCCGGCCAGCCATGTCGCTCAAGGCCCGGGTGGTCTCCGTGCGCACACTGGAGGCCGGCGAGCGCCCCTCCTACGGGCGCCTCCGGCCCCTGCCGAAGCGTTCCCAGGTGGCGACCGTGCCCATCGGTTACGCCGATGGCGTGCCCCGCGCCCTGTTCGCGCCGGGCTACGCCGTCCTCATCGGCGGTGTGCGCCACCCGCTGGCCGGTATGGTCACCATGGACCAGATTGTGGTCGACTGTGGAGAGGACACGTCAGTGCAGCCGGGCGACGAGGTGGTGCTGCTGGGTCGACAGGGCGCCGAGGAGATCACCGCCGACGACTGGGCCGCCCTGCTGGGGACGATCAGTTACGAGGTGCTGTGCGGTGTCGGGCCGCGGATGCCCCGCATTCTGGTCAACGGACCGGAACCCACACCGGAAGGCACCGACGCCCCATCGGCTACCGCCCTGTCCCGGCCCGGGTGAATGGCGGCGGAGCGCGCCGGTTCGGCCCTCGACCAGCTGCGGGTCCAGGCCTGCGCCTGCACCAAGTGCCCGTTGGCCGCAGGCAGGACCCAGGTGGTGTTCGGGGTGGGAGACCCCGATGCCGATCTCCTCTTCGTGGGCGAGGGACCGGGCCATGAGGAGGACCTGGCCGGTGAGCCGTTCGTCGGCCGTTCGGGCAAACTCCTCGATCGCCTGCTGTGGGAGGAGATCGGGCTGACCCGCCAGAGCTGCTACATCGCCAACGTCGTGAAGTGCCGCCCGCCCCGCAACCGCGACCCGGCCCCCGAGGAGATTGAGGCCTGCCGGCCCTACTTGGAGGAGCAGGTCGCCCTCATCGACCCGGCCGTGATCGTCACGCTCGGCAACTTCGCCACCCGGCTGCTCCTCGGCCGCACGGAGGGGATCCGCCAACTGCGGGGCTCGTGCTTCCCCTACGGACGTGGCCACCTGGTCCCCACCTACCACCCGGCTTACGTGCTGCGGGCCGGCGGGGAGGCCATGGCCGAAATGCGGGCCGACCTGGTGCGGGCCAAGCGCCTCATCTCCGGGGGCCCGGGGTGAGGTGGCCGCTCCGGCTCACCTCGCATTCGCCCGGTGCGACCAGGGACGCGGCGGCGCGCCTGGCCTCCCTCTGCGCGTCAGGGGACATCGTGCTCCTCATCGGTGACCTCGGTGCCGGCAAGACCGTCTTCGCTCAGGGCTTCGCGGCCGCCCTCGGCGTCGAGGGACCCGTCACCAGTCCCACGTTCGCCCTGGTTCGCCACTACGCGTGCGGAACCGGCAGGCCGGTGGCCACCCTGATCCACGCCGACGTCTACCGCACCGGATCCGTGGGCGAGGTGGTCGAACTGGCGCTGGCCGAAATGGTGGAGGACGGGGCGATCGCTCTCGTCGAATGGGGCGACCGCGCCGCGCCGGCCCTGGGCGACAGTGCACTGGAGGTCACCCTCACCGTCCACCCGACACCGGGCTCGATCGACGAGCGCACCATCACCCTCTCGGGCCGGGGGACCTGGGCGGTCCGGGCCGGCGACGTGGCGCGTGCCCTGGGCCTCGCAAGCCGGACGATGTCCTCGTGAACATCGTCGCCATAGAGACCGCCACCGAGACCGTCGGGGTGGCGGTGCGCACCGCAGGGGGCGTGCAGGCCGAGCTGAGCTTGACGGGACGCCGGCGCCACGTCGAGTCGTTGGCCCCGGCCATGGAGCACCTCCTGCATCAGGTCGGGCTGCAGCCCGACGATCTGCACGCCGTGGCGGTCGACGTGGGCCCGGGGCTCTTCACCGGGCTGCGGGTCGGCGTCTCGGCCGCCAAAGGCTTGGCCCAGGCGCTCGGTCTCGGGGTTGTCGGATTGTCCAGTCTCGATGTCCTCATCCGCGCCGGCGTCGACCTGGGGCACCGGGGCGCTATCCTCGCCGCGGTCGATGCCCGGCGGGGTGAGGTGTTCGCTGTCGTGCGCCACATCGATGACGAAGGGCGTGAAGCGCCCGATGTCATGGCGCCCGGGCTCTTTGCGCCCGACGAGCTGGTAGCGGCCCTGCGCGCGCTGTCCGGGGTGCCGGTACTGGCCATCGGCGACGGGGCGCAACGCTACGACAAGGTCCTCGGCGCGGTGCCCGGGGTGTCGCCGGTGATGGACGCGCTGTCCTCCCCCCCGGTCGCCACCCTGCTCAATCTGGCCCTCAAGCAGCTTCTTGAGGGAATTACGCCGGTTGACGCCCGCTTGCTCGTTCCCGTCTACATGCGTGAGGCGGACGCGAGGAGCAACTATGCGCGCATTGATGCAGTCGCCACGCCGGCGCGCCCATGAACCTGCGCATTGACACGCTCAGGCGGCGGGACCTGCGCCATGTGCTCCCCATTGAGAGTGGTGCCTTTCCCGAGCCGTGGAGCGTGGGCGTCTTCAACTCCGAGCTGGCCCTCCGCCATGGTCGCCTCTACCGGGCGGCGTGGGACGGGGACCGCATGGCCGGGTACATCGGCTTCCTCCTGGTCGACGACGAGGCGCACATGACGACGATCGCCACCGCGCCCGATTACAAGCGGGCCGGGGTGGCCAGCACGCTCATCCTTGACTGCGTCGGCACCCTCATCCTCTCCGGGGTCAGGCACCTGTCTCTGGAAGTGGCGGCACACAACGAACCGGCTCAGGCGCTCTACCGCCGCTTCGGGTTCGCCCCGGTCAGCGTGCGCAAGAACTACTACACGGTCACCGGTGAGGACGCCCTGGTCATGTGGGCCTACGACATCGACTCACCGGAGTACCAGCGCCGGTTGGAGGATATTGCCCAGGAGCGCCACTCCGACGACGGCACCTTGCACCATTGATTCCACTTGAATCTGGCCGGGCGCCATTCCACTTCCCGAGCCCGTTGTGGCCTTGGATGCACCACCAGCGGCTGTGCATACGCAAGTCCGACTCCCAGGCACGCTGGGCACAATTCGGCTTCGTGGTGAACAGGGGAGTGTCAGGCAGTGAGTATCTGGCTACCCGAACCTCAGCGGGATCCGGCGCCCGCCCTCGGTCGGGTTAGTTGCTGCGCCACAAGCTGGCGCCATGGGGCCCCCAGGGTCGCCCCGAACGCCATCGGCCCGGAGCGCCCCCTGAAGGCGCCGGTGCTTGCTCTTGTTCGCCTGTGGCCAGTCGGCACTTATGGGCTAGGCCAGAAAGCCAAGGAAGTACCGCTCACTAACCACATAGGATCGGGCTGGCTGCCCGGCTGCGCCAGACTGTTCCCAGCTATGGAGGTTCCCGAGACCCGATATGTCGCCGTAGGCGACGCCGATGTCGCCTACCAGGTCGTCGGCGAGGGACCGCTAGATCTTCTCTATTGCTATGGCCTCGGAAGTCACATCGAAGTCCTCTGGGACATACCTGTGTTCGCCAAGTTTCTCATCGATCTGGCGGCCTTCAGCCGTCTGATCTTCTTCGATCGCCGCGGCACGGGGGCGTCGGACGGCGTCTCGCTCATTTCAATCCCGAGTTGGGAGGAGTGGACCGAGGACATCGTTGCGGTGCTCGGTGCTGCCGGATCGAAGCGGACGGCCATTCTGGCCTCTGCCGACGCCGGGCCGATCGCCATCCTCTATGCAGCGATGCACCCAGAACGGGTGAGCGCACTGATACTCCACAACACGTCTGCTCGATACCTCGAAGCAGATGACTACCCGATCGGAGCGTCGCCCGACGCCGTCGATGCCTTTGTCGCGTTGGAGGCCACGGGTTGGGGCACTCCTGACTTTGCCCGGCTGACCAACCCGAGCAACGCAGACGATGCAGAGCTCATCCGACTCCTCTCGAAGGTGAATCGATCGTCGGCTACACCTCGCAGCGCGGCGGCCCAGTGGAACTACATGCTGCGAAACCTCGATGTACGCCACGGACTGCAGTTGATCCAGGCCCCGACCCTGGTGCTCCATGTCAGTGAATCCCCATTCCTTCCCATCGCACACGGGCGTTACCTGGCCGAGCACATCGACGGAGCCAGATTTGTCCAGCTTCCGGGCGGCGACTCCGGATTGGCCAACGAGTACGTGTCGGACGAAGTTGCCGAGTTCCTCACCGGCGAACGGCCCGCGGTCGAAGTCGATCGCATCCTCACCACGGTCCTCTTCACCGACATCGTCGGTTCTACCGCACGGGCCGCCTCGTTGGGTGATCAGCGCTGGCGGGCGCTCCTTGACAGCCACGATCGAGTCGTGCGAGAGCAGCTTCGGCGGTTTCGGGGGAGAGAGATCAACACCACCGGGGACGGTTTTGTGGCCTCCTTCGACGGTCCGGCTCGGGCGATTCGTTGCGCGCAGGCAATCGTCGAGGCCACCAAGATGTTTGGGATCGATCTGCACATCGGTTTGCACACAGGCGAGTGCGAGGTTCGGGGCGCTGACCTCGGCGGACTCGCGGTTCACATCGCTGCTCGGGTGGGAGCGCTGGCTGCCCCCGGCGAAATCCTGGTTTCGAGCATGGTCAAGGACCTGGTGGCGGGATCAGCAATCGAATTTAGTGATCGCGGCGAGCACCAACTCAAAGGCGTGCCGGGGTCCTGGAAGCTGTTCACAGTTCAGAAGTGAGCGCCCGCACGATAAGTGCGCCGATACCAGGCTGGTGCTGGGCATCCCCGACCGCCGGTCCGGAGCGCCCCAGGAGGCCGCCGATGCTTGCTCACGTTGACCTGTTGCCAGGCGGCACATCTTGAGAGCGTGCCACATAGGAGCATTGGGAAGCCGACCCCTTGGTTCATGCAGCTCCTGGACGCCAGACGGAGGAGCGTCGAGCAACCGCAAAGATCTCTTCTACTTCTTGCGATGTAAGCCTGGCCGGACGCTTTGAGAGCCACTTGGCGATGAATTTGCGACCAACAACATAGACACCAGGTGGCTGTACCGTGATGGTCAAGTGATCCGCCAAGACGACAATCAGCGGTTGTACGTCGACTGTCCGGCCACAGGCGTTCGACAGAAGATCGGACGCACGCATCCCTTCGAACCGGGACTTCTCTAAGTACAGAGTCTTCTGTCGATTCACATATACGCCATTGACAGTCACCGCCACCCTGTTCCCAGTGTGGTTCTTCGTGTTGAGCGAAAACACGCCGGGCGGGCCAATCACAACGTGGTCGATGTCGGTGCCCAGGTCTCCCACGGGGACTGCGTGGATGACATGCCAACCTTCTTTGAGCTTGCGAAGTCGTCGCGCCACTTCAACTTCACCCTCTGCACCAACACGCCAATCCCGCTCCTCGAGGCGAACACCCATTACTCGGGCAAGAGCGGATCTGAAAGGTGCGGCGCCTCTCAGCTCTTTGGATTTCTGACGAGCCGCCTGCCCAGGGCGATTCTCCGTTAGGTCCAGCCACTGGGTTGAATCCCTACTCTCGGGTGAGGGAGGGATTGACATGCATTCAGTATGCCCACCTGGGAGGACTGCCCCCATAAATTCATGAACCCCGACACCCTCGGGGTGCCTCCGATCGCCGGGTCGGTGGGGCACTTGCCGGCACATTACGGAGTGAGCGCTTGCGTTCGTGAGCGATCCGAAGCGATGAGTTCCGGAGTGCTGCCAAAAATCAGAACCGAATATCCCCACTTCGACGCGTTGAGCCCGTAGTTTCGTTTTCCCCTTGTCGGTGATCCCTCACCCTTCAGACCGGGGGGCGCACCGTCGCCTTCTCAATGGCCCCCCAGCCGGACAGCGCGTGCCGGCGCTCGTGCTCGGCCTGGTGGCCACCGCGCAGGCCGAAGAGCCGCTTGGCGAGCAGGAGGTAGATGACGACCGCCAGGTTGATGACCAGGGTGGCCGTCTTGAACACACTCACCTTGAGCGTGAGCTCGTAGACCTCAAAGGGCACCAGCGCGGTGGTGGCGATGAAGGTGAGGTACTCGGCCCACCGCTTGGCGAACCACAGGCCAACCATCTCAGTGGCCTCCAGCGCGGCGTAGGCCGTCACGACCAGGGCCAGATTGATCAGATGGGCGGGGGAGTACTTGAACGCCCGGCCGAGGTAGCCGAGGATCCCACGCGCCTGGGACGAACCGGGGTCCCCTCCCGACAGGTCGTTCATGATGTTGACGTAGTCGCGGTGCAACGAATGGTTGTCCCGGGCGAAGGCGAAGAGGACCAGGGCGAGAAGGGTCAACACGAACACATGGATGGCCCGGTCGAAGGCGATCAGGCGCAGCACGTAGCGATCGCGCAGCAACGGACCGCGGATCGGTATCTCAATCTCCTCGCTGCTCTCAGTCCTCTGGCGGGTGGGGTGCGCGGGGATCTGGCGCATCACCCAGTCATCGCAGCGCAGGCACCGGTGCCAGCGCACCCCCTCGTACTGGCGGACCACCAGCGCGTCGTCGGCGGTCACCAAGGCGACGTCGGTCCCCACCAGGACGTGGCCCTTCCAGGCACAAGTCAGCAATTCGTATCGGTTGGTGGGTCGGGCCCGGCGCACCCATGCAGGTTAAGCCGGGGGAGCGCGGAGTCAAGGGACGGCGGGCCGCCGACCCCTACCGGGGCTGAAGGTCGCAGACCTCCATGAGCGCGTCGACGATGGCGCCTAGCGGGTCACTGGCCGCGATCTCCGCCTGCAGTTCCCGGGCCCGCTGCCGGTAGCCGGGACGGGCCAGGACGCGCCGGGCTGCCCGGGCGATCCGGGCCGGTGACGGCTTGCCGGTGTGCAGGTCGATGCCGGTACCTGACCAGTGCACGCGGGCCGCCACCTCGGGCTTGTCCTCGCTGTCGCCGGCCACCACCAGCGGGACGCCGTGGGCCAGAGCCTGCTGCACCCCTCCGTAGCCGCCGTTGGTGACCATGGCGTCGACGTGGGGCAGGAGTACGTCGTGGGGGATGAAGCGTTCCAGCCGGACGTTGCCGGGAAGGCCGCCGCGCAGCGGCTCGGGGTCGGGTCCCCCGGTCGTGGCCACGACCAGCACGTCGTCGCCGGCCAGAGCCTCAATGGTGGGTCGCAGGAGACGGTCCAGATCGGCGTTGTCGAGCGTCCCCTGGGTGACGTGGACAACCGGGCGACCCGAGACCAGCTCGTCCCACCAGGGCGGGCGCTCGAATACCGCCGGGGGCGGGGCGAGGATCGGTCCCACGAAGCGGACGGTTGCGGCCAGGTCTGAGCGCGGGTACTCGAAGCCCGCCACGCAGGCCTGCAGGTAGACGTCGACCACCTTGGGGGTGAGGTCGATGAGGTAGCCCACGAACGGGGGCGCTCCGGTCTCGGCCAGGCACCGCTGGGCCAGGCGTTGGATGTCCCGCAGGAGCAGGTGCTCGGTGGCCCAATTCATGACCACGTTGCGCACCCGGCGCGCCGGGTCGCGTCCCGGTTGCAGGGCCGCCCCGAACGGTGCCGTGTCGCGGCTCCCGCTGGCCAAGGGCATCACCCCGACGCAGGCCAGGCCGGGCCGGGCGGCACGGGGTCCGAGGGCGAGGGGCAGCGCGCCCAGGAACATGGTGTCGACCACGACGGCATCGGCGGGGAAGCCGTCCAGAATCCGGCGCAGGTCGGCGAACTGGCCGGGCAGGGGGCCGACGAAGATCCGGCGCAGGTCGTCCTTCACGCCACGGATGCCCCGCTTGGAGGACGCCTCGCGCTCCGGATTGGCCACCATCAGGTCATGGGCGTCGTACCCGGACCCGAACGGCACGAAGCGGGCGCCGGTGGCGGCCACCTTGTCGCGGTAGTGGGCGGTGGTGAAGAACACCACGTCGTGCCCATCGGCTACCAGGCGGCGGGCCAGGGCGAGCAACGGTGCGGTGTGCCCCTGGGCCGGCGTGGTGCAGAGGACGAACCGCCTCGGCGTCACGATGCGACGACGGCGCCGCTCCACGGCGGGAGGGTGAGGGACCCCTCCACCGACGTTCCCTCAAGCGCCCCGTCGGTGCCGAGGATGACGGTGCCGCTCAGGGGGTCGAGCTCCTGGGGGGTGTCGGACATATTGAGGAGGACCGTGGTGCGCGCGCCCCTGAGAAAGGCCCATGTGTCCGCCGGCGAGGGCAGCGACCGGTAGGCGCCGACGGAAAGGTCGTCGCTCCCGGTCCGGCACGCGATGGCCCGCCGGGTGAAGGCGAGCACGGACCCGGGGTCGGCCTCCTGATCGGCCACGTTGCATGCCCCCGGATCGGCCATGGGCAGCCAGGTCGGCACGTCGGGGCCGGTGAAGCCGCCCCCCGCCGTGTTCGACCAGGGCATGGGCGTCCGCTCAGGGTCGCGCCCCTTGTAGTAGGGCCAGAAGCGGATGCCGACGGCGTCGAGGACGTCGGTTCGCTCAATGGGCCCGTCGGTCAGCCCTATCTCGTCCCCCTGGTAGAGGAACGGCGTGCCCCGCAGAGCCAGGAGGATGAGCAGGGCGCAGCGGACCTTGGCGTGGTCACCGCCGGCCCAGCGCGTGGCCAGCCGAGACACATCGTGGTTGGAACCGGTCCAGATCGGCCAGGCTCCGGCGGGGAAGAGCGACTCCACCGTCTCGACGACGGACCGCATGGCACCCGCCCGGAAGGGGGCGTTGATGAAGGCGAAATTGAAGCCACCGTGGAGCTCGTTGTGGCCGTCGCCGTAGAACTCGGTCAGGGTGGGCAGCTTCCCGACGTTGGTCTCGCCGATGAGCAGGCGGCCCGGTGTGTAGCCGTCCGCAATGGCCCGCCAGCGCTTCAGGATGTCGTGGGCTTCGGGGCGATCGCTGTTGAAGACCGGCCGCACGCCCATCACCTGCTGCTCAAGCGGGTCGTCCTCGGTGGCCGGTGGGTTGTCCCGCAGCTCGGCGTCCTTAATCATCATGTTGCACACATCGATGCGGAAGCCCGCCACGCCGCGGTCCCACCAGAAGCGGACGATGTCATCGAAGGAGCGGCGCACCTCCTCGCTCCACCAGTTGAGGTCGGGCTGCTGCACCTCGAAGTTATGCAGGAAGTACTGGCCGCTGGCCGGGTCGAGCTCCCAGCCCGAGCCCCCGAAGATGCTGGCCCAGTTGTTCGGCGGCCCACCCCCCGGTGCGGGGTCAGCCCAGACGTAGAAGTCCCGGTGGGCGGCGCCCCGGCCGGAGAGGGCGTCGACGAACCAGGGGTGCTGATCGGAGGTGTGGTTGGGCACCAGGTCGAGCAGGACGCGGATGCCCCGCCGCCCCGCCTCCTCGACCAGCGTGTCCAGGTCGGCCAGGGTCCCGTAGTCGGGGTCGACGTCGCAGTAGTCGGCCACGTCGTATCCCCAGTCGCGGTTGGGGGAGGCGGTGACGGGGGAGAGCCAGATCCCGACAACGCCCAACCGCTCCAGGTGGTCCAGCCGGCTGATGATGCCCGGCAGGTCGCCCACCCCGTCGCCGTCGGAGTCGGCGAAGGAGCGGGGGTAGATCTGATAGAAGACGCCGCCGTGCCACCAGCGGTCGGGGTCGGGCCCGACCATCAGATCCCACCCGCTGCGGTCATGCCGCCGTCGACCACCAGGCTGGTCCCGGTCACGTAGGCCGACTCGTCGGAGAGCAGGAAGCGCACCACCGTGGCGATGTCCTCGGGCTGAGCCAGGCGCCCCAGCGGGGTGCGGGTGACCAGGTTCTCCCTCGCCCCGGGGATCTCCAGGAGTGGAGCCAGGAGCGGGGTGTCGACGGCACCGGGGCACACCGAGTTGACCCGGATGCCATCGGGGCCCAGCTGGGCGCCGGCTGCACGGGTCAGGCCGAGCAGTCCTGCCTTCGAGGCGCAGTAGGCCGGGAGGAACGCATGGCCCACGTAGGCCTCGATGGAGGAGATGAAGACGACGGCCGAACCGGGGCCGGCCTCGCGCAGCGACGCGTGGAGTTCCCTGGTCAGGGTGGCGGCGGCGCGCAGGTTCACCTGGAGCACCTCGTCCCAGCTGGCGTCGTCAATGAGGGTCACCGGCATGGGCCCGCCGATGCCGGCCGCGTGGACCAGGCCGCCGATGGGTCCGAGTTCGGCCCGGGAGCGCCGCACGGCCGCCTTCAGGGAGGCCGTCACGGTGACGTCGATCTTGACCCCCACGGCCGCCACGCCGTGCTCGTCGCGACAGCGCCGGGCCACCCGTCGGGCCGCCGACCCGTCGCGGTCCCACACCGCCACCGCCCGCCCGGTCTCGGCCAGCAGCAATGCCGTGGCCCGGCCGATGCCCGAGCCCCCGCCGGTGACCACGACCCCGGTGCTCGGGGAGGACGCGCCGTTGCTGTGGGCCCGCCGCCGTACCGCCCTGGGAGCCCTGCGGGCAGCCGACCCCGAGGTGGAACTCTCGGTCCGGTTGCGGGGCGAGGTGCGGGGCCGCTTCGCCGTGCCCGGCGAGGCCGGACCCTTCCTGCTCTCTGGCGCCATGAATGGATCCCCTTCGAAGACTGGTGCCAGGAGCGTACTGACCGGATGCCGGTCGGCCCAGAAGTTAGAGCCGGCTGATTCCCACCGAGGTCAGATGTGTCTCCAGGGTCGCGGGGAAGGTCGGCCCGTAGCTGTAGAAGGTGATCTGCTGGCCCAGCTGTCGCTTAATAAAGGAGACGATGGTCAGGTTCACCGTGAGGGACACTCCCTGAGAGGTGATCGGAAGGCCGACCGTGAAGGCCGCCGTCCCCCGGGGCGACGTGGCGCGGGTCACCGAGATGGTCCCCACTGTTGTCCCTTTCCCTCCCGACGATTCGATCTGTCCCTTATGCGGGCCGTTCATCAATGTGGCCATACACATGGGGGTCCTGGCATTGGACATGGCTGCCATTTGCGCCTTGGCGACCTTGGTGGAGGCGAAGATTGACACGCAGTCATCCACCTCGAAGTTGCCATCGTGACTGTGGAAGTTCGGGCTGTTCACCTCTGGTGGAATCGAGGTGATGAGGCTGGAGGCAACACCCAGACAACCGGCGAGTTGCTGGGCCCCGGGAAGTTGTTGGTCCCGCCGCCCGTGCTCTTTGCCGACGTCCAGCCCTTCGGCATGTCCGCCAGGACCAGCAGGGCCTTCTTGGCCTGTGCCTTCTGCGACGAGGTCGAGGCTCCGGCGCCGCCCGCCACCACGGTCAGCAACAGCCCGGACGCGATGATCATGGCCCCGGCGCACGCAGCGGCGGACCTCACTTGTCGCCTCATGAGCGCCACCATCCATTCCCTCTTGGTGCGGTGGGGGCGCCCCACCCGGTGTGAGCAGCCAGAACAGGCGGTGATCCACCGCCCCTGCCTCGTTCCCGCCTCGTGCGGGTCCCGCACTGGCCCCGCCCTTGCCCCGGCCGGAAAGGCCCGCTATCTTTGGCACTCTCAACCCGAGAGTGCTAACGAGTGCCAAGGAGGCCCGTTCAGATGAAGTTGCATCCGCTCGATGACCGGATCGTCGTCCGGCCCGGCGAGTCTGAAGAGACAACCGCGTCCGGTCTTGTGATCCCCGACACAGCGAAAGAGAAGCCCCAGCTGGGTGAAGTGCTCGCCGTAGGTCCCGGACGCCGTTCAGAGGACACCGGAGAGCTGATCCCGATGGACGTCAAGAAGGGCGACACCGTGGTCTACTCCAAGTACGGAGGCACGGAGATCACGGTGGAGGGCGAGGATCTCCTCATCCTCTCCGGCAGGGACGTCCTGGCCAAGCTGGCCTAGCCACCCTGACACCCCCGCCGGCCCGGGTGCTCATCCGGGCGGCGGCGGTTCACCTACCCCTTGTAGCAGAAGGACTCGAGAGGAGCCCGACACAGTCATGCCCAAGATCCTGAAATTCGACGAAGCCGCCCGCCGTGGGCTGGAGGCCGGTGTCAACAAGCTGGCCGACACGGTCAAGGTCACCCTGGGACCGAAAGGTCGCAACGTGGTGATTGAGAAGAAGTTCGGTGCCCCCACCATCACCAATGACGGTGTGTCCATCGCCCGGGAGGTCGAGCTCGACGACCCGTTCGAGAACATGGGCGCCCAGCTGATTAAGGAAGTGGCCACCAAGACCAACGACGTGGCCGGTGACGGCACCACGACGGCGACGGTCCTGGCCCAGGCCCTGATCAGCGAGGGGCTGCGTAACGTGGCGGCCGGTGCCAGCCCGACCGGGCTGAAGAAGGGCATTGAGAAGGCCGTCCAGGCTGCAGTCGACTCGCTGGCCAAGCAGTCCAAGGACATAGAGGGCAAGACCGAGATCGCCCAGGTAGCCTCCATTTCGGCCGCCGACCCGGCCATTGGCGACGTGCTGGCCGATGCCATCGACAAGGTGGGCAAGGACGGCACCGTCACGGTGGAGGAGTCCAACACCTTCGGCATCGAGCTGGAGCTCACCGAGGGCATGCAGTTCGACAAGGGGTACCTCTCGCCCTACTTCGTGACCGATGCCGAGCGCCAGGAAACGGTGCTGGACGAGCCCTTGATCCTCTTCTTCAATGGCAAGGTCAGCGCAGTCCACGACCTGGTGCCGGTGCTCGAGAAGGTCATGCAGGCCGGCAAGCCGCTGCTGATCATCGCCGAGGACGTCGACGGAGAGGCGCTGGCCACCCTGGTCGTCAACAAGATCCGTGGCACCTTCACCTCGGTGGCCGTCAAGGCCCCCGGCTTCGGTGAGCGACGCAAGGAGATGCTGCAGGACATGGCCGTCCTCACCGGCGCCCAGGTGATCAGCGAGGAGATCGGCCTCAAGCTCGAGAGCGCGACCATCGACCTCCTGGGCACCGCCCGTCGGGTGATCGTGACCAAGGACGACACCACCATTGTGGAAGGTGGCGGCAGCCACGAGGACGTCAAGGGCCGCGTGGCGCAGATCAAGCGCGCCATTGACGACACCGATTCGGATTGGGACCGCGAGAAGCTGCAGGAGCGGCTGGCCAAGCTGGCCGGCGGTGTGGCCGTCGTCAAGGTCGGTGCGGCGACGGAAGTGGAGCTCAAGGAGAAGAAGCACCGCATTGAGGATGCCCTGTCGGCCACCCGCGCCGCGGTGGAGGAGGGGATTGTGGCCGGTGGCGGCACCGCCCTGCTGCGGGCCCGCAAGTCCGTCCTCGCCCTGGCCGACACCCTGGCCGGTGACGAGGCCACCGGTGCCCGCATCGTGTCCCGCTCGCTGGAGGAGCCGCTGCGGTGGATCGCCTTCAATGCGGGACTTGAGGGCGCCGTCCTGGTCAGTCAGGTTGAGGCGGCCAAGGGCAATATCGGGCTCAACGCGGCAACCGGAGAGATGGAGGACCTGGTCAAGGCCGGGATCATCGACCCCGCCAAGGTGACCCGCTCCGCCCTGCAGAACGCCGCCTCCATTGCGGCGCTGCTCCTGACCACCGAGGCCCTGGTGGCCGACAAGCCCGAGAAGGCCGGTGACGCCGCGGCTGCCGCGGCGGCCATGGGTGGCATGGGTGGCATGGGCGGCATGGGCGGGATGATGTAACTCCGCCCGGTCGCTCCGGCGATTGGTTGTGGCTGTGGCCGGGTCCTCAGACCCGGCCACAGCGCATTCACCGGGTCATAAGGCGAGCTCGATGATCCGCCAGGCGATGCCTTCGTCCGCCAGCACGCTCTCGAGCTGGCCCGATGCCGTGGGCGGGCTGAGCTGCATTTCGGCGTCAAGAAGCAATGCCGCTGCGGCTGCCTCCGTGTTGAGCACGTTCAGGTGCGGATGCCTGCGGTGGACCCCGGCCATGACCGGGACGATCTGACGCGGCACGGGAAGGCCGATGTTATCGGGCAAGGTGAGCAACGTGGCCGTGGCCCTGGCTTTGCGGTCGTCGTCGAGCAACTCGAATGGACCGGACAACTGACCGGCGGCGCCCAGCACGAAGGCGCGGCAGGCCCGATAGTAGAAGTACGAGGTGGTGAAGCTCTCAGCGCGCCAGTCCAGGGCGACGTGCTCACCGGCGAGGGTCGCGATGAGGATCCGGTCATCTAGGAGGATCTTGCTAGTCGGCAAGGTCCGGGTCGGTCAGCTTCGCGATTCCTTCTTCGTATGCTCCCGCCCTGTACACCCGCAGGATCTCGGCGCGCGCCGTTGCTTCTCCTCCGGGGAGAATGAGCGCGGAGTCACCCAGGTCTATGAACGACACCTCTCCGCCCTCGACGAGTCCCCAGCGGTGCCGCAGCGGGGCAGGGACGTTGGTCTGTCCCCTCTGGGAAACCCTGGCGGTCGATATGTCCGGCATGGTTGCATTGTAATGGAGGGAACGGTACAAAGCGTCCCTCGCTTTCCAAGTCGGGGCGGGGCCGGGACGCCAAGGAACGGTCGCCCCTATCGTGATCAAGTGACCCGTCCCACCCCGCCCCAGGTGATTCCCCGGCCGACGACGTGGCGGCTCGGGGCACCGGCGCCCTGGGCCGCGTTGCCGGAGGCCGATCGGCGAGGGATCGGCATCGACACCGTGCTGGCGGCGCTGGCGGCCCGCGGCCAGTCGGGGCCGGTGCCCGAGGACGTCGGCCTGGACCGGGTGCTCGGGCCCACCGTCCTGGTCGATGCGGTGGCACCGGCCGTGCGCGCGGTCAATGCCGGCGTACTGGCGGTGCTCTTCGAGGAGCAGGGAGAGGCCCGTGTGGTGCTCACCCGGCGCTCCTTCTCGCTGCGCTCGCACCGGGGCGAGGTCAGCTTCCCCGGGGGGAGGATGGACACCGGAGAGGACGCCGCCGCGGCGGCCGTGCGGGAGGCCCATGAGGAGGTGGCCCTGGACCCGGCCGGGGTGACCGTCGTCGGCTGGATCCACCCCGTGCTGACGGTGGGTTCGGGCTCGCTGATCATGCCGCTGCTGGCCACGGTGCCGTCCCGGCCCCACCTGGTGCCCAGCCCCGACGAGGTGGAGCGGGTCTTCGACGTTCAGCTCAGCGAGCTGGCCGACCCGGACGTCTTCCGCGAGGAGTACTGGAGCATCCCGGGGAGGGAGATCCCGAGCAGCCCGGACAACTCGTTCGCCGTGTGGTTCTTCGAGGTAGCGGGGGAGATCGTCTGGGGCGCCACCGCCCGCATGCTCCACGAGCTGCTCAGCATCGTATTGGTGCCGGCACCGAAATGAGGCTGTAGCGGAACGGGCTCCGATGGCCCCTTCCGAGTCCTCAACCGTCAGTGCCTCAACGGAACCCGGTACGCATCAGTGATCCTGGGCGTCGGCCGCGTCGGTCACGTCGAACGGGTCATGCACCGGTGTGGGCTTGCCGAGGTCCGCGGCCTGCATCAGCTCGACGAGAGCGTCGGGGATACCGTCGGCGATGTCCCACGGATCTTCAACCATGTCGGGGTCGGAGGTGATGCCGAAGTCGACGCGGTCGATGTAGCTCATCAGTGTGACGTTGAGGCCGGCGAAGGCCAGCAGCACGCTCGACGCGTAAATGCCCGAGATCTTGGCGCCGCACATGTAGATGGGGATCGGCGGACCCGGCACGTTCGACACCACCACGTTGGCGACGACCGGAAGCCGTTCGGTGATGTTCGACGCCCACACTGCCCGCGAGGCCAATCCGATCAGCAATGGCGGAGCGACTTCACCGATCGACTGGATCTTGCGGGCGCGGACGGCATCGGTCAGTACCTTGGCCGACTGGGTGCTTTCGTGGATCATCTGCACCCTCTTGAGCGGGTCGTCGACGTTGGTGGCCAGCGTGGCCGACATCGTGGCTATCCGATTGGTCTGGTCGGTGTCGTCCGCCACTCGCGTCGATACTGGAATCTGGGCGGCGAGGGATCCCTCGGGCATTTCGCCGTGGCGCAGCATGTGCTCGCGTAGCGCGCCCGACACGAGCCCGAGGACGATGTCGTTCACCTTCACACCCAGTGCGTCCTTCAATGCCCGCACATCAGCCAATGCCACTGAGCTGAACGAGGTGTGCCGGTGCGGACCGACCGACCCTTGGTTGAAGCAGGGTCCTGCGACACCGAGTGTCATCGGATTCTGGTTGCGTTGCTGCAGGATCGTCACGCCCCGCCGGGCGGTACGCCATGCGTACTGGGCCAGCTTGCGCGGCGTCTGCAGCGTCGGGATCAACGCGCGCGCGACCAGCTCAAGATCGGAGGGCTCGTACGGTCCAGCTTGGTCCACTTCCGACGGCGCAAGCGCGGGGCCGGTTGCGTCCGGCTCCAGGTCGACCAGCAGTTCGGCCAGCCCGGCGCCTGACATGCCGTCCATGAGGCAGTGGTGATACTTCAAGATCACCGCTACCTGGCCGCCGACGACGCCGTCGACGAACCACATTTCCCACAGGGGCCGGCGCCGGTCGAGTTGGTAGCTCATCAGCATCCCGACGAGCTGGCCGAGCTCGCGGCGGCCGCCCGGCGGCGGCACCGCGATGCGGCGCACGTGTCGGTCGATGTCGAAGGCCTTGTCCTCGACCCACACGGCGCGGTCAAGGTGCAGCGGCACTTCCTTCAGCTTCCACCGGAACTTGGGCACATAGGCCAACCGCTCGAGCGTCGTCCGCTTCACTTCGTCGAAGCTGAAGCGGTCCGACTCCGACGGGTCGAGAACGGTGAGCCCACCGACGTGCTGGTGCCACGCCGGCGTCTCGGTCGAAAGGAACAAAGCGTCGGTTCCTGAAAGCCTCTTCACGTCAGAGTCCTCTCTTGCCAGGCCACTTGGGCCATCGTTGACGGCCCGCCGACGGCGTCGGCGGCCGCGCGCTGCTCCCGAACGTACAGAGTTTTCCTTGGCCATGCTCCACCCACCCGAAGGGCAGTTCAGTTGCCGCAGCGAAAGGCCCCGGGCTCCCTGCTCTTCCCGTGGCTGCCGGGTGTGCTCGCAACGCCCACCCGACGCCACTGTCGTGGCCACGACCCTCAGATGAAGCGAACGGCGAGTGAGCCCAATGGCCCGTAGGTCACCACGAGATCGTCCCCCGCCCCGATGGCCAGTGGCGCGATGAGTGAACCGGCGATGATGCGCTCGCCGGGCGCCAGGCGCCCCCCGTGTCCCTGCAGGAAGGAGCGGACCACCTCGACCGTGACCGCGGGCAGCTCGGTCAACCGCCCTTCGGCCACGCGCGCGCCGTCCCGATCCACGCCCACCGCAAGCCCACCGATGTCGAGGCCGGTGACCTCGGGGCCGAAGAGGACGGCCCGGTGGAAGATGTTCCCCTCCAGGATGGGCCCGATATCGGCGAAGCCGAGGTCGAGATCCACCAATTCGATGGCCGGGGCCAGCGAGGCCACGCCCCCGTTGGCTCCGATGCGGATGGCCACCTCCACCTCGAGCGCCGGGCGCTCCCAACCACCGATGTCGATCGGCCGGCCGGGCTCCAGCACGGTGGCGTCGGTGAGGTGGCCGACGACGGGACCGTCCAGGCCGAAGTGCTCCTGGAAGGCCACCACGTTGATCCCGACCTTCCACCCCACCGGGGTGGCACCGGAAGCGACCTCGGCGGCCCGGGTGGCGAGGAGGGCCCGCATGCCGGCGGCGACGGCCTGGCGGGACTGGTTCTCCGGCACGCCGGGAGTCTCGCGCGCCGGCAGCCCGGCCGGCAGGGGTGATCCCGGGCCGGGGGAAGGCGGACCGGAGGTGGCCCGGGGGGCGGCCCGCAACAAGTAAAGTGGTGGATCGTCGGCGTGTCGGCCCGGCGTTCGCTATTGACCTGCCGGTGTGGACCGTGAGCCGTACCGGCCCCACGAATGCCGGAGGGCGAACAAGTGGCTGAGATCGAGATCGGCATTTTCAAGTCCGGACGGCAGGCCTACGGGTTTGACGACATCGCCATCGTGCCCAGCCGGCGCACGCGCGACCCCGAGGACGTCGACATCTCCTGGGAGATCGACGCCTACCGGTTCGGCCTGCCGGTGCTGGGCTCGGCCATGGACGGCGTCATGAGCCCGGCCACCGCCATTGAGCTGGGCCGGCTCGGCGGGCTGGGCGTGCTGAACCTGGAGGGACTGTGGACCCGCTACGAGGACCCCACGCCCCTCTTCGACGAGATCCGCACGCTGGACGACGAGAAGGCCACGTCGCGCATGCAGCAGATGTACAGCGAGCCGATCATCCCCGAACTGGTGTCCGAGCGCATCCGGACGATGAAGGAGGCCGGCATCACCACGGCCGGAGCCCTCACCCCCCAGCGCACCGAGTCCCTGGCGCCGGCCTGCCTGGACGCCGAGCTCGACATCCTCGTCATACAGGGCACCGTGGTCTCGGCCGAGCACGTCTCCAAGACCTCCGAGCCCCTCAACCTCAAGCGCTTCATACGGGAGTTCGACATCCCGGTCATTGTGGGGGGCTGCGCCTCGTATCAAGCCGGCCTGCACCTGATGCGCACCGGCGCCGTCGGAGTCCTGGTCGGCGTCGGCCCCGGCAACGCCTGCACCACCCGGGGCGTCCTCGGTCTGGGCGTGCCCCAGGCCACCGCCATCGCCGACGTGGCGGGGGCGCGCATGCGCCACCTGGACGAGACGGGCGTCTACGTGCACGTCATCGCCGACGGCGGGATGTCCAAGGGCGGCGACATCGCCAAGGCCATCGCCTGCGGGGCCGACGCCGTCATGCTGGGCTCGCCCCTGTCCTCCGCGGTCGAGGCGCCGGCCCGGGGCTTCCACTGGGGCATGGCCACCTTCCACCCCACCCTGCCCCGGGGCGCCCGCGTGCGCACCTCGGTGCGGGGCAGCCTGCGCGAGATCCTCCTCGGCCCGGCCCACGAGAACGACGGCCGCATGAACCTCTTCGGTGCCCTGCGGACCGCCATGGCCACCTGTGGCTACGAGACGGTCAAGGAATTCCAGAAGGCCGAGGTGATGGTCGCCCCCTCCCTGCAGACCGAAGGGAAGTTCTTCCAGCGCTCCCAGGGCGTGGGCATGGGCCATTGAGCCGGACCCGGTGACCGACACCGTCCTCGTCGTCGACTTCGGGGCCCAGTACGCCCGGCTGATTGCCCGCCGGGTGCGCGAGGCGCACGTCTACTCGGAGATCGTCTCCTCGTCCATCACGGTGGCCGAGGTCCGGGCCCGCCGGCCCAAGGGCATCATCTTCTCGGGCGGTCCCAAATCGGTCTACGAGACCCCGGCACCCAGCATCGACCCCGGCATCTACGACCTCGGCATCCCCATCCTCGGGCTCTGCTACGGCGCGCAGCTCATGGCGTTGCAGTTGGGCGGCACCGTGTCGCGCACCGGCCAGGGGGAGTACGGGCGCACCGAGCTCACGCTGACCGGCTCCTCGCCGCTGTGCCCGGACTGGCCGTCCAGGTCGGAGGTGTGGATGAGCCACGGGGACGCCGTCACCGCCGCTCCCACCGGCTTCGTGGCCACTGCCACCAGCCCGGGGGCGCCCATCGCGGCCATGCACGACCCCGACCGCCGCCTCTTCGCGGTGCAGTTCCATCCCGAGGTTGTGCACACCGACCGGGGCAGCGAGGTGTTCGAACGCTTCCTCCTCGACGTCTGCGGGTGCCTCCCCGGCTGGACCCATGTCTCCATCATTGAGCAGCAGGTGGCGGCCGTGCGGGCCCAGGTCGGGAGCGAACGGGTCCTGTGCGCGTTGAGCGGCGGCGTCGACTCGGCCGTGGCGGCCGCACTGGTGCACAAGGCCATAGGCGACCAACTGACGTGCGTCTTCGTCGACACCGGGCTGATGCGGGCCGGGGAGGCGGACCAGGTCGAGGACACGTTCCGTCGCCAGTTCCAGATCGATCTGGTCCACGTCAAGGCCATGGACCGCTACTTCGCCGCCCTGGCCGGGGTGACTGACCCCGAGCGCAAGCGCAAGATCATCGGCGAGCTTTTCATCCGCATCTTCGAGGAGGTGGCGCGCGACCTCGGGGCGGGGGACGGCGACGCCGGGCCCCGGTTCCTCGTGCAGGGCACCCTCTACCCCGACGTGATCGAGTCGGGCAGTGACACGGCGGCCAACATCAAGTCCCACCACAACGTGGGCGGGCTGCCGGACGACCTGGCCTTCGACCTGGTGGAGCCCCTGCGCCTCCTCTTCAAGGACGAGGTGCGGGCGGTGGGTGAGGAGCTCGGCCTGCCCCATGAGATCGTCTGGCGCCAACCCTTCCCCGGACCGGGCCTCGGGGTGCGGATCATCGGCGAGGTCACACCGGAGCGGGCCGAGATCCTGCGCAACGCCGACGCGGTGGTGGTCGAGGAGATCCGCCGGGCCGGCCTCTACCGCCAGCTGTGGCAGAGCTTCGCCGTGATGCCGGCCGTGCAGACCGTCGGCGTCATGGGCGACGGCCGCACCTACGCCTACCCCATCGTCATCCGGGCCGTCACCAGTGACGACGCTATGACGGCGGACTGGGCCCGGCTGCCCTACGACCTGGTGGAGCGGATCGCCTCGCGCATCATCAACGAGGTCGAGGGCGTCAACCGGGTGGCCCTCGATGTCACGTCGAAGCCACCCGGGACCATTGAATGGGAGTGAGCGACCTCGCGCTGAGCCCCACCCGGCTGGTCGATGACCTGACCCTGCCTCAGCGCGCTGCAGTCGAGCACCGGGGCGGGCCCCTCTTGGTGGTCGCCGGAGCGGGTTCGGGCAAGACGCGGGTGCTGACGCGCCGCATCGCCCACCTGCTGGCGACGGGGGACGCGCCGCCCTGGGGCGTGCTGGCCATCACATTCACCAACAAGGCGGCGGGGGAGATGCGCAGCCGGGTCACCGGGCTGGTCGGCCCGCCGGGCGAGAAGATGTGGGTCTCCACCTTCCACTCCGCCTGCCTGCGCATCCTGCGCAGCCACGCCGACCGGCTCGGCTACCGGTCCTCGTTCACCGTCTACGACGACACCGACTCGCGGCGCCTCATTGAGATGATCACCTCCGAGCTGGGCCTGGACTCCAAGCGCCTCCCCCCGCGGGCCACCGCGGCCGTCATCAGCCAGGCCAAGGCCGAGCTCTTGGACTTCGAAGCCTTCCGTGACCGGGCGCACCACGAGCCCGACCCCTTCCAGAGGCGCATCGCCGACGTCTACACCGAGTACCAGCAGCGCCTGCTGGCCGCCAACGCCCTCGACTTCGACGACCTCCTGATGGTGACGGCCAACCTCCTGCAGGCCTGCGAGGACGTGCGGGCGGCCTACCAGGAGCGGTTCAGCCACATCCTGGTGGACGAGTTCCAGGACACCAACCGGGCCCAGAACGCCATCGTCCAGCTGCTGGGCCAGGCGCAGCGCAACGTCTGCGTGGTGGGCGACTCCGACCAGTCGGTCTACCGCTGGCGGGGCGCCGACATCCGCAACATCCTGGAGTTCGAACGCGCCTTCCCCGACGCCACCACCATCCTCCTTGAGCAGAACTTCCGCTCCACCGCCACGATCCTGCGCGCCGCCAACGCGGTCATCGCCAACAACCTGGGCCGGCCGGCCAAGGAGCTCTTCACGGTGGGGGACCCGGGCGAGCCGGTGCTGCGCTACCGGGCCGAGGACGAACGCGACGAGGCCTCGTGGGTCTCGGGCGAGATCCTGCGCCTGCGCGCCGCCGAGTCCCTGGCCTGGGGCGACGTCGCCGTCTTCTACCGCACCAACGCCCAGAGCCGGGCGCTTGAGGACTCCTTCATTTTCACCGGCATCCCCTACGTGGTGGTGGGCGGGGCCAAGTTCTACGACCGTCGCGAGGTCAAGGACATCCTGGCCTACGTGCGCGTCCTGGCCAATCCCGACGACGAGGTGTCGGCCCGCCGGATCGTCAACGTGCCCAAGCGGGGCATCGGCGACACCTCGGTGGCCCGCATGGCCGCCTGGGCCCAGGTCCACCGGGTCCCTTTCAGCCAGGCCATCGACCGGGCCGCCGAGACAGGCATCACCGGCAAGGCGCTGCGGGGCGCCGAGGAGCTGTCCAAAAGGCTGGCCGAGTTGCGCCCCCTGGTGAGCACCGTCAACCCGGCCGACTTCATTCAGCTGGTGGCCGACCGGACGGGCTACCTGCCCGAGCTGGTGGCCGAGCACACCCATGAGGCGGACGGGCGCATTGAGAACATCGCCGAGCTGGCGTCGGTGGCGGGTGAGTTCGACGACGTGGTCGGCTTTCTGGAAACAGTTGCTCTGGTGGCCGACTCCGACGAGCTCGACGGCGACGGCACCCGGGTCTCCCTCATGACGCTGCACACGGCCAAGGGGCTGGAGTTCCCGGCCGTGTTCGTGGTCGGCCTGGAGGACGGGATCTTCCCCCACTTCCGCTCGCTGGCTGAGCCGACCGAGCTGGAGGAGGAGCGTCGCCTCTTCTATGTGGGCATCACGCGGGCCCGGCGCCACCTGGCCGTCTCGCACGCCTGGGTGCGCACCATCTGGGGGCGGACCCAGCACGCCATGCCCAGCCGCTTCCTCTCCGAGCTGCCCTCCGAGCTGATCAGGGACGTGGGGCTGGTCACCACCAGAGCGGCCCGTGACCTCTCCACAGAGTCCCGGCCCGGCTCGTCCTACCTGGCCAGCGCCCCCCTGGTGCCGCGCCCGGCCGGTCCCCGGGCCAGCAGCGGGGCCGAGGACCTGGGCCTGGTGGCCGGGGACGAGGTGGTCCACGACCACTGGGGCCCCGGCACCGTCATCGACACCAAGGGCGAGGGCTCCCGGGCCCAGGCCACGGTGGACTTCGAGTCGGTGGGCAAGAAGAGCCTGCTCCTTTCGGCCACTCCGCTGCACCGGGCCTAGGACGGCATGGCCATTCCCGGTCTGGCGCCTTACCCAGGGCGTCCCTAGCATGGGGGCTCCATGATGCGTCCCTACAGGGTGATCGTCGCCAAGCCAGGGCTCGATGGCCACGATAGGGGGGCCAAGGTGATCGCCCGGGCGTTGCGCGACAGCGGCTTCGAGGTGGTCTACACCGGGCTGCATCAGACTCCCGAGCAGGTGGTCCAGGCCGTGGTCCAGGAGGACGCCGATGCCGTGGGGCTCTCCCTGCTCTCCGGAGCCCACCTGACCCTGGTGCCCCGCGTGGTCAAGCTCCTGGCCGACGAGGGGCGCTCCGACGTTCTGGTCGTGGTGGGCGGGATCATCCCCGAAGCCGACATCCCGGTTCTGAAGGAACAGGGGGTGGCCGCCGTCTTCACCCCGGGTGCGCCGCTCGATTCCATCGGCAGCTGGCTCGGCCAGGCCCTCGACGAGCGGGAGGCGCTCGACCGCTGACCTCCGGGCCCCGGGGCCCCGCCCCGTCCCACCGTCCCCTCGCCCACGCCACGACCCTAAGAAACGACCCCGAGCAACCAAAGCACCAAAGTAAGGAGAAGGTATCGCAGTGGATCTCTACGAATACCAGGGCAAGCAGTACTTCGCCCGTTTCGGCATCCCGATCTCCCCCGGGGGGGTGGCCGACACCGTGGAGGAGGCATTGGCCCAGGCCGATGCCGCCGGCTACCCCGTGGTCGTCAAGGCCCAGGTGAAGGTGGGCGGCCGGGGCAAGGCGGGCGGCGTGAAGCTGGCCGCCGACGCCGACGAGGTGCGCCTCCACGCCGGAAACATCCTCGGCCTCGACATCAAGGGGCATGTGGTCAAGCGCCTCTGGATTGAGCACGCCTCCGACATCGCCAAGGAGTACTACGCCAGCTTCACCCTGGACCGGCCCCACAAGATGCACCTGGGCATGCTCTCGGCCGAAGGCGGGGTGGAGATAGAAGAGGTCGCCGTGACCAACCCCGACGCCATCGCCCTGCTGCAGATCGATCCGCTGGTCGGGCTCACCGAGGAGGCGGCCCGGGAGTGGGTGGACCGGGCCGCGCTAGATCCCGAGGCCCGCGCCCAGGCGGCCACCCTGCTGGTGCGCCTCTACCACTGCTATGTCGAAGGCGACTGCGACCTGGCCGAGATCAACCCGCTGATCCTGACCCCCGAGGGCAAGGTGCACGCCCTCGACGCCAAGGTCACCCTGGACGACAACGCCACCTACCGCCACCCCGAATGGGAGGAGTACGCGGCGGACGACGGCGAGGTCGACCCCCGGGAGAAGGTGGCCAAGGAGAAGGGGCTCAATTACATCGGGCTCGCCGGGTCGGTGGGCATCATCGCCAACGGCGCCGGTCTGGCCATGAGCACGTTGGATGTGGTGACCCAGGCCGGCGGCGCCGCGGCCAACTTCCTCGACATCGGGGGCGGGGCCAACGCCGATGTGATGGCCGCCGCGCTGGAAGTGATCAACGCCGACCCGGCCGTCCGCTCCATCCTGGTCAACATCTTCGGTGGCATCACCCGGGTGGACGAGGTGGCCCAGGGGATCATTGAGGCCATCGGCCGGGTGAAGCTCAGCTCGCCCGTCGTCATGCGCCTGGACGGCACCAATGCCACCGAGGGGCGGGCGCTGCTGGCCGCACACCTATCCGACCGGTTGATCGTCGAGCCCACCATGCTCGACGCCGCCCGCCACGCAGTCGCCCTGGCCCAGGCCTAGGGGCGGAAGGGAACTAAGGACATCACGTGAGCATCTTCGTCGACGAGACCACCAAGGTGGTCATTCAGGGCATCAGCCCGACCAGCCAGGGCCTCTTCCACGGCCTGCGCAACAAGGCCTACGGCACCAAAGTGGTCGGAGGGACCAATCCCAAGCGGGGGGGCGAGACCATCGAGGGCATCGCGGTCTACGCCTCGGTGGCCGAGGCGGTGAAGGAGACGGGCGCCACGGCGTCCTTCATCTCGGTGCCGCCGCGGGGCGCGGCCGACGCCATTGTGGAGGCGGCCGCGGCCGGCATCGCCTTCATCGTCTGCATCACCGAGGGCATCCCGGCCCAGGACGAGGCGCTGGCCTACAACCGCCTGGTCCAGGAGTTTCCCGGCACCCGGTTGCTGGGGCCGAACTGCCCGGGGATCATCTCCCCCGGCAAGTGCAACATCGGCATCACCTCGGGCGACATCGCCCTGGCCGGTGGGCCGGTGGGCATCGTGAGCCGGTCGGGCACCCTGACCTACCAGGCGCTGCACGAGCTCTCCCAGCAGGGCATCGGGCAGACCACGTGTGTCGGCATCGGGGGCGACCCGGTCCCGGGCACCAACTTCATCGACTGCCTGGCCGCCTTTGAGGCCGACCCCGAGACCAAGGCCGTCATGATGATCGGCGAGATCGGAGGCTCCGAGGAGGAGCGCGCGGCCGAGTTCATCGCCAACTCCATGACCAAGCCCGTGGCGGCCTACGTGGCCGGGGTGACCGCTCCCCCGGGGCGCAAGATGGGGCACGCCGGAGCCATCATCTCGGGCTCTCAGGGCACGGCACAGGCCAAGATGGACGCGTTGAACGCCGCCGGGGTGGCCGTGGCCCAGAACCCGACCGAGTGCGGCGAGAAGATGGTGGCCATCGTGAAGGGGCTCGGCTGAGACACCGGGGCGCGTCAGGCGCCGTCCGACGGGGACTGGGGCCGGGGCTGGCCCTGGCCGGCACGCTGAACCTGGTCCTGCTCACGTCCGGGACGCTCGCCGCCACCGCTCCGGAAACCCGTGCGGCGCTACGTCCCCACGGTTCCTTCAGCTTCACCGTTTCCCTCCCGGGATCGTCGGCCTTCCCCGGTCACGATGCCGGGGACCCCGACGTCATTGAGTCGGCGGGCACGTATTACGCCTTCACCACCGGCACGCCGTTGGGCAATCACATCCAGGTCTTGGTGGACACCTCGGGCAGTCCGAGCGCGGGCTGGCGCAGCTACACCGGCCAGAACTACGGGTCGACCGCGCTGCCCAACCCAGCCTCCTGGGAGCAGACCAACACCCAGACTTCCCCGGGGGTCTTCTTCTTCAACAACCAGTGGATCATGTTCTACGACGCCGCCCAGTCCGGACACGCCAGCGATACCGGCTACGACTGCCTGGCGGTGGCCACGGCGCCGAGCATCTCGCCGACCGGCGCCGCCTTCACCGACAGCGGGGGACCGCTCTGGTGCCCGGGGGACGGTCTGGGCACCATCGATCCCGCCCCCTACATCGATCCGGCCACCGGCAGCCCCTGGCTGGTCTGGAAGTCCAACGACGGAGGATCGTCGGCGCCGGCCCGCATCATGGCCGAGGAGCTCAATCCGGCCGATGCGACCACGTTCCTGCCGGGATCCAGCCCGACCCAGCTCTTCTACAACGACACCGTGGCTCACCCCTGGGAGACCACGGTGGAGGACCCGTCCATATTGGCCGTCAACGGCTATTACTTCCTCCTCTTCGCGGCGGGTACCTACACCTCGCCGTCCTACTCGGAGGGCTACGCCGTCTGCTCATCACCGGTCGGGCCATGCACGCAGAACGATCCCAACCCCATCGTGTCGTCCTACGGCAATGTCGCCGGTCCGGGTGGAGGATCGTGGTTTCAGGACCAGGGGGGCCGGTACTGGCTTGACTTCGCGGCCTGGACGGGGTGTGCCGGGAATCCATGCGGGGGTACCCGGGACCTCTATGTTGCACCTGTGACCCTCAGTGCCGCGTCCTCGGGTTCCGGCGGCATCAACAAGCCGGCCGTCGGACTGGCGCTCACGCCGGACAGCGGCGGCTACTGGATCGCCGCCCAGGACGGGGGCATCTTCAGCTTCGGTGACGCCGCCTTCCACGGTTCGGCCGGCGCCATCGCGCTCAACAAGCCCATCGTGGGCATGGCGGCCACACCGGGCGGCGGCGGGTACTGGCTGGTCGCCTCCGACGGCGGAATCTTCAGCTACGGCGACGCCAACTTCTGGGGCTCGGCCGGCGCCATCACGCTCAACAAACCCATCGTCGGCATGGCCGCCACGCGCGACGGGGGCGGGTACTGGCTGGTGGCCTCCGACGGCGGCATCTTCAGCTACGGCGACGCTGCGTTCCATGGCTCGGCCGGCGCCATCCACTTGAACAAGCCAATCGTGGGCATGGCGGCCACCACCTCGGGGGGCGGCTACTGGCTGGTCGCCTCGGACGGCGGCATCTTCAGCTACGGCGACGCCGCCTTCTGGGGCTCTGCCGGCGCCATCACGCTCAACAAGCCCATCGTCGGCATGGCGGCGACCACCACGGGGGGCGGGTACTGGCTGGTGGCCTCCGACGGCGGCATCTTCAGCTACGGCGACGCCGCCTTCCATGGTTCGGCCGGCGCCATCGTGCTCAACAAGCCCATCGTCGGCATGGCGGCCACCACCACGGGGGGCGGGTACACCCTGGTGGCCTCCGACGGCGGCATCTTCACCTACGGGGACGCCAGCTTCTTCGGCTCACCGGCCTGAAGGGCCATGGGTGGAGCGTTCCAGCCGGCCCGCTCGGCGGTCGTACCGCTGATCGCGCTGATCAAGTGCCATTAGCCTGACCGCCGTGCGACTGGCCGTCCTTGTCTCGGGAAGTGGGACGATCCTCCGGGCCATGTTTGAGGCCGGGCTCCCGGTGACCACGGTCCTTTCCGATCGGCCCTGCGCCGCCCTGGCCCTGGCCCGTGCGCACGGAGCCGCCGATGAACTGATCGACCGCCGGTCCTACGGGGGTTACGGCCCGGGGTTCGACCGGGCCGGCTTCACGGCAACCGTGGCCGCCACCCTGGTGGCCCACCAGGTGGACCTGGTGGCCATGGCAGGATTCGGCACGGTGATGACCCAGGCTGTGCACAACGCCTTCCCCGGGCGGGTCCTCAACACCCACCCGGCCTTGCTCCCCGACTTCCCGGGCTGGCACCCGGTGCGCGATGCCCTGGCGGCCGGGGTCACCGAGACCGGGTGCACCGTGCACCTGGCCACTCTGGAGATGGACGCCGGGCCGATTCTGGCCCAGCAGGTGGTCCCGGTGCTGGCCGGCGACACCGAGGAGACGCTGCATGAGCGCATCAAGGTGGCCGAACGTACGCTGTACCCCCGGACCGTGGCCTGGGCCCTGCGCGAGTTGGAGGCCGGCCGGTCGATCGGTGCACCGCCATCGCGGATGCGGGCCCGGAGCGGGGAGATGACTTCGTGAGGGCGCTGCTGTCGGTCTATGACAAGGAAGGCCTGGTCGAGCTGGCCCGCGGCCTGTCCGATCTGGGTTGGGAACTGGTGGCCAGCGGCAATACCGGAGCCGCCTTGGACGCGGCGGGCATCACCCACCTCAAGGTGGAGGAAGTCACCGGCTCCCCCGAAATGCTGGGCGGGCGGGTCAAGACCCTCCACCCGAAGATCCACGGCGGGATCCTGGCCAACCGGGACGAGCCGGCGCACCTCGAAGACTTGGAGGCCCACGGGATCGCCGCCATCGACCTCGTGGTCTCCAATCTCTACCCGTTCTCCTCTGACCCCTCCACCGAGCTGATCGACGTGGGTGGGCCCACCATGGTGCGGGCAGCGGCCAAGAACCATGATCACGTCGGTATCGTGACGTCACCGGCCGACTACCCGGTGGTCCTGGACGAGATCAGGCGCGTGGGCTCCCTGTCGGCGGCCACCCGCCGCCGTCTCGCCCGCGCCGCCTTCGCCCACACGGCGGCCTACGACGCCGCCATCGTGGCCTGGCTCGATTCCGGGGGGCCGTTCCCGGTCCAGGGAGGCGACGCCGACGAGGAGGCGCTGGGTACGGTCCTCCCCCGGACCCTCCACCTGACCCTGGAGCGCACCGACGTCCTGCGCTACGGGGAGAACCCGCACCAGCGAGGTTCGCGCTACCGCTTGGCGGGGACGCGCAGCTGGTGGGACGAGGTGGTCCAGCATGGAGGCAAGGAGCTGTCCTACCTCAACCTGTTCGACGGCGACGCCGCCTGGCGCCTGGTGCATGAGCTGGCCGGCGACGCCGGGCAGCCCGCGGTGGCCATCATCAAGCATGCCAACCCGTGCGGGGCCGCAGTGGGCGACGACCTGGTCACGGCCTACCAGCGGGCCCTCGAGTGCGACGTGCAGTCCGCTTTCGGGGGGGTGGTGGCCATCGGGGGCACCGTGACGGCCGAGGTGGCCGACGCCATCTCCGCCGGGCCGCAGGCCGATGTCATCATCGCGTCTTCCTATGCCCCCGCCGCCCTGGCCAAGCTGACCAGCCGCCGCAAGGCCACCCGCCTGCTGGCCGGTCCGGTCCCCGAGCGAGCCGTGCGCCAACTGCGAAGCCTGGGTGCCAGCGTGCTGGTGCAGGACATTGACGAGTTCGTCTCGCCCCGCACCGAGTGGCGGACCGTCACCGCCCGCCCGCCGTCCGACGACGAGTGGCGTGACCTGGTGCTGGCCTGGAGAGTCTGCGGGCGGACCACCTCCAACGCCATCGCCATCGTGCGCCGCGGTCAGGCGGTCGGCGTCGGCGCCGGACAGCAGTCCCGGGTCGTGGCCGCCGAAATTGCGGTGACCAAGGCCGGGGCGCGGGCCACGGGTGGCGCAGGAGCCAGCGACGCCTTCTTCCCCTTCCCCGACGGCCTCATTGTCCTGGCCGAGGCCGGCGTCACCGCCGTGGTGCAGCCGGGCGGCTCGGTCAAGGACGGCGAGGTCATCGCCGCGGCCGACGAGGCCGGCCTGGCCATGGTGGTCACCGGCGAGCGGCACTTCCGGCACTGATGGCGGCCATCCTGCTGGACGGTGAAGCGGTGGCCGCCCGTGTGCTGGCCGAGGTGACCGACCGCGTCGAACGCCTGCGGGCCGAGGGACTGTCGGCGGGCCTGGGCACGGTACTGGTGGGAGACGACGGCCCGAGTGCGCGCTACGTGGCCATGAAGCACGAGGACTGCGCCAAGGTCGGCATGGTCTCGGTGGGCGAGCACCTGCCCGCGACGGCATCGCAGGCCGAGGTCGAAGAGGTGATCCGGCGTTTCAACAGTGATCCGGCGGTGGACGCCTACCTGCTGCAGCTGCCGCTGCCCGATGGCCTTCACGAGGAGCGGGCACTGCTGGCCGTCGACCCGGCCAAGGATGTTGACGGGCTGCACCCGATCAACCTCGGACGCCTGGTGATGGGCGCGCCGGGCCCACTGCCGTGCACCCCGGCCGGCATAGTGGAGCTCCTGCACGCCTACGACGTGCCCGTCGAAGGTCGCCACGTGGTCATCATCGGTCGCGGCCTCACCATCGGCCGTCCGCTTGCCTTGCTCCTGGCAGCCAAGCGGCCAGGCTGCAACGCCGCCGTGACGGTGGTGCACACCGGGGTCGACGACCTGGCGTCGCTCGTGCGCGCGGGCGACATCGTGGTGGCGGCGGCCGGACGGGCCGGGCTGGTCACCCCCGACATGGTGAAGCCGGGAGCGGCCGTGGTGGGGGCAGGGACCAGCTGGGAGGGCCGCAAGCTTCTCTCCGACGTCCACGAGGACGTGGCCGAGGTGGCCGGGTGGATCACGCCGCGCCTGGGGGGTGTCGGGCCGATGACCCGTGCCATGCTCTTGCGCAACGCCGTGCGGGCCGCCGAAATGGGGCGACGGTGAACGCCAAGCCGGGGAGGGAGGCCAGGTGAGCGAGCAGGAGTACTCGGAGCGCCCCTGGGGCAACTACACCGTGCTGAGTGACGATGCCCCCGACCACAAGGTCAAGCGGATCGTGGTGCACCCGGGCAAGCGGCTGAGTTATCAGCGCCACTCGAAACGGGCCGAGCACTGGTTCATTGTGTCAGGGACGGCCCAGGTGACCTTGGACGGCACCGTGACCGAAGTGACGGCGGGACAGGCCATGGATATCCCTCGGGAGGGCGCGCACCGCATCGCCAATTGCGGCGACACCGATGTCGTCTTCATAGAGGTGCAACACGGGACGTACTTTGGCGAGGACGACATCGTCCGCCTGGAGGACGACTACGGCCGCGCCGGTTCCGGGTCGTCGTGACCCGCATCGCCGACCTGCTGGCGGCCGGTCGGACGTACTCCTTCGAGTTCTTCCCGCCCAAGAACGATGCCGAGCTGTCGACCCTGGCCCGCACCATCGGTGAGCTACAGCCGCTCAACCCCTCATTCGTCTCGGTGACCTACCGGGGCGGCGCCGAATCCCGCCAGCGCACCTTCGACCTGGTCAGCGGCATGCTGCACACGACGTCGCTCAATCCGATGGCCCACCTCATCTGCGTGGCCCACACCCGGTTGGAGCTGGCTGACATATTGGTCTCGCTGCGCAAGGCGGGCGTGGAGAACCTCATGGCCCTGGGCGGTGATCCCCCGGCCGATCCCGACGCCGGCCCGGGCGAGCTGGCCTACGCCTCCGAGCTGGTCGAGCTGGCCCGCGCCATCGGAGGCTTCTCCATCGGCGTGGCGGCCCACCCGGCCGGCCACCCCCGCTCCACCGACATGGGACGGGACCGTGACTTCCTGGCCGCCAAGTTGGAGCGGGCCGACTTCGGCGTGACCCAGTTCTTCTTCGAGGCGTCCGAGTACGAGAGCCTCCTGGCCGACCTCAGTGCCCGCCAGGTGCGTGCCCCCGTGCTGCCCGGCATCCTGCCCGTGACCTCGCTTTCCACCATGGGGCGCCTCGGCGGCATGGGAGCCGCCGCCCCGGACTGGATGCAGGAGCGCCTGCGGGCCGCCGACGAGACCGGCGGGGCCGATGCGGTGCGCAAGGAGGGAGTGGTCCTGGCCACCGAGCTCTGTGCCGACCTCCTCCGCATCGGCGTGCCGGGACTGCACTTCTACACCTTCAACACCTCGAGCGCGACCCGTGAGATCTACTCCGCGCTGGAACTCGGGACGGGCGTCGCCTAAGGACTCAAGCAGGCACCAGGGGACAACTCTCTGCGGGCAATGGCATGGTCATGGGCCACCTATCCGATCGCAGAACGCCAGTTTCGGCGCGGTAGCCGGTTACCGAAACGGTTCGTTGCCGGATCATTCGGCGCCACCGGGTTACGGCCGCAGCGTTCCTTGACGGTCTCCCTGGTGGCGGGGACGCACCCTCCGACCCATTGCGCGACAAGAACAGGGCGCGTGACGAGCACTGGTGAGGTCGAACTTGGTCATCCGTCGCACGACGGCAGGCTGAGCAATCCCGCACTTGTCGTTGAACATCTGTCCAAGCGCTTTGGAGAGCGCTTCGCCTTTGAGGATGTCTCTTTCGAGGTCGGCTATGGCGAGGTCTTCGGCTTCCTCGGCCCGAACGGCGCCGGCAAGACGACGTCGGTCCGCGCCCTTGGCACGCTGATCGCTCCAAGCTCTGGAACCGCAATGGTCGCCGGTCTTTCGCTGACTCCGGAAAACGGCCAGGCCATCCGCAAGTGCATCTCAATCATGCCGGAGTCACCGGGCCTGTATCTTCGCCTCACGGTGGCCGAGAACCTCGAGTGCTTCGCGGGCCTCTATGAGCTCCCCAACGCGCAGGAGCGGATCACCAACGCCCTTCGCGCCGTCAACTCGTGGACCGCGCGAACGATCCCTGCCGCTCCCTCTCCAAGGGCCTCCGCCAACGGGTCCGCCTGGCGCGGGCGCTGCTCAACGACCCGGCCGTCCTGTTCCTCGACGAGCCAACCTCGGGTCTCGACCCTGTCGCCGCTCGCGAGGTCCACGAGCTGATCGACTCGCTTCGCAGTCGTGGCGTGACGATCTTCCTCACGACGCACCGTCTTGAGGAGGCCGAGCGGCTCTGTGATCGGGTGGCGATTTTGAACACGAAGCTGCGCCTGATCGGACGACCCGACGAGCTTCGCGAAAAGCTCTTCAGGAAGACGCTCGAGGTGCGAGTGAGCACGCTACTCAAAGAGCCCGATCGCGTGTTCAACGGCCTCCCAGCCGTCGAGGGCTGGGAACTCAACGAGCAAGGCGAGTACATGCTCGCGGTTTCCGATCTCTCGATCGCCACTCCGGAGGTCACGCGCTCGCTCGTCGCAGCCGGCGCGGACGTGCTCTTGATCGCCGAGTCGCGTCACTCCCTCGAAGACGTCTACCTCGAGCTGATCGACGAGGACGTGGAGGTCGGTCAGAAGTGAGCTTCAGCTGGACCCGCGTACGGGCGATCTTCCAAAATGAGCTACGGGATTACCGCCACAACCGCTTCATCATCTACACGATGTCGTTCATGCCGCTGCTCTTCATCGTGCTGCCGATCGTCGAGATCTTCACCATTCCCGCAGTGGTGTCGAGCCACAAGCTCGACACCCGAATCGGCCTCTCCATGCTCCACATGATGCTCATACCGGCGATGGTGCCTTCTGCGCTCGCCGCCTACTCAGTCGTGGGAGAGCGAGAACAGGGCACGCTCGAACCCATCCTGGTCACGCCGATCCCGCGTGAGGAGTTCCTCCTGGGTAAGGGTCTCGCCGCGCTCATCCCGACGCTCGGGATCGCCTACGTCATCTTCGGCATATTCCTCGGCTGCACGGCACTTTTCGCGAAACCAGCGGTGGCATCGGCGGTCTTCGAGAGCTCGCACCTTCTCGTGCAGCTACTCTTCACGCCGCTGCTCGCCGGCTGGTCGATTTGGGTCGGCATGGCGATCTCGGCACATTCAAGCGATGTACGGGTTGCCCAGCAGCTCGGCATGTTCGCGAGCCTGCCCCCCCTCGCCGTGGTCGCGCTCATGTCGCTGAATGTGATCAAGCCGACCCTTGCCTTTGCCTTCGGACTCGCCGCCGGACTGCTTCTCATTGACGGCATCGGATGGCGGATCATGTCGGTGATGTTCGATCGGGAGCGTCTCGTAATGGGTGTGGGCAAATGACGTTCTCGCATGAGCTCGATTCCTCTAAGACGAGAACGGATATCGCGGATGGAAAGGGGAGTGGGCGATGTCAGCGACGCTCAGACTGAGGAGAGAAGCCTTCGGCTGGGAATTGCGACGCGGCACATTTGACATCTTGCTCGACGGCAGGAGCGTCGGATCACTCGAATGGCGCGAGACAGTCGAGGTGGCGGCCGACCCTGGACCCCGCACGCTGCGAATTCGAGCGGGTCGGTACTCGAGCCGAAATCACTCTTTCGAGGTGGTCGATGGCGAAGTCGTCAACTTTTGCTGCCACGGAGGATCTGGCCGATGTACGTCGCGTCCATCTTCATGCCGAAGCTGGCGATCTCGCTCAGGCGCGACTAATGCTCTCGACCGGAGCGGCGCGACACCAATTGTGCTGAGTGTGCCTGCGAACGAGCGCCCGGAGAGCTCCCTGACGGCTGGGAGCGCTTGCTGGAGTTCACATGTGACCAGTCGGCACCCTGGGGACAAACCAGGAAGCCAAGGGAGTCCCGCTCTGTAACGGGGGCATCCCGAAGTCAAGCGCCGTTACTCTCATGCGATGTCCGGGATGCTCACGGCGCCGACGATCCCCCCGAAGGGCGGTGAGCCGGATCTGCTCGCACCGGTGGATCGGCGCGTCCTGGCGGTTGCCGGAGCGTCGTTCGTCGCCCTGATGGCGGTCTCGGGTCTCTACGGCTTCCACCGTGACGAGCTGTACTTCCTTGACGCGGGCCGGCACCTGCAAGGCGGGTACGTCGACCAGCCGATCTTGACCCCGCTGCTGGCCCGGCTGTCGTCGTCGCTCTTCGGCGTGTGGCTTCCCGGTCTCCGCCTGTGGCCGTCGTTGGCCGTGGCCGCCACGGTGGTAATCGGAGGGCTTTTGGCCCGAGAGCTCGGAGGGGGGCGGCGAGCCCAGCTGCTTGCGGCCATCGGGACGGCCACCATGCCGGCCGTCCTGGGTGCCGGCCACCTGCTCGGCCCGACGGCGTTCGACATCCTGGCCTGGGCGGCTTTGGCGCTCGTCGTCGTGCGCATCGGGCGCACCGGCAACCTGCGCCTGTGGTTGGTGGGAGGCCTCGTCCTCGGCCTGGGGTTGGCCAACAAGCACAGCGTGGGCTTCTTCGCCGTGGCCATCTTTGTCGGTGCCCTCTTGAGCGGGGGTCGACGTCTCGTCCTCAACCGCTGGTTCCTCGCCGGCGCCGCCATCGCCGCCTGCTTCACCGTTCCCGACGTGTGGTGGCAGGCGCAACACGACTGGCCCACGGTCGCCATGACGTCGCGCCTCAATCAGGAGAACGGCGGGGCCGGCAACATCGTCAGCTGGGTCGTCGGCCAGGTGCTGATGGTCAGCATCGCCCTGGCCTGGGTGTGGGTGCTGGGGCTGTCGCACCTTTGGAGATCGGGCCGGCCCCTGTGGCGGGCCCTCGTTTGGGCATACGGCCTGTTGTTCGTGTTCTTCGCCCTGACGACCGGGGCAAAGGTCTACTACCTGGCCGGGGCCTACGTGTACCTCTTGGCCGCTGGGGCAGTGCACGTCGAAGAATGGTTGGCGGCCCACCCGCAACGTCTCGGGCGCCTCCTGGGCTGGACGGCTCTGAGCACCGCGGTCGCCCTGCCGCTCGTGCTGCCTGTCCTGCCGGCGCGGGACATCGGCTGGACGTACCAGGTGAACCAGGTGCCCGCAGAGACCGTCGGATGGCCCGAGCTGGTCCACTCCGTGGCCGGCGCGTGGCATTCCTTGCCGGCGGAGCAGCGCGCCCATGCGGTGATCTTCACCGGTGACTACGGCGAGGCCGGTGCCATCAACGAACTGGGGCGCAGCGCCGGACTTCCGACTGCGGTGAGCGGGCACAACAACGAGTGGTTCTGGGGGCCCGGCAACCCCAACTCCACCACGGTTGTGGCCGTGGCGCCCGGCCCCCTCGACGTGACTCGCTACGGCACGTACCTCAGCCGTTTTTTTCAGCACGTTCGCGTGGTGGTCACACTCTCGAACACGGCCGGACTGCACAACCAGGAGTGGGGTGGACACATTTATGTCTGCACTGGCCCACGTCACCCCTGGGGGAGTATGTGGCTAGCGCTCCGTCACTACGACTGAAACCCCCTCCATCCCCCAGGCACCCGGCGCCGCTTCTGCTACAAAGCACTGATGAGTGCCGAGCCGCCGGTTACCCAGGCCGAACTCACCCGGCTGACCAGAGAGGCGTATGACCGACTGGCACCGGTATGGGCCTCGACGACCGACGATGGACCGTTCAACGGCCACCTTGAGCGTCCAGCCCTTCGCTCTCTGGTTCCTCGACCGCTGGCGGGGAAGGTTGTGCTGGACGCAGCATGTGGGTCGGGGGCGCAGTGCGAGTGGCTGCTCGACGAGGGTGCGGACGTCATAGGGTTCGACCTCAGCCCAGCGATGGTGGAAGAGACAAGGCGACGGTGCGGCACGAGGGGACGCTTCTTCGTGGCCGATCTCGCGGAACCTTTGCCCTTGGAACCCGGGACACTTGACGGCATCACCAGCTCGTTGGCGCTCCACTACCTCAGAGTTTGGGACGCGCCTCTGCGCTCGTTTCACAGGGCCCTTCGCCCAACAGGGTGGGTTGTGCTCTCCCTCGACCACCCGTTCGCTCCTCCACTGCCCTCCCAGCAAGGTGGCTACTTTGACACCGAGCTGGTCACCGACACTTGGCAAAAGGGCAGTGTCGAAGCAACCCAGCATTTTTGGAGCCGACCCCTCTCTGTCGTGGCCGCCGCGTTTGCAGATGCTGGTTTCGTCATTGATCGAATCGCTGAGCCACAGCCAAGCCCCGAAGCCCTCAGGCGGTTCCCTGATGATCTGGAGCAAGCGGTCGGCGTTCCGAGTTTCATCGTGTATCGGCTGCTCCCCAGGGTCAGAGAGGCTTAGCTCCCAGGAAGCGAACCGGCGTGCCCGCTCGGTGCTCATTACTGGTGCCCACCTCTCCTGGTGATAAGAGAAACGGTGGGGATCGCGACGAGGAACTGTTCCCTGGGCTGATATTTCCCCCTGGGGCCCAACGTTCCCCACTCCGCTCTAGTGGGTATGTCTAGTGGTAATATAGTGGGTATGGCCTTTGTGGTGGCCCGTCCGAAGGGGCGATTCGAGATCCGTGAGTCGGTCCACACCCCCAAGGGTCCCCGGGCTCGAACCCTGGCCAACTTCGCCACCCTCACCGACGAAGTGCTGGCCACGGCCCGCCGACGGGCGTCCCGGCCCTTCGACGACGCCGCGGTCCGGGCCGCCGCGGTCCGGGCCGCCGCGGTCCGGGCCGCCGCCCCGGACCCTCCCGGGCCCGAGATGCGCCATTTCGTCGACTCCTCCCGCCGCATGGCTCGTTCGCTCGGTTCACGTCCGGAGTCCGGTCGTCGGGACCCGGGAGAGGCCCTGATCGACCTTCTCGCGTTCGCAGAGGAGGTCACCGCATTCGTGCGGCCGCCTGCACGTGAGCCTCTACGATTCCCACCGCTGGCCCGCCTGGTGGCCGACCGTGCCGCCCCCTCTCCCGCGTCGGACCAACAGCAGTGACGGCCATCGGCCACGTGGGCTCTCTGGTCGCCCGGATCATCTCCCTTCACGAGATGCTCGACTCCATGGCCATTCCGCACCAGTTCGGCGGAGCCATTGCCCTGGCTTGGTACCGCAACCCGCGGGCGACCACCGACATTGACGTCAATGTGACCCTGCCGCCAGAGGCGGCCCATCCGGTGCTGGGGGCGTTCGCCAGCCTCGGCGTCACCGTGACCTTGGCCGACCGGGCCACCATCGCCCGCGATGGGCAGGCCCGTCTGGACTGGGGCGGCTCCTACCTCGATGTGTTCTTCGCCACCCTGGAGTTCCACCGCCAAATGGCCGAGCACGCCCGTCTCGTCCGCTTCGGCCCGGTGGAGATCCCGATCCTCTCTCCCGAGGACCTGATCGTGTGTAAGGCGGTCTTCGACCGCCCCAAGGACTGGCTCGACATTGAAGAGATGGTCCGGTGGGGTACCGCCATCGACAGCCGGCGGGCCCTGCACTGGGTGGCCGCCATCGTGGGTCCGGACGCGCAGCCCCACGCCCGCCTGGCCGCCTTGTTGCCGTCGCCCCCGTAGGCCTCGCAGCCGGCACCGGTGCCCCGCCCGAGAACCCCCCATCGCAATTGGGACGCAGCCGCCTCGCCCCCTAGCATCGCCTTTATGGCAGATCGCATCGCAATGGGCGCCGACGGCGCGCTCGTCGTCCCCGACGAGCCCATCATCCCCTTCATTGAAGGCGACGGGACGGGGGTCGACATCTGGCCCGCCGCCAAGCTCGTCTTGGATGCGGCCGCCGCCAAGCACGGCCGTACCGTGGCCTGGAAGGAGGTCCTGGCCGGCCAGAAGGCCTTCGACGAGACCGGGACCTGGCTTCCCGACCAGACGGTGGAGGCCTTCCGGGAGGACCTGATCGGGATCAAAGGCCCGCTGACCACCCCCATCGGCGGTGGCATCCGCTCCCTCAACGTGGCCCTGCGCCAGCTCCTCGACCTCTACGTGTGCCTGCGCCCGGTGCGCTGGTTCACCGGTGTCCCCTCGCCGGTCCTGCATCCCGAGTTGGTCGACATGGTCATCTTCCGGGAGAACACCGAGGACGTCTACGCCGGTTACGAGGTCCAGGAAGGCACCCCCGAAGCGCTCAAGCTCATCGCCTTCCTCCGAGAGGAGATGGGTTGGCCCATCCGCGACGGGTCGGGCATCGGGATCAAGCCGATCTCCGAAATGGGCTCCAAGCGCCTGGTCCGGGCCGCCATCCGCTACGCCCTGGACCACGGGCGCCGGTCGGTCACCATGGTGCACAAAGGCAACATCCAGAAGTTCACCGAGGGTGCCTTCCTGGACTGGGGCTATGAGCTGGTCCGGGAGGAATTTGCCGACGTGGCCGTCGGGTGGGATGACTGCGGGGGCGACCCGGGCGACAAGCTCCTGGTCAAGGACTCCATCGCCGACATCACCCTGCAGCAGGTGCTGACCCGGGCGGCCGAGTTCGACGTCATCGCCACCACCAACCTCAACGGTGACTACATCTCCGACGCTCTGGCCGCCCAGGTCGGTGGCATCGGCATCGCCCCCGGGGCCAACATCAACTACGTCAGCGGCCACGGGATCTTTGAGGCCACCCACGGCACGGCACCCAAGTACGCCGGGCAGGACAAGGTCAACCCCGGCTCGGTGCTGCTCTCCGGCGTCCTCATGTATGAGCACATCGGCTGGGGCGACGCCGCGTCCGACATCGTGCGCGCCCTTGAGGCCACCATCGCCGACAAGATCGTCACTTACGACTTCGCCCGCCTGATGAAGGGCGCCACCGAGGTCAAGTGCTCCGAGTTCGCCTCGGCCATCGTCGACCGGCTCTGAGCACCTCAGCCCAGCCGCACCGGATACCGCACTCAGAAAGGAACACCATGGCAGCCAAGCACCCCGTCCACGTCACTGTGACCGGCGCCGCCGGCCAGATCGGCTACTCCCTCCTCTTCCGCATCGGCTCGGGCCAGCTCCTCGGTCCGGACCAGCCCATCGTGCTGCGCCTGCTGGAGATTGAGCCCGCCCTGGGCGTGCTGGAGGGCGTCGTCATGGAGATCGATGACTGTGCCTTCCCCCTGGTGACCGACATCGTGGCCACCTCCGACCTCAAGACCGCCTTTGACGGCACCTCGTGGGCCCTGCTGGTGGGCTCGGTTCCCCGCAAGGCCGGCATGGAACGCGGGGACCTGCTCAGCGTCAACGGCGGCATCTTCAAGCCCCAGGGCCAGGCCATCGCCGCCCACGCGGCATCCGACGTCCGGGTCCTGGTGGTGGGAAACCCCTGCAACACCAACTGCCTCATTGCCCGCTCGAACGCCCCCGAGGTGCCGGCCGACCGCTGGTTCGCCATGACCCGCCTTGATCAGAACCGTGCCAAGGCGCAGTTGGCGCACCGGGCCGGGGCACCGGTCGGTTCCGTGACCAACCTCGCCATCTGGGGCAACCACTCGGCCACCCAATTCCCGGACTTCGCCAACGCGCACATCGGTGGCCGGCCGGCGCCCGAGGTGATCAACGACGACGCATGGCTGCAGGGCGCCTTCATCACCACGGTGCAGAAGCGCGGCGCCGCCATCATTGACGCCCGCGGCTCGTCGTCGGCCGCATCCGCCGCCGCCGCCGCCATCGACACCGTGGTCGGATTGCGCACCACGACAGTTGCCGGCGACTGCGTCTCCGTGGCCGTGGCCAGCACCGGGGAGTACGGGGTGCCCGAGGGCCTGCAGTTCGGCTTTCCCGTCATCGCCGACGGTGCGGGCAAGTGGTCGGTCGTCAAGGGCTTTGCCCACGACGCTTTCGCCAAGGAGCGCATCGCGGTGACCACCGAGGAGCTGATCGGGGAGCGCGCCGATGTGCGGGAGCTCGGGCTGATCGGGTAGCCATCCGGAGCGACGGCGGCGAACGCTCATTTGGGTGCGTGACCGGGGTCGCCTTGCAGGTGGGGCGCTGGCGGAGCCCGGCGCCCACGTGGTCCGTCATGAGCCGTTCGCGGCGGTGAAACCCCGGCGAAACACAGGTCTGCCACGCTGAACGGCGTGGGTGACCTCTTCGACGGTTACGGCGCGGCCGCACGTGGACTTACCGAGGGCGCTTTCGACGAAATGGTCCGTCGCGACGGCGCGGCCCGGGCGCCCTATGCGGGGGTGGCCTCCTCCCTGGCCCAGATGGGCCCCGAGGTCGTCTCCGCACGCGCGACCCGGCTGGCCCGGGCCTTCATGGACCAGGGGGTCACCTTCGACCTCGATGGCGAGGAGCGGCCGTTTCCCCTCGACGTGGTGCCCCGGATCTTCACCGCCGCCGAATGGGCGCAAGTGTCCGACGGGGTGGCGCAGCGGGTGCGGGCGCTCGAGATGTTCCTGGCCGACGTCTACGCCGGAGCGCGGATCGTCAGCGACGGCCTCATCCCCCATGATGTGGTGACCAGCTCGCCCGGCTTCGTGCGGGCGGCCTACGGGTTCGCCCCGCCCAACGGCGTGCGCATCCACGTGGCCGGTATTGACGTGATCCGCGACGAGGACGGCGAGTTCCGCGTGCTGGAGGACAATGTGCGCAGCCCGTCCGGGGTCAGCTACGTCCTGGCTAACCGGGCCGCCATGGCCCGGGTCCTGCCTGAGCTGTTCTGGGGCCAGCCCATTCAGATGGTCACGGACTACCCGGCCCACCTGATCCACGCCCTCCGCCGCTCATCGCCCGCATCCATAGCGGACCCGACGGTGGTGGTCCTCACGCCCGGTGTGCACAACTCGGCCTTCTATGAGCACGCGCTGCTGGCCCGGCTGATGGGGGTACACCTGGTAGAGGGGCGGGACCTGGTGTGCCACGGCACCGACGTCTACCTGCGCACGACCGAGGGTGAGGTGCCGGTCCACGTCATCTACCGGCGCATCGACGACGAGTACCTCGATCCACTCCAGTTCCGCCCCGGGTCACTGGTGGGATGTCCCGGCATCCTCAATGCGGCCCGGGCGGGCCGGGTCACCATCGCCAACGGTGTCGGCAATGGCGTGGCCGACGACAAGCTCGTGTACACCTACGTGCCGGCCATGATCCGCTACTACCTGGGTGAAGATCCGATACTGCAGAACGTGGAGACCATGCACCTTCAGGACGCCAAGGTACGCGCCGAAGCGCTCGGCCGGCGCGACGAGCTGGTCTTCAAGCGGGTCGACGGGTCGGGAGGCAACGGGCTGGTCATCGGCCCGGCAGCCACGGGCGCCGAGTTGGATGAGTTGGCGCTGCAGGTGGACAGTGACCCCCGTCGCTGGATCGCCCAGCGGGTCGTCGCGCTCTCCACCTCGCCCACCTGGGTCGACCACGCCATGGTCCGCCGTCACGTCGACCTCCGACCTTTCGCCGTCAATGACGGTGAGCACGTGTGGGTGCTCCCCGGCGGCCTCACCCGGGTGGCCCTCAGCGAGGGTGGGTTGGTGGTCAATTCGAGCCAGGGCGGAGGCTCCAAGGACACCTGGGTCGTGGGCGGAGGGCCGTCGGCGCCCGCCCTGCCGCCGCGCCAGGCCCTGCCGTTGAACGCGGGCCCGCCCATGGATGCCGGACCGCGGGGGGAGTCCGAGAACGGCCGCCAGCAGCAACAGCAGCAGCAGTGATACGCGCCCTGTTGAGCCGGGTGGCCGAATCCATCTTCTGGGTCGGGCGCTATGTCGAGCGAGCCGAGGGGACCGCCCGCATCCTCGACGTTTCGGTCTACCAGGCCCTGGAGCAGAGCGACGTCGAGGGCTCGCATGCCGCACGACGACTGCTGGCCGTGATGGGACTGCCCGACACCGGTCACGAGACCCTGTGGCAGGCCACCGAGCTCCTGGCCACTGATCCCGAGAGCCGCTCGTCCATAGCCGGCGCGCTGGCCGCCGCCCGGGAGAACACGCGGGCGGTGCGCCATGTAGTCCCGGTCGAGTTCTGGGAGCACATCAACGCCACCTGGGCGGAATTGCCCGCCCAGTGGAGAGCCACCCACCAAGCCGGGCCGGCGCCCTATCTCTCCTTCGTCAAGACGCGGTGCGCCGGCATGATGGGTCTGGCCGACACCATGATGAGCCGTGATCAGACATGGCTCTTCTTCACGCTGGGTCGATGTCTGGAACGGACCGACGTGGTGGCCCGACAGCTCGCCACCGTGGCCTTCGACGAGGTGTTCGACAGCGGGCTGGTCATGTTGCTGCGCTCGTGTGGCGGTTACGAGCCCTACCTGCGCCTGTCCCAGGGTGTGGTCGATCCGGGCCGGGTCCTCAACTTCCTCCTGCGCGACCGGCTGTTCCCTCGTTCCGCCTTCGCGTCGCTCACCTTGGCCGAGGAGTGCCTCGACCAGATCAATGCCGGCCGCGACGGGACATGGGAGGACGCACGGGGGCTGGTCGGGCTGGCTCGGGCCGAACTCGAGTACTCGGCACCGGCCACGCTGGCCCGCGGGCTGGAGACGCGCCTCGAACGGCTGCAGGCCTCCATCTCTTCGGTTAGTGACGCCGTGACCCGCCGCTACTTCGCCCAAGACTTGCCCACGCAGTGGCGCCGTGGGGGCGGTGGAGGGTGAGCCGGGGCGACGGTTGGCGGCTGCGGGTGACTCACGAGACCCGCTTCGACTATGACGCGCCGGCGCGCGCGTCGTACAACGAGCTGCGCCTCACGCCCCGCACCGAGCACCGCCAGACCGCCCTGGAGAGCAAGATCGTCACCGCACCGTTGGCGCCCCAGTATCCATACATCGACTATTGGGGCACCCAGGTGGTTGCCTTCAACGTGGACCGGGGCCATGAGGTGCTCACCATCAAGGGCACCGGGCTCATCGACACGCAGCAACCCGATATGCCCGAAGATTGCACATGGGAAGACGTGGCCGACGCCTCGCACACCATGTCCGACTATCTGTCGCACAAGCTCTACACCGATCCCGGTCCCGACCTGATGGATCTGGCGGCCGGCCTGCGCACGGACCGGCCCTTGGAGACGGCCAGGCGGATCATGGAGCACACGCACAACTCCCTGCGCTATGTGCGAGGGGTGACCGATGTGCACACGTCGGCCAACGAGGCCTTCGCGGACGGCGCCGGTGTCTGCCAGGACTTCGCGCATCTGGCGCTGGCCATGACCAAGGCGGCCGGGCTGCCGTCGCGCTATGTCTCGGGCTACTTCCATCCCGACGTCGACGCTCTCATCGGCGAGGAGATCATCGGCGAGAGCCACGCCTGGATTGAAGTGTGGACCGGGAGTTGGTGGGCCTACGACCCCACCAACGACTGCCCCGTCGGTGAGCGCCACGTGGCCATCGGGCGGGGGCGTGACTACTCCGATGTGCCGCCGGTGAAGGGGATCTACGCCGGCAACGCCGAGCACGAGATGCACGTCAGCGTCCGCATCACAAGGACGCTCTGAGCCGTGCTGACCCGCATGCGCATCTGGCTGCCGGATCACCCCGGCGTGCTCGGCGCAGTGGCGGCCGAGATCGGCGCCGTGCAGGGGAACGTCATCGGACTCGAAGTGCTGGAGCGGGAGGCCGGCGTAGCCATCGATGAGCTGGTGGTCGAGCTCCCCGACGAGCCGGGCGCCGTCGACGCCGTCTGCCGGGGGGTGCGCAATGTCCGCGGCGCCGGGGTAGAGGAGGTGAGGGAAATGCTGACTGCCGCCCAGGACCCGGAGGACTCGGTCCTCGGAGCCGCCGCCGCCGTCCTGCAGGCCGCCACGCCGACCGCGGCCATGAACACCCTGTTGGGCCAGCTCAACGTCCTCTTCGACCTCTCCTGGCTGGCCCTGGCCGATCTGGGTCGGGGGGCATTCATTGAGGTGCACGGCGACGTGCCCACGGTGCAGTGGGTGGCGGCCTTCTCCCATGGGTCTCGGAGCGGCGCCGACCCGGCCAACGACACCACCGGGTCGGGGGTCTTCATCGAACCAGTGCCCGAGACCGCGCTCACCGTCTGTGGTGGAAGAGCGATCGCCATCCGGCGGCGGGAGCGCCATGAGATCGCCCTGCTTGTCGTGGTGGCCGCCCGTTTCATCGAAGCGTTGAGTGGCCCCGAACGCGCACACTGACCGGCGCGCCTAGTGTCGCACCCGGTGCGGATCGGATTCGTGGGGACCGGACTGATCGCCTGGGCACACGGTCTGAGCTTGCGGGCTCTGATCGACGCCGGGCTGATCGATGTCTCGATCACTGCGGTCCATGACCGCAGTGATCGGCGGGCACGGGGGTTCGCGGAGGCATTCGGAGCCACCGCCGTGGAGAGCGCGGCAGCCGTCATGGAGCGTTGCGATGCCGTGTGGATCTGCACGCCGACATCCGGACACCGCGGTGCAGTTGACGAGGCCCTGTCGGCCGGTCGGGCCGTCTTTTGCGAGAAGCCGCTGGACCGGGACCTGGCGGGGGCCCAGGCGCTGGTGGATGCCGCGGACCGCGCCGGCGTGCCGTCGCAGGCCGGTCTGGTGCTGCGCTCCGCCCCGGTCTTCCGCGCCTTGCGCGAAAAGGTGGCATCCGGCCTCTTGGGGCGGCCGATGGCGGCGCTCCTGCGCGATGACCAGTACTTCCCGATCCGGGGCACCTACGCGTCGAAGTGGCGAGCCGATGTGGCCCAGTCCGGAGGAGGCTGCCTCATTGAGCACTCCATCCACGACCTGGACATCCTGCGCTTCTGCTTCGGCGAGGTGAGGGAGGTCGCCGCCCGCACGGCGAACTTTGCGGGACACGAAGGCATTGAGGACCTGGCCGCGGTCTCCCTGTCCTTCGCCACGGGGTTGGAAGCCAACGTCACCAGCGTGTGGCACGACATCATGAGCCGAGGCTCCACCCGGCGCATGGAGGTCTTCTGCCAGGAAGGCATGCTGTGGTTGACTGACGATTTCCGGGGCCCCCTCCACCTGCAGACGAGCGATGGCACCGAGGTGCTGCCCTGCCCGTCGCCCGGGTGGATCGACGACCTCGGCCTGGGCGACGACGAGGTCGGGCTCGCCGTGCTCCCCTACGTCGAGGCGGACCGGATGTTCGTCGACGCGGTGGTCGCCGGCACCGCACCCGAGCCTGGCCTCACCGAGGCGCTGGTGGCTCACCGCCTGGTCGACGCCGCCTACCGGTCGGCCAAGCGCGGGGGCGTCCCCGTCGGCGTGGCCTGAGGGGAACCACCGCCTCGTCCGAATTCCGCCAGCATGGCGGATTTCGGATCTCTACCCTGATCAGCAATGCGTGCGCCGACCCCGACCTCCATCCGCCCCGGCCTGCCAGCCGTCCTATCCGCGCGGAGCGGTCCAGCGTACGTGGTCGCGGTAGCGGTAGAGGGTCTCATAGCCGAGCGCGGTGTAGAGCGGTGCACCCATGGGCGAGGCCTGCAACGTGCAGGACGCCGCCCCCAGTTCGAAGGCCACGTTGGTGGCCCACACGGTGACGGCGCGGCCCAGATTCAGACGGCGCGCCTCATTGATGCTGCCCACCCACTGCAAGCTGGCGATCCCGTCGCTGACGTAGGTGAGGGCCGCAGCCAGCGGCTGGGTGCCGCGGTAGGCGACCACAATGGTGGTGTCAGGGTCGGCCAGCACGTTCTCCGGTTGATCGAAGAGGTCACCCAGCACGTCGGCCGGCATGCTGTAGGTGGAATAGGCATCCGCATTCACGGCGGCGAAGTCGCTGATGCCGGCCACGTCGCCGACCCTCTGCATCCGTACGCCCTCGGGAAGCGGGGGAACCTTCAGCGCGTGCTCGCAGATCATTTCGGGGACTGGTTCACCGAATGTCGCGAAGCCGTTCTCCTCGCACGCCTGTCGCAGGTCGTCGTCCTGCCCCGTGTCGCGCACCTTGATGCTGTAGCCGCGCCGGTGTCGGGCGAAGAAATTGTCGGCCACGCCGATCAGGGTGGCCGGAGAGACGGTCTCCGCCGCACGGAATGCCCCATTGCCCACGACAGGGATCGGCGAACCCCCGGCATAGGCCAGCACGCCGTCTGCTTCGTGAAGGTCGCCCCGGCTGCCCCAGCGGGTGAGGGCGCGGCTGTAGGCGATCAGGTTGCGATGACCCAGTGTGGCGCTGTCGGCATTCCGCTGTCCCGCGTCGAACATGGGACCCCCGATCCTCAGCCCTGGGGAATGGTCTAGCGCAAAAGGGCACCGAAGGGTCGGGAAATCACTGGAGCACGAAGACCGGGTGCCGGGCGGCGATGGCGGCGAACTCGTCGTCGGTGGAGCCTGGCCCCACTCCGTCGAAGAACATGCCGACCTCGAACTTCCAACGGCGCAGGTAGGCGCGCAGGATGGCGGTCCGCTCGGGGACGGGCAACTCCTTGGCGGTGCAGAGCTGGCGACGCCGTCCAAGGATCAACACCAATTTCCCGCCGTGGGCCCGTACATTGCGCACCCAATCGGTCTCGCCGCGGGGGGCCACCAGGTACTGCCTCCCGTCCACCGTGAGCAGGTTGACCGGTGTGTGGTGCAGGCGGCCCGAGAGGCGTCCCCGGTGCTCCAGCACCCGGGAGCCCCGCACGCTGAGGCCCAGACGGATGAGGAGGCCGACGAGGGGGTTGAAGACCCGACGGGTGAACCAGCCGGGTCGCCTGAAGTGAATTGCCTGGTCCTGCGTCTGCGTTGCCATCGGGGTCTTCTCGGTGGGGCTGGTGGGCATGGACAATGATCTTGATACAGAACAGTGTTCTTGTCAAGTACTTGTGTTCTCAGGCGGGAACCACCAGACTGGGCCGGTGTCCGCGCCGCGCACCGCACGGGAGAGGGTCCACCGGGAGGTGACCGCGGAGATCCTGACGGTGGCCCGGGGGCACCTGGCCCGGGACGGGGCGCCGGCCCTGTCCCTGCGCTCCATCGCCCGCGACCTGGGCATGGCGCCTTCGGCTCTGTACCGGTACTTCTCCAGCCGCGATGCCCTCCTCGGCTCGCTCATCCTGGCGGCCTACGAGTCGTTGGCCGATGAGGCCGAGCGGGCCGCCGCGGCCGCCCGAGCGACCGGGGGCAGCGGGGCCGAGCGGTGGGTGGTGGTGCCGCGGACGATGCGGACCTGGGCGCTGGCCCACCCCCACGAATGGAGCCTCATTTTCGGCACGCCGGTGCCGGGCTACCAGGCGCCCGAGGACACGGTCGTCCCCTATGCCCGCCTGGCCGCCGCCCTGGTGCGACCACTGATGGACGCCAGGCCGGCGGCGCGCCCGCACAGGGAGGACTCCCCGCCGGAGGTGGCCGCCTTAGGCCAAGCCGTGGCGCCGGTGGCGGACGCGCTGTTGGCCGGCCTGCCCACCGCCACGATCGTGTCGGCGTTGCAGGCCTGGTCCACCCTGGTCGGGCTGATCAGCCTCGAACTGTACGGCCACTGGCGCAATACCGTCCTCGACCCCGAGCTCTTCTTTGAGGAGACCATCGGCACCATGGCGGTGACGCTCGGCCTCCTGTGAGCGGCCGCCGCCGGCGCCGCCACCCCTCCGTCAGGTGGGAACGGGGAGGCTCAACTCAATGCCCGCGTTCTGCAGGAAATGGAGCTTGTGCTCGAGTGCGTGCCGCCAGTCGACCATGTCCTTGTCGAATTGGGCTCGGTCGCCCTCTTCGCACGCATGCTCGAGCTCGTCGAACGCCAGGTCCTCGGCGTCCAGCAGGGCTCGGTACTTCGACAGGAAGTGGTCGTCGATCGGCTGATGCACGTCGTCCTCCCTACTGCGGCCCGCTCCCTGCGAGCCGGTGACCCAGACGATACCGCTGCCATCGGACCCCTGCTCGCCCCGCCTACCAGTTGCTCCGGTGGCGGTGGTACGTCCGGGGCATGACCGAGCGCAACACCACGGCGGCGTCGATCAGCCTCGAGGCGCTGATCTCCACGGCCGGCCCTCCGGCCTGCCTCAATATGAGTTGCGAGACCGCCTCCACGCTGCGGGTGGTCATCCGGGGTGGCTTGCGCAGGCCCCGCCCCAGGGCGCCCAGTCCCAGCTCCGTGATCATGAAAGCGGGGTACACCACGTGCATGTGGACGCCCTTGGGCGCCAGGCGGAACGACGTCGACTCGCTGAACGCGGAGAGAGCCGCCTTGGACGAGGGGTAGGCACCGGGTCCCGGAGAGGCCAGGCGACCCCCGTCCGAGGACACGTTGACAATGGTGCCCTCCCCGCGGGCCAGCATGGCCGGGAGCACGGCCAGGGTGGCGGCCACCGGGGCGAAGAAGTTCACGTCGAAGGTATGGCGGAAGTCGTCCTCGCTGATGTCGACCAGGCGGACGGCCGGGTCGAGGGCCGCGTTGTTGATCAGGACGTCAACGGGCCCGTCGGCCGAGGCGATCCGCTTGAGGGCGGCCCGCAGGGCGTCGGTGTCGGCCACGTCGCACGCCATGGTGTGCGAGCCGCCCGGGTGGGTCGCCATTTCGGCGGCCAGCGCAGCCAGGAGTTCAGGCCGGCGGGCCAGCCCGGTGACGGTGGCCCCGGCCCGGGCCAGGTCACGGCACAGCTGGGCGCCCAGTCCCGCCGAGGCGCCGGTCACCACCGCCACCTTGCCCTGGTAACGGCCGCCGAAGGCGGGGGGACGCGAGGAGCGGCGCATGGAGTCAGTCAAGCTCAGTCGGTCAGCTCAGCCAGTGACCCTCCGAGTTGGGTGGCGGCCGCGGCCAGGACGGTTTGGCCGGCCACCAGGACCGCCAGCTCGCCCCGCACGCGCACACGTCCGGTGGCCAGGGCGTCAGCCGGGTCCAGCTCGCCGTCGGCCATGGCGCGCGCGTCGGCGTAGTCCACCACGATGGTCACGTTGGAGGGGAGCTTCCCCCCGGGGTCGCTCTGCAGCGTGACGCGGCCCCCGGCGACCGTGAGGACCGTGCGCACGGGACCCTCGGGCCCGTCGCCGACTTCCTGGGCCACGGCGAAGGCCCCGTCAGCGGCGGTGAGCGAGCCGGTCCCGGCCCCGGCGATGGCGGCGGAGAGGTCCAGGCCGCTGAGCGCCTGGTCGAACGCGTCGATCCATTCGGGCGAGAGGTAGCGGGCCATGGGCTCCCCGGCTCAGCCGGCGGAGGCCTCTGGGGCGGTCTTCTTGGTGCGGCGCAGGATCTTGCGCCCGAGCCAGGCCACCGGGTCATAGTGCGCGTCGACGACCCGTTCCTTCATGGGGATGATGGCGTTGTCGGTGATCTTGATGTGCTCGGGGCACACCTCGGTGCAGCACTTGGTGATGTTGCACATGCCCAGGCCGGCACCCTGGCGCGCCAATTCGCGGCGGTCGTTGACGTCGAGCGGGTGCATCTCCAGCTCGGCGAGGCGGATGAAGAACCGGGGCCCGGCGTACTTGGGCTTGTTCTCCTCATGGTCGCGGATGACGTGGCAGACGTCCTGGCACATGAAGCACTCGATGCACTTGCGGAACTCCTGGCCCCGCTCCACGTCGACCTGGGCCATCCGGTAGCCCCCCTCGGGCTCGGGGCCGGGCTGGAAGGCCGGGATGGTCTTGGCCACCTCGAAGTTGAAGCTCACGTCGGTGACCAGGTCCCGGATGATGGGGAAGGCCTTCATGGGGGCCACCGTGACCGGGGCGCCGGGGGGGAGCGTGTCCATGCGGGTCATGCACAGGAGGCGGGGCAGCCCGTTGATCTCGGCCGAGCAGGAGCCGCACTTGCCGGCCTTGCAGTTCCAGCGGCAGGCCAGGTCCGGCGCGACGGTTCCCTGAATGCGGTGGATCACATCGAGCACCACCTCGCCTTCGACCGCCGGCACCACGTAGTCGGTGAACTCGCCTCCGGAGGGGTCACCCCGCCACAGGCGCATGGTCACGTCGGCGTGATTCGCCTCGCCCGCTCTCTGGTTCTCGGCCATCAGCTTCCTTCCTCAAGCAGGGCGCGCAGCTTCGGCGGCATCTCCAGTAGCGGTTCGGGATTCACCGAGATGGGCGCCAGGTAGCCCCGCTCCGCGGTCTGGCGCTGGACGAAGTTGACCTTGCCCAGCTCGGAGTCGGGGCCCGGGAAGTCCTCCCTGGTGTGCCCGCCGCGCGACTCCTTGCGGTGCAGCGCCCCCTGGGTCACGGCGATGGATGTGGTGATCATGGAGGGCAGGTCGGTGGCCAGGTTCCAGCCCGGGTTGTAGACCCGGCCGCCCTTCACCGAGAGTTTGGAAGTCTGCTCCTTGAAGTCCTCCAGCTTGCCCAGGGCCTCTTCGAGCTCGGACCCGGTGCGGATGATGCCGACCAAGGCCTGCATGGTCTCCTGCAATTCATGCTGGACGTCGTAGGGATTGCGGCCGTCCTCGCGACCGAAGGGCGCGTACACCTCGTCGATCACGGCACCGATCTCCGCCGCGTCGACGGAAGGGGAGCCAGCGCGGCCCTCGGCATAGTCGGCGGCACCGATGCCGGCCCGGCGGCCGAAGACGATGAGGTCGGAGAGGGAGTTGCCCCCGAGTCGGTTGGCGCCGTGCATCCCCCCGGCCACCTCGCCGGCGGCGAACAGGCCGGGGACGGTGGCGGCCGCCGTGTCGGCGTCGACCCGCACCCCGCCCATCATGTAGTGGCAGGTGGGTCCCACCTCCATCGGAACGGCGGTGATGTCCACGCCGGCCAGCTCCATGAACTGGTGGTACATGGACGGGAGGCGGCGCCGGATGTACTCAGAGGAGCGGCGGCTGGCGATGTCGAGGAAGACGCCGCCGTGGGGGCTGCCGCGGCCGGCCTTGACCTCGGAGTTGATGGCCCGGGCCACCTCGTCGCGGGGCAGGAGGTCGGGGGTGCGCCGGTTGTTGGCGTGGTCGTCGTACCAGCCGTCGGCCTCCTCCTCGGTCTCCGCCGTCTCGGCCCGGAACATGTCGGCCACGTAGTCGAACATGAAACGCTTGCCCTCGGAGTTGCGCAGGACGCCGCCGTCGCCGCGCACGCCTTCGGTGACCAGGAGGCCGCGCACGCTGAGCGGCCACACCATCCCGGTGGGATGGAACTGCACGCACTCCATGTCGATGACGTCGGCCCCGGCCCAGATGGCCATGGCGTGGCCGTCGCCCACCGACTCCCAGCTGTTCGACGTGTACTTCCACGACTTGCCGATGGAGCCGGTGGCCAGGACGAAGGACTTGGCGGTGAAGGCCACCACCTCTCCGGTGGGGCGCATGTAGCCGACGGCGCCCGAAATGCGACCTTCGGCGTCGGGCAGGAGCCGCAGGATCTTGCACTCCATGAAGACGTCGATGCCGAGCGAGACGGCCTTCTGCTGCAGCGTGCGGATGAGCTCCAGCCCGGTGCGGTCGCCCACGTGGGCGAGGCGGGCGAAGCGGTGGCCTCCGAAGTCGCGCTGGAGGATACGGCCGTCCTCGGTGCGATCGAAGAGGGCGCCCCAGCGCTCCAACTCGCGCACCCGGTCCGGCGACTCCTGGGCGTGCAACTGGGCCATGCGCCAGTTGTTCAGCATCTTGCCGCCCCGCATGGTGTCGCGGAAGTGGACCTCCCAGTTGTCCTCCGGGTAGACGTTGCCCATGGCGGCCGCCACGCCGCCCTCGGCCATGACGGTGTGCGCCTTGCCCAGGAGCGACTTGCACACGAGTGCGGTCCGCAGCCCCCGCTCCTCGGCCTCGATGGCGGCACGCAGCCCGGCGCCTCCGGCCCCGATGACGATGACGTCGTAGTCGTGGGTGTCGTAGTCGGCCATGGTCAAGGATTCCTTAGGTTGCGCATGCGATCGGGATCAGAAGTGGAAGCCGGCGTCGTGGATGGTGCCGCTGGCCACCAGGCGGACGTACAGGTCGGCCAGGGCCACGCCGAAGAGGCTGATCCAGGCGAACTGCATGTGGCGCGCGTTCAGCGGCGTGACCAACTGCCAGAGCTTGTGGCGGACGGGGTGTTTGGCAAAGGAGCGCACCTGCCCTCCGCAGAAGTGGCGGCAGGCGTGGCAGGAGAGGCTGTAGAGCCACAGGAAGGCTGCGTTGGCGCAGAGCACCACGGTGCCCACGCTGATGCCGATGCTCCCGCCCGGCTGCTGGAACGACAGCACGGCGTCGATGGTCAGGATGGTGTTGAAGGCGAGGAGGACCCAGAAGAAGTAGCGGTGCACGTTCTGCAGGATCAGGGGGATCCGGGTCTCCCCGCTGTAGCTGCCGTGGGCGTCGGCCACGGCGCAGGCCGGCGGCGACCACCAGAAGGAGCGGTAATAGGCCTTGCGGTAGTAGTAGCACGTGAGGCGGAAGCCGAGCGGGAAGATCAGGATCAGCAGGGCGGGGGAGAGCTGCCAGAACTTGAACCACACGCCGAAGGGGTGGGAGCCGGCCACGCAGCTTCCGGCCAGGCAGGGGGAGTAGAAGGGCGAGATCAGGTTCCGGTGCATGTCCGCCCCGGCGTAGTAGTCCTTGTTGATGAAGGCGGCCCAGGTGGAGTAGACGACGAAGGCGGTCAGGATGACGACGGTGGTCACCGGCTCGACCCACCAGGTGTCCTGGCGCAGGGTGGTCCTGTCCGGTCCGCCCCGGGTGCCCCCGAGGGAAACGGGCGTCCTCGGCGCCTCTTCGACCGTCGTCGTCACTCAGACCTCCTTGCCTGCCCGTGCCGGGCCCGTATCCGGCCCGCCGCGGGCCTGTGGGCGGGCCCATCATTCCAGACCTCGTCACCGCACCACCGGGTGCAGGTGGGCGAAGGCGGTCGGGTGCCCATCGCTCTGACCATAGAGCGAACGGGGGTATGTCGTCTAAGACATAGACCGTATTGTTTTCATAGCTAAATACTCTTAAATAGTCCTAGACTCCTCACCCGTGAAGCTGCACCAGCTGGGCTACGTGGTGGCGGTGGCCGAGGAACAACACTTCACCCGGGCGGCGGCCCGCCTCCACCTGGCCCAGCCGTCGTTGAGCCGCCAGGTCGGCCTGCTCGAGTCCGAGCTGGGTGTGCTCCTGTTCAACCGGGGGCCCGGGCAGGGTCTGGTCACGCTCACGGCGGACGGTGAAGCCCTGCTGCCGTTCATCCGCCGCGTGTTGGCCGACGTGGAGGCCACCGGTGCCGAGGCCCGGGCCCTGCGGGGGATGGCCCGGGGCCGGCTGTCCATCGGCGCCACACCCAGCCTCATCACCCGCGTCCTCGCTCCGGCCCTGGTGGAGTTCCACGCCAGCCATCCCGGCATAGAGCTCCTGGTGGTGGAGGCCGGATCGCGCCAGCTGGTGCGCCAGCTGGCCAGCGGCGAGGTGGACCTGGCCCTGGTCGTGCTGCCCATCGCCGACCCCGGGGTCGACACCACGCCGCTCTTCGACGATCCCCTGGTCCTGGCCGTCGCCCCGGATCACCCGCTGGCCCGCCGACGGCAGGTCCGGGTGGCCGACCTCGACGGCCTTCCGCTCGTCATGTTCCGGGAGGGATACGACCTGCGCGCCGTCACCCTGGCGGCGTGCCGCGATGCGGGGGTGCAGCCGCGCCTGGTGAGCCAGGGCGGCGAGATGGACGGCGTGCTGGCCTTCGTGGCGGCCGGTCTTGGCGCCGCCGTCGTGCCAGCCATCGCCATGCCGGCCGAGAGCCCCCTGCGCGCCATCCCCTTCGGTCACCCCGGCCTCAGCCGCACGGTCGCGCTGGCCCACCGCGGCGACCGTCCGGTCCCCCGGCCGGCCCGGGCCCTGGCGTCGCAATTGGCCGCCCTGCGCCGGGCGGAGCTCACCAGGGAGCCCCGTGGGGCAACAGGCCCGAACCGTTAGGCTTCCCTTATGGACGGCCCCACACGCACTGACCCTTCGGCGACACCGGGCCCCGGGAGGCTCCGCCCGCCCCCCGACCTGCCCAGGGCGCTCGGCGACCTGCGGGCCTCGGGCTGGAAGTCGGTCCCCGTGGCCGAGGAGATGCGCCGGAACGCGGCCGCCCTGATCGCCACGGGCGGGTCGATCACCCCCGGGGTGCTCGGTTTTGAGGACTCCGTGGTGCCCCAGCTGGAGAACGCCATTCTGGCCGGGCACGACATCATCCTGCTGGGCGAGCGCGGCCAGGCCAAGACGCGGGTCGTCCGCTCCCTTGTGGGCCTGCTCGACGAGTGGCTCCCCGTGGTGGCGGGCTCGGAAATCAACGACGATCCCTACAGCCCGATCTCCCGGGCCTGCATCAACCTGGTGGAGGAGATGGGCGACGCCACCCCGGTCGACTGGGTGCACCGCTCCCAGCGCTACGGCGAGAAGCTGGCCACGCCCGACACCTCCATCGCCGACCTGATCGGAGAGGTCGATCCCATCAAGATCGCCGAGGGCCGCTACCTGAGCGACGAGCTGGCCCTGCACTACGGCCTGATCCCGCGGGTCAACCGGGGCATCTTCGCCATCAACGAGCTTCCCGACCTGTCGGAGCGGATCCAGGTGGGGCTTCTCAACGTGCTGGAGGAGCGCGACGTGCAGATCCGCGGGCACCGCATCCGGCTGCCGCTCGACATCACGCTGGTGGCCACGGCCAACCCGGAGGACTACACGAACCGGGGCCGGATCATCACGCCGCTGAAGGACCGGTTCGGGGCGCAGATCCGGACCCACTACCCCTACGAGACCATGACCGAGGTCGCGATCATGGAGTCCGAGGCCGAACTGCCCACCGCCGGCATGCCGGTGGTCGTCCCGTCCTTCTTGAAGGAGGTGGTGGCCGAGGTCAGCCAGCTGGCCCGGCGGAGCACGCACCTCAACCAGCGCAGCGGTGTGTCGGTGCGGCTCTCCATCGCCAATTACGAGACTCTCGTGGCCAACGCGGTGCGCCGCGCCCTGCGCACCGGTGAGACCCTGGCCGTTCCCCGGGTCAGCGACCTGGCGGCCCTCGTGCCTTCCACCCAGGGCAAGATTGAGGTCGAGGCCATGGAGGAGGGCCACGAGAGCGACGTGGTGGCCCACCTGGTGGCCGCGGCCACGCTGGCCGTCTTCCGACGACGGGTCACCCTTGAGGACCCCGGAGCCATTGTGGCCGCCTTCGCTGAGCACGTCGTGGTGCACGCCGGCGACGACCTGCCCTCCGACGCCTACCTGGCCGTGCTGGCCGACATCCCCGAGCTCGAGCCCCCCACCAGGGCGCTGGCCGGACCCGAGGGAGCCGAGTCACCGGCCCTGATGGCCAGCGCGCTCGAGTTCCTGTTGGAGGGTCTGCACCTGACCAAGCGATTGAACAAGGACGCCTCGGGCGCCCGCGCGCTGTACCGGGGGCGCAAGTAGGCCGCCATGAGCGCCCGTTACGACTACTCGGAGTGGGACGGCACCCAGGAGTTCAGCGACCTCGACCCCGACGACCTGCTGGCCGGGCTGACCGACGACCTGCTGGCCGGGGGCGACCTGGACGACGCGCTGCGCCGCTTGCTCCGCTCGGGGCTGCGCACCGCCGACGGCGAGCAGATCCCCGGCCTGCGCGACCTGCTGGAGCAGCTCCGCCGGCGCCGGGCCGAAATGCTGGCCGAGGGCGACCCCGACGGGCGCATGGCCGAGTTGACGGCGCAACTCGACGACATTGAGTCCGACGAGCGGGCAGCCATTGACGACATGGTGGAGGAAGCCGCCGGCTCGGGGGACGAACGCCGCGCCGCGGTGACCGGTGACGTGGCCACCGAGCGGCGCATGGCACTCGACCTCCAACCCGACGACGCGCCCGGCCGGATTTCCGCGCTGCAGCACTACGACTTCGTGTCGACCGAGGCGAGGGAGCGCTTCGAGGAGCTGCTCGACGAGCTTCGGCGCGAGATGGCCGACACCTTCTTTGAGGGGGCTTCCGACGCGCTGTCCTCCATGAGCCCCGAGCAGATGGCCCGCATGCGGGACGCCTACGACGCCCTCAACCAAATGCTGGAGCAGCGCGAGCGGGGCGAGGAGCTCGACCCGACCTTTGAGGAGTTCATGGCGCAGTTCGGCGACATGTTCCCGGGCAACCCGCAGAACCTCGACGAGTTGCTGCAGCAGCTGGCCGAGCGCATGGCTGCCGCCCAGGCGGTGTGGAACTCGCTCTCGTCCGAGCAGCAGGCCCAGTTACGGAGCCTCGCCGACGCGGTGCTCGAAGACATGGACCTGCGCTGGCAGGTAGAGCGCCTGGCCCAGAACCTGCAGCGCGCCGTGCCCGACGCCGGGTGGCAGCGCTCGTACGACTTCGAGGGCGAGGGCCCCATGAGCCTGTCGCGGGCCACCGACCTGGCCACCCAACTCGGTCAGCTCGAGCGTATGGAGGACCTGCTGCAGTCGGCCTCGACGCCGGCGGCCCTGAGTGAGATCGATCTGGACCAGGTACGGGCCCACATGGGCGAGGATGCGGCGCGGGCGCTGGACCGGCTGGCCAAGCTCACTAAGTCGCTGGCCGACGCCGGTCTCATTGAGCAGCAGGGCGGGCGGACCGAGCTCACCCCACGCGGAGTGCGGCGCCTGGGACAGAAAGCGCTGAACGACCTCTTCGGGCAACTCAACAAGGACCGCATCGGCGATCACAGCGCGGTGTGGGCCGGCACCGGGCATGACCGCGAGGAGACCACCAAGGCCTACGAGTTCGGCGACCCGCTCAACCTCCACCTCTCCACCACGGTGCACAACGCCGTGCGCCGGGGCGGGTCGGGGATACCGGTGCGGCTGGCGCCCGAGGACTTCGAAGTGGTGGAGGTGGAGGCCCTCACCCGCTCGGCCACCGTGTTGCTGCTCGACCTCTCCATGTCCATGCCCATGCGGGACAACTTCGTGCCGGCCAAGCGCATGGCCATGGCGTTGCAGACACTCATTTCCAGCCGCTTCCCGAGGGACTATCTCGGCATCGTGGGCTTCTCCGAGGTGGCGCGCGAAATCCGGCCCGACGAGGTGCCGACCGCCATGTGGGACTACGTCTACGGCACCAACCTGCAGCACGCCCTGGCTCTGGCCCGGCGCATGCTGGCCCACCAGCACGGCACCAAGCAGGTCATTGTGGTGACCGACGGTGAACCCACGGCCCACATCGACGACTACGGCGAGGTCTTCTTCAACTACCCCCCGGTGGCCGAGACCCTGCGCCGCACCATGGCCGAGGTCATCCGCTGCACCCGGGCCGGCATTGTGATCAACACCTTCGCCCTGGACCTGCAGCGCACGCACTACCCCTTCGTGGAGCAGATCGCCCGGGTCAACGGGGGGCGGACCTTCTACACCACCCCCGATGCCCTGGGTGGCTACGTCCTGGTGGACTTCCTGCAGCACCGCCGGATCCTGCGCCCGGCCGGCTGAGGCGCCCTGAGGCACGGCCTGGACAAGGCCCAGGCACGAGTTTCCAAATCTCCCCCTTGCGTTCCGTGACGGTTTGGTGAAAGATGACACCGTTGTAACTACACGGATGCCACCTAAGTGGCGAAGGGGGGCGCACCAGTGGACGTTGTCACCACTCTCTACGGTCGCCAGGAACGCAGCTGGCAGATTCAGGCCAACTGCATGGGAGTCGATCCAGACCTGTTCTTCCCCGAAAGGGGGGCATCGACCCGCGAGGCGAAGGAAGTGTGCCGCGGCTGCGTTGTGCGCGAGGACTGCCTTGAGTACGCCCTGGCCAACGGGGAGAAGTTCGGCATCTGGGGCGGCATGAGCGAGCGGGAGCGCCGGCGCCTGCGCCGGGCCCGTGCGCTGTCGCGACGGGACGTCGTCCACGCCTCTTGAGGCTGGCAGAGGCCGCCTGCATCGGTCTCGCCTAAGGGGTCAAGCGAGCTTCGACGGTTGCGCCGGCCGCCAGGCCGAGCTCGGCCCAACGAGCCGGCGGGACCGCCTGCAGGACGTTCTCGGGGATGAGGCCGACCAACTCGGCACCCTCCACGGCGCCGCCAACGGAAGCGACCTGCGTGGCCACGGCATCGTAGAGCTGGGCCGGGCCGAAGTGCACCGGATCGATCAGGTTGCAGGAGACCTGGGCCCGGGTGCCCACTTCAAGGCCGAGGGCCCGCACCAACGGGCTGCGGACCAGAGGCGCCACCCGGCGGGCCACGAGCGGCGTCGAGACCCACACGTTGTAGGCCACCAGTGCGCCCCGGGCCCCGATGGCCGTGGCCCCGGCCGTCGGGTGGGCCCGGTCGGGGCCGAAGTCGGGGGCCAGGTCGCCGAAGGCGTGGCGCCGAATGTCGGGCAGGGTCCGGGTCCGGCCGCCGGGAAGAGGTCCGTAGAGAAAGCCCGGCACACCCAAGGTGGCACCTAGCCAGCGGGCGAAGGCGTCCCGCAGGGGGAGCACCGCGTCCAGGCCGGTGGGGGGTGGCGCGCCCGGGATGTAGGGGACGAAGGGGACCACATCGAGCACGCCCAGGCGCGGGTGGGACCCGATGTGCGCGGCAAGGTCGAGCCGGGCCACGGTGGCCGTGGCCAGAGCCTTGACCGCCTCGGCCACCGCATCGGCGGGGCCGCCGAGTGTGAGGACGGAGCGGTGGTGCCCGGGGTCGGAGTGCCGGTCGAGCAACCAGGGCGACGCGGCGGCGGCCAGCTCGGCGAGGATGGGCTCGTCCCGGCCCTCGCTGATGTTGACCACGCATTCGACGAGCACAGCTCCAGCTTCACATGGGCTGCCGCGTGGCGCGTGTGCCCCGCGGCGAGGCGAGGCTTGGGGTGTGGCGGCTAGCCGACCGAGACGGTGCGCGCCATGCGCCGCCGGCGCAGGAGGCGACGGCGCTCGCGCTCGGAGGTGCCGCCCCACACTCCGTGGTCGATGTGGTTGCTCAGCGCATACTCAAGGCACTCCTCGGCCACCGGGCACTCGCCGCAGATGCGCTGGGCCAACAGCACGCCCATGCCGTCATTGGGAAAGAAGATGTCCGGTGCAACTTCCTTGCACTTCCCCCGGGCCATCCAATCGGTATTCATTGTTCGACTCCCTTTTCACGCACCATTCTACCGAAAGTCTTGGTCAGCGTGAATATCCAGCCCATAGGAAGTTCGTAAGAATCTGGCCACCCAGGCACAAGGGGCGCACGAAGGGGCGGGGGAACTGCCCGGAGTGGGGTCCGGTACGCTGACGGCCGTTCGCCCATTGCCAGGAGGTGCCATGTCCCCGGATGTCGAGGACGACACAGGAGAGATCACCGAACCGATTGAGCCGATCGGCCATGTCCGCGTGGTCTATCTGGGTCCGGTGGCGCCCCACTGGGCCGTGCAGTCGGATTTCGGCCCCGCCGAGGTGGTCGACCAGTTCCGCGATCGGGTACAGGCCCGGCTGGTGCTGCTGCCGCCCCACGACCCCCAGTTCCGCCGCAACCGCGAGCGCGTGGTGCGCGACGCCGAGCGGGAGAATCTGGCCCTGGAGTGGGACCTGGGCTTCCTGGAAGAGGGGGCGGAGGCCTAGTCCATCAGGCCAATGCGAGCCAGCCACAGGCCGGGGGCGTCCACGTCGGCCGGTGTGGGCAGGTCCGCCTCGTCGGACCACAGGCGCGCCAGGGCGTCCTCGCCGGCCCGTTCGACCACGCCGTCGATGAAGGCGGCCCCCCGGTCCACCTCAATTTGGCCCATGTTGAGCCCGAAGAGCCCGGCGAAGGCCTGTTCGCCTTTCCCGTCTTCCACCCGGTAGCGGTACCAGGCCTCACGCAGGGCGGCCGGTGACGACGTCAAGGTGGCCGCGATGCCCGTGGTGATGTGGTCGACGTAGGCGCCGATGGCCGTCGTGAGGGCGGTGAGGGCACCCGAGATGTTGCGCTGCTCGGGACTGATGAGGTCGGCCAGGAGCGCCTCGGGATCACTCAGGGCGTCCTCCAGATCGTCCGGTTCCCCCAGCCCGTCGCTCAGGCGCTCCACAATGGAGCGCTGCGCCGCCGCGGCATGGGCCGACGCGTCGGCCAGCAGGGTGGTGAGGGAGGCGCGCACGCCGGGACGGGTCAGCACTGCGTGCATGGTCAGCTCGCGCAGGCAGGCCCAGAGCTGGACCTCCTGCAGCGGCAGGCTCCAGTCCTCGGCGAACTGGGCCACGTTGCCCGGGACCAGCAGAAGGGTGTGCGACTCGGGCCAGGGCAGCGGGAGGGCGTACTGCCCGAAGGCCCTCCGGGCCAGGTGGCCGGCGGCCGAGCCGAACTGCATGCCGAGGAACACGGGGCCGATGGTCACCGCGAACTGACTCAACAGACCGGCCAGACCACCGGGAGCGTCGGCCCCGAGCGGATCGGACTCGCCCGGCGGCGGCAGGGCGGCCGCCGCCTGTTGCTGTGCCTCGACCATCAGCTGCAGGGTGGGACGGTAGGCATTTAGCAGGCGGAACGACCACTGGCCCGGCCCCACGGCATCGAAGGAGATGCTGGACCCTCCGGTGGTCAGAGGGATTCCGGTGGCGTCGGCCACATGGAGCTCGGCCACCCGGGCCAGCTCCTCGAAGGCGATGCGGACCAGCGGATCGGCGTTGTCGTCCTCGCCATCGTCGGTGGCCACCCCGAAGGCCAGTGTGCGGGCGGCATCGAACCAGCTGTCCACACCACCGGGCGCCGAGCCGATGACCTTGAGCAGGTCCCCGAGGAGGCCTCCCATCGGGTTGTCGGGGTCGTGGGAACCGAACATGCTCACGCCTGCATGCTACGGGGAGGCGCTCAAGGTCACGTCGACGACACGGGTCATGGTGCCGTCAAGGACCGAGAGCGCGACCGTGGTGCCGGGTGCCAGCACGTAGAGGCGAGCCCGCAACTCAGCCATGGTGCGGACCGGAGCCCCGTTCACCCCCGTGACCACCTCGCCCGCGTGCAGATGGCCGGCCGCCGGTCCGCTGGGTGCCACCGACGCCACCACGGCGCCGCTCGGTGCAGCCGGTGCCCCGGTGTCGGATCCGGCCAGACCCAGCCAGCCGTGCTCCACCCGATTGGTGGAGCGCAGGTCGTCCATGACGCCGAGCACCAGTTGGGTCGGCAGGAAGGTGGGGCCGTGCCCCGCCCTCGGGCCGTCGCCGTCGCGCAGGCCGACGACGGCACCGCCGGCATTCAACAAGGGGTCCCCGGGCTCCCCGGTCACCCCCGTGGCGCTGGACTCAATTCCCGCCATGCCATCGGCCGGACCGGCCCCGATGGGGGTGGCCACCGCGCTGACCGAACCCGGCGTGCAGTGCAGCGCGGGCGCCGCCGTGGAAGGGGTCAGGGGCGGGGACAGGCTCAGCGTCATATCGGCCGAGCCGGGCACCAGCGCGGCGTCGTCGGCGAAGGGGGCCACGGGAAGGTCGTCGGGCACGGTGACCAGAGCCAGATCGGAGGCGCGGTCGACGGCCACAATGGAAGCAGGCTGCAGCTGCCCACCGGGGCCGACCATGGAGATGGTGTGCGGGCCGGTGAGCGTATCGGCCGGGGTGGCCACCAGGCCGCCCTCGGCCACGGCCACCCCGGTGAGGAAGAACGACCCCGTGGGGGTGGAGACGCGGAGCTCCACCATGGAGCGCCCAGCCGCGGCGGCGACGGTGGGGATGGCACTGGCGTAGGCGGCCACCGTGGTCAAGGGCGCGGCAACCCCGCCGACGCCCGCGTCGGTGGCCAGGTGGCTGGCGCCGGGGGAGAGGAGGACGGTGGCCCCCGCTCCGGCCGCCAGGACGGCCACGGCGCTGATCAGGATCATGAGGCGTGGGGTTGGGCGCGGTGCAGCCGGCAGGCCGGGACCGGTACCGGTTCGGGCACCGGCAACCTCGCTCGGATGGCGCCACAGGCGGTCGTCGGGATCGATCCAGCCGCGCAGGGGCACCTCGGCATCGTCGGGCTGACCGCCCGCCCCTCCCTCCCCCGGATCACGGGCCGGAGGCTCTCCGGCGGTGGGACTCACCCAGGGGAGGCTACCGAGGGCAGGCAGCGAAATGCGGTCGCGGCGGCATCCGGCCGTACCATGAGGCCTCATGTCGCGCGACCTGGCCATCGATCTGGGGACGGCGAACACGCTGGTCTACGCCAGGGGCAAGGGACTGGTGCTCAACGAACCCACCGTGGTGGCACTGGATTCACGCACGCGCGAAGTGCTGGCCATCGGGATGGACGCCTGGCAGATGATCGGGCGCACCCCGGG
>DATLSH010000032.1:0-33018 GCA_035534235.1 Acidimicrobiales bacterium | reverse complement strand
CCTGGCCGCAGCGGCGTTCCTCGGCATGCTCTATCTGGTCCCGCTCTACTTCCAGGACGCCCGGGGACTCTCCGCCCTGCAATCGGGTCTCTCTACCTTTCCCGAGGCGTTCGGCGTGATGGCCGGTGCCCAGCTGGCCAGCCGCGTCATCTACCCGAGATTGGGACCCCGCCGTCACGTCACGGGTGGCCTGGTGGGCCTCACCCTGACCATGCTCCTGCTCACCCAGATCAGCGTGGCCACCAACCTCTGGCTCATCCGGGGCCTCATGTTCGTCCTTGGCCTGACGATGGCCCAGGTGATGATCCCGAACCAGGCGGCCTCGTTCGCCATGATCTCACCGACCTCCATGGGTCGGGCCTCGACCTTGTTCAACACCATGCGACAGGTAGGGAGCGCCACCGGCGTGGCCATCCTCTCGACCGTCCTCATCGGCGTGGGCTCCGCCCGCGCCGCCGGGGGCGCATCTCCACCCGACATGCGGGCCTATCACATGGCCTTCCTCACGGCCGCTCTCTTCGCCCTGGCCGCAGTCGGCTTCTCCCTGTCCATCCACGACGCTGATGCAGCCGAGACCATTGTGCGCCGGGGTCGCCTGGGTGGTTCGCCGGCAGCCGAAGACCTTTCCGTCCAGGGGAGCATGGCGTGAGCGTCCTCTCCCGCGTGTGCGTGTTCTGCGGAAGCAGCCCCGGCTCCAACCCGGCGTTCTCCCGGGCGGCGCGCCAGCTCGGTACTTCATTGGCCGGGCGCGGCATCGGACTCGTCTACGGCGGCGCCTCGGTGGGCCTGATGGGCGTGGTGGCCGACGCGGCCCTCGGCGCCGGAGGTCAGGCGACCGGTGTCATTACCGAATCCCTGGCGGGCCACGAGATTGCGCACGCCGAGCTCAGCCATCTTCAGGTTGTGCGCACCATGCACGAACGCAAGGCCCACATGGCCGAGCTCTCCGATGGCTTCATCATGCTGCCGGGCGGGTTCGGCACCTATGAGGAGTTCATGGAATCGGTGACCTGGGCCCAGTTGGGCATCCACAGCAAGCCGTGCGGGATCCTCAACGTCGAAGGCTTCTTCGACGATCTCCTCTCGTTCCTCTCCCGGGCCGTCGCCATGGAGTTCATCAAATCCGCCCAGTTGGAGCGGATCGTCATCACCGACGACGTCGGGGAGCTGCTCGACGCCATGGGAGCCACAGCACAAGCGCGCCCCCGGCAGCGCCCCCGGCAGGACTCGAACCTGCGACCATTGGATTAGAAGTCCACTGCTCTGTCCGCTGAGCTACGGGGGCCAGTAGGTTCCCCACCAGCCTCGCATACCGCCCCCCGACCCCGGGACGATGTGCCACACTTGTGCCCCTCGGTGGGCGTAGCTCAGTTGGTTAGAGCGCCAGGTTGTGGTCCTGGAGGTCGGGGGTTCGAGACCCCTCGCTCACCCCGAAATCTGCCGGCGTCCGGAACTCCGGAACCCGGTACCGAGTACCCGCATGGGGGGTGTTGACCGAGTGAGCGCTGTGAGGACTGGTCGGACCGTCCTGGTGACCGGCGCCTCCTCGGGCATCGGCGCCGCTGTTGCCCGTGAGCTGGCCCGGCGCGGCGACACCGTGGCTCTGGTGGCCCGCCGCCGGGACCGGCTCGACGCCGTCCTGGCCGATTGCCGCCTCACGTCACCCCAGTCCGAGCGCTGGGCGGCCGACCTCTCGGTTCCCGCGGCCGCTGCCGACCTTGCAGTGGCCATTTGGGACCACTATGACGGCATTGACGTCGTGATCAACAACGCCGCCGTCCCCATGCGGCGGCACGCCACCCGGCTCACCCTGGCCGAGGTGGAACGGACCATGACCATCAACTACTTCTCCCCGGTGGCCATCACCCTGGCCCTCCTGCCGCGGATGCGCGAACGGCGATCGGGCACCATCGTCAATGTCTCCAGCCTGGGAGGGCGGCTGGGCATCACCACCGAGGCGGCCTACTCCGGTTCGAAGTTCGCCCTGGCCGGATGGAGCGAGTCCCTGGCCATCGACCTGGACCGTTCCGGCGTCAGCGTCAAGCTCATCCTCCCGGGGGCCATCGACACCGAAATCTGGGATCAACCCGACAATGACGCGCCCCTCTACGACGGGCCCAAGGTCCCCCCGGAGGAGATCGCCGGGGGCATCGTCGACGCCATCGACAGCGAGCACTTCGAGCACTACCTCCCCGACATGAAGGCGGTCATTGAGATGAAGACGTCCGACTTCGATGCATTCCTGGTCGGCATGCGCGCCATGACCGACCAGGCGGCTGCCAAGGGTGCCCCATGAGGGCACTGGTCTTCGGCGCACCACCGGCTCCCGACGAGGTCCGCCCCACCCCCCACGATGAGCTGGAGACCAAGTTGGCGGCCATCCCCTTCGGGCTCCACGAGATCGACGACGCCCGGCTGGTCCGCCCGGACTGGGTGCTGACCCGACCCATACTCGCCGGCATCTGCGGCTCGGACGCCAAGCTGGTGCTGGGCGACTTCAGCACGGGCGACATCGACAATCCCATGGCGGCCTTCTCGTCACTCCCCCACGTGCCCGGGCACGAGGTGGTGGCCGAAGTGGTGGCGCTCGGTCCGGCCGCCACCGGGCTCGACGTCGGACAGCGGGTGGTGCTCAACCCGTGGCTCACTTGCGGTCCCCGCGGCATCACGCCGTTGTGCCCGCCCTGCGCCGCCGGAGACCTGAGCCTGTGCTGGAGCTTCACCAAGGGGGATCTGGGTCCGGGCGTGCACCTGGGCGTGATCACCGGTGCCCCCGGCGCGTGGGCCGAGCTCCTGGCGGCGCACGACTCCATGCTGATCCCGGTGCCCGACGGGATCTCCGACGAGGCGGCCGTGCTGGCCGACCCCTTCTCCGTCTCCTTCCATGCCATCGTCCGGCATCCCCCGCCGCCGGGCGGTCGTGTCCTGGTCTACGGGGCCGGAGCCCTCGGGCTCACCAGCGTGGTCATTCTGCGCACCCTCTACCCCGATGTCGAAGTCGGCGTGGTGGCACGCTTCGAGGCTCAACAGGAGATGGCACGCCAATTCGGCGCCTCTGAGGTCTTCACCCACGAGCCCCGCCTGGCGCTTGTGGAGGCGCTGGCGGAGTGGTCGGGCGCCGTCCTGCACATGCCGCTCGACGGGCTGCCCATCACCCATCCCGGCCACATTGACGTCGTCTACGACTCCATCGCCAAGGCGGAGACGCTCGAGGTGGGGGTGCGCGTCCTGGCCGAGCGAGGCCGGCTGGTCTACACCGGTGTGGCCACCCCCGAGCGCTGGGAGTCGACGCCCATCTACTTCAAGGAGATCACCATCGCCGGCTCGAACGCCTTCGGCATGGAGGACCTTGACGGCGTGCGCCAGCATGCCATCGCGCACTACCTCCAACTGGTCTCCGACGGTCGGCTCGACATCACCCCGATGCTGACCCACCGCTTTGCCCTGAAAGAGTGGTGGCCCGCGCTCAAGGCGATCGCCCGGCAGGATCAGAGTGGCGCCCTGAAGGTGGCGTTCACACCGAACGGCCCCTGAACCCGAACTACCGCCCCGATCCCAGCTCGCTGAACCGCTGATAGCGCACCTCGGCGGCGCGCGCCCACACCGGATCCGGCTCAATCCGGCGCCCGACCCCGGCCCAGCGCACCGAATCGTCCAGCGAGGTCTCCAACCCGGCGGCCATACGGGCGAAATAAGCCGCGCCCCGGGCCGCCCCTTCGGGGACCGCCACGGCATCGACCGGCAGATTGGTGGCGTCGGCCACGGCCGACATCCAGGCGGTGACGCGCGAACCGCCGCCACTGGCGACGATGCGGGAGGCCCTGACCCCGGCCCGGTCGAGCATGCGCCGGATGACGAAACCGCTGGCCTCAAAGGCCGCCCTTTCCATCGCCTCCGCACCCGTGCCGATGTCGAGGCCGTAGATGTTGGAGCGCAGCGTGTGGTCCTCGAAGAGGGTCCGCTCGCCGCGCACGTAGGGCAGCCACACCGGTACCCGGTCGGGGCGGCCGAGCCGGGGGTCCAGGCGCTCGCGGCCGGGACCGGGCAGGGGTGCGTCACGGAGCAGGGTGCGAGCCCAGTCGACGAAGAGGGCTCCGGCATTGCTGGGACCGCCGATCACGAAACGGTCGGGCGTGGTGTGGGGGTAGCTGATCAGTCCCGGCACCTCCAGCCAATCCAAGGTGAGGGCCCACACCACCAGGGTGGCACCGAAGATCACCAGCACATCCCCCGGCTCGGTGGCGCCGGCCACGACCTGGTCGCACAGAGCGTCGATGGTGCCCCCGGTGAAGACAGTCTCCGATCCGGGCAACGTGCCGGCGGGCTCGGCCAGGGGAACCACGGCGGGCAGCTGCGACGCGGCCACTCCGATGGTCTCCAGAAGATTGGTATTCCAATCGCCGAAGTAGTGCAGATCACCCAGGGACGCGGTCACCGCGGTGTCGATGGCGGGTAAGCCGGCGAGCGCGTACGTGGCCACGGCCTGGCTGGGCCAATAGCCGCGGGCACCCGGTGCCTCGGCCACTGCCCAGCGGAGGAAGCCCTCGGCGTCGGTCATGGCACCCGCCGGCAAGGTGGATGGGGAGTCGGTGGCCGCCGCCGGGCGACCCTCCTGGTCGCCATAGAGCAGCCCGGGAAGTATGGGCACCCCGTTGCGGTTGACCGCGGTGAGCGACGGCACCATGGCGGCCACGGTCACCCCTGCCACCTCGGGCCGGCCGATCTCCGCCAGCTGGGCGGTCACTGCGGCGTAGGCCTTCTTCGGGCCGTTCCGCCAGGCCCGGCGGGCGTCGTGGCGCAGGATGTCGGGCTCGGGGGCCACGATCTGGTGTGGTACACGGCTGCGGGCGAGCACCTGCCCATCGTCGTCGACGGCCAGGGCCTTGACCGCCGTCGTGCCGATGTCGACCCCCACCGTGACGTGGCCAACGTGGTTGCTCATACGCCTGACATTCGTGTCATGATCCGACAGTATGGACGAAGTTCCACCCAACGAGAGGGGTTCGCGCGCATGAGCAGCACCCGCCCGAAGGCACTGGTGACCGCCGCCGTCAGCGGTCCCGGGCTCGATCTGCTGCACCAACTGGCCGATTTGGTGCTCGATTCCTGGTTGGACCAGCCGAGTCTGCGTATCTACAACGCCGAACAGCTGGCCGCCCGGGCGGTCGATGAGCACGCCAACATCGTCGTGGTCGAGAGCGATGTCTGCGGCGCGGAGCTGTACGAACAGCCGATGATCGCGGTGGCCAGCTGCCGCGGGGACCCGAACAACGTCGACGTTGCCGCGGCGACTGCCGCCGGCGTGCCGGTGCTCCACGCGCCGGGACGCAACGCCGACGCCGTGGCCGAGTTGGCCGTGGCTCTGCTCTTCGCCGCCACCCGCGGCGTGGTGCCGGCCGACCGCGACGTACGCGAGGGTGAGATCTACCGGGACGGGTCCATCCCCTACCAGCGCTTCCGGTCGTGGGAGATGGCCGGCAAGACAGTGGGGCTGGTCGGCCTGGGTGCCGTCGGACGGGCCCTGCGCTGGCGCCTGCGGGGCCTGGGCATGGACGTGCTGGCCTATGACCCCTACGCGCCGGACGCCACCAGCAGCCTCGAGGAGTTGTTCAGCCGCTCCGACGTCATTTCGGTCCACGCCCCAGTGACCGAGGAGACCACCGGGATGATCGGCACCGACGCCTTCGCCAAAATGCGCGACGGCGTGGTCTACCTGAACACCGCCCGGGCCCAGATCCATGACACCGATGCCCTGGTGGCCGCCCTGCGCTCGGGCAAGGTCAGCGCGGCGGGACTCGATCACTTCGAAGGCGAGTTCCTGGCCCCCGATCACCCGCTCACCGAGTTCCCCTCCGTCGTCTTGACCCCCCACATCGGCGGGGCCACCTATGACACCGAATCGAACCACACCCGCACCATCGCCGAGGACCTCTGCCGGCTGATGGCCGGGGCGAGGCCGCTCCACATCGTCAATCCCGAGGTGCTCCCCGGGAGGTGACCGCCCGACAAACGACGATCCTGGCCACCAGCATCGGGTTTCAATCCGACGGGCCCGACCCCCAGGATCTGCGCCCGGGGCCGTCCTTCGCACTCGCCCTGGACTTGGCCCGGGCCGGGCCGGGCCGCCGGATCAGCGTCATCGCCACCGCGGTGGGAGACGACTCCACCCGCCTGTCCGCGGCCCACAACGCCTTCTCCAAACTGGGCCTCGTGAGCTCCCACCTCTCCCTCTTCCCCATGCCGAACGTGCCCGAAGTCCGGGAGCACCTCCTGGCCCAGGACGTGATCTGGGTGGGTGGCGGCAGCACAGCCAACCTGCCGGCCCTGTGGAGGTTGCACGGCCTTGATGTGATCCTGCGCCAGTGCTGGGAGGAGGACGTGGTGCTGGCGGGGGTGTCGGCCGGTTCTTTGTGCAGGCATGTCGGCGGTACCACCGACTCGTTCGGCCTGCCACTGCGACCGGTCACCGACGGGCTGGCCTTCCTCCCGTACTCCAACAGTCCCCACCATGACTCCGAGGCCGAGCGGCGGCCCCTGATCCACCGCCTCATCGGTGACGGAACGCTGCCCGACGGCTATGCCACCGAGGACGGGACGGGGCTGGTGTTCTTCGGCAGCGACCTCCACGAGGCCTTTACCGAGGTCGAGGGGAAAAAGGCCCACGCCATCACCCGCACAGGTGGCGGGGTCAGGGAGGTCCCGCTCGCTACCCGCCTCCTCTGACTCGCCGCGGTTCAGGCCTCGGGCAGCGAGTAAAAGCGACGGGCGTTCCCCCCGGCAACCGCAGCCAGCGGCGCCGGGTCCAACGGCTGCTCAAGCAGCTCGGTCGAGGAGTGCGGCCAGGCCCCGTCCCAGTGGGGGTAGTCACTGGCGAACATCACGCATCCGGCGCCGAGTTGCTGCACCACGGCGGGGAGCATGCGCTCGTCGGGCTCGCAGGTCACCCAGACGTTCCCTGCCGACACGTACTCGTCAGGGTGGCGCTGCCAACCGTCTTGGATCCAATCACCCCGGGCCTCGTAGTGCTCCCCCAGCCGCTCCACGAACCAAGGCAACCAACCGGCACCCGCCTCAAGGAAGGCCACCCGCAGAGTGGGGTGGCGATCGAAGACGCCCCCGCTGACCAAAGCCGTCATGGCGGTCATCTGATCGAACGGGAAGCTCACGCAGTGAACCTGCACGTAGTTCTCGAAGCGGTCGACGCCGATTTTGGGCATGTGCAAGCCGGGTGCCCCGTGCACGCCGAGGGGCATGTCCAGGTCACAGGCCGCGCTGAAGAACCGCGAAAGGTCCGGGTGGTCCAGGTTGCGCGTGGCCAGCGCCGGCGGCACCACCGTGCAGACCAGGCCGAGCTCCTTGGCCTCCCTGAGGACCTGCAGCGCCAGCTCGCCGTGCTCAATGGGCACCACGGCGGCCGCATGGAGCCGCCTCTGGCCCTCGGCCACCAGTGCCGCCGCCCACTCGTTGTAGAGGCGGGCCACGGCGGTGCCCAATTGCGGATCGCGCAGTGAAGGAACGCACATGGCGAAGCTCGGGAACAGGACCATTTCGTCTATGCCGTCGGCGTCGGCATTGGCCAGGATCCCCGCCGCCGAGGTGGCGTCGAGTCCGGGCTCGTCGCTCACTCCACGGTCGGCCGGGCAGCCCGCCCCCGGTCCAACCGGATCAGGGTAAGCACGTCCCTCCATGACGACACCGAGGATGCCGTCGTCGCGAATGCTCACCTGGTCGGGGAAGCGACGCAGCACCTCCATGACGAATTCCGCTCCCTCGACCACGTGGGCGTCGGCGTCGACGACATTGGCTCGACTCATCGCGCCGCCTCGGCCCAGTCGCTCCCCGCATGGACGGTCTCGGTGTCGCGACCCGAACGCAGCACCCGGCCGGGCCGGGCGCCGGTGAACTCCCCGTCCGAGACGATGGCGGTGCCGTTGACCAGCACGTGGGCGATGCCCTCGGCCTCGGCATAGAGCCGGCTGGCCCCACCGGGCAGATCGTCGCGGGTGCGCACGGCGCCGTGGCCGATGGAGCCGGGGTCGAAGACCACCACGTCGGCATGGGCCCCGGCCACCAGGCGCCCCCGGTCGCGCAGCCCGTACAGGCGGGCCGGGATGTCGGTCAGTTGGCGGATCGCCTCCTCCCAACTCAGAAGGCCGCGGGCCCGGACACCGTCTCCGAGCATGGAGGTTGAGTAGACGGCCCCGCACATGGTGTCGAGGTGGGCCCCGGCATCGGACCCGCCCACAATGGAACGGGGATCCTGCCAGATGGCCGCGCGCAGGGCCCAGTCGCCCTCCGACGCGGGGATGGGCGGTCGTAGTCCGGTGCGCAACCCGTCGGCAACGACCACGTCGAGGAGGGCGTCGAACGGATCGATGCCCCGCTCGCGGGCCACGTCTCCCACCGAGCGGCCCTCTGCGCCCGCGTTGGAAGCCACGAACGTCTCCTCAAAGACCAGCCGCTCCCAGACGGCCAGGTGGCGCAGAATCCCGGCTTCGTCGGACTGGGCGCCGGCGTCAAGGCGACGGCGGGTTTCGGGATCGGCCAGGGCCACCAAGCGCTCGGGGACGGGGAGGGCGAACACCTCACGCCATCCGGGCAGGCCGTCAAGGATGGCACCGTGGGCGAAGCTCAGGCGGAGTTCCATGGTGTGGGGCAGGGTGAGGGCCACCACCGTCGCCCCACGGGCCGCCGCCTCGGTCCCGGCCGCCAACTGGCTCCAGGCCCCGTCAGGATTCATGGCCGAGACACCCAGCACGTTCCAGTTCACCGGCCGGTCAGCCAGCAACGAGATCGTCGAGAGGAGGTCGATCTCTTCGTCGGAGAAGCCGTTGAGGCAGCCGGGGACGATCATCTCCACGGTGGTGCCGTCGTGCTCCCGGACGGCGGCCGCCAGCAATTCGAGCTCGGCCCGGTCGGCCGCCCGTGAGGGGACGGGCCGGCCGTCGCCGTCGTTGTGGGTGTGCACCTGGGAGGTCGAGAAGCCCAGCGCGCCGTCTTCCAGGGCGGAATGCAGCTCCGCCTCCATGGCCGAAAGGTCAGATTCCGACGCCTTGCCACCCACGGCCCGATCGCCCATGACCAGGCGGCGCAAGGTCGAATGACCGACCAGGAACCCGGCGTTCACGGCCACGTGCCCGTCCAGACGGCCCAGCCACTGGCCGAACGACGTCCAGTCCCAGCGCAGCCCCTCCTGCAGGGCGGCCAGGGGCATCCCCTCGACGCGGGCCATCATGCGGGCGAGGTAGTCCACGTGCTCGGGTGCAGTCGGCGCCAGCGAGAAGCCGCAGTTGCCGCCCAGCACGGTGGTGACGCCGTGCAGCGGCGACGGGCTGGCGTCGGCATCCCAGAAGAGCTGGGCGTCGTAGTGGGTGTGGAGGTCGACGAAGCCCGGGGCCACCAGCATGCCCCCGGCGTCGACCGTCGACTCGGCCGACCTCCCGACCCCGGGACCCACGGCCACGACGCGCCCCTCGTCGATCACCACATCGCCGGGCACCGGCGGAACGCCGGTGCCGTCGACCACGATCCCGCCCCGGATGGCCAGCGTCACGGCCTGGCCTCCGCGCGGCCCGGGCCGGGTTGGCGCACCACCACCCGCTGGCGGGCGAAGGCCTGCATGCCTTCCGGGCCCAGTTCGACACCGAAGCCCGACTGCTTCCATCCTCCCATGGGCGCCCGGGGATCGATGGCCGTGATCCCGTGGGTGTTGACGAAGACGGTGCCGGCCTGCAGACGAGGCGCCACGTCGGCGGCGAGGGCGTCGTCGTTGCTCCAGATGGACGCACACAGCCCGAACTCCGAGTCGTTGGCGATCGCCACGGCCTGATCCAGATCGTCATAGGGGATGACCGGGAGCGCCGGCGCGAACTGCTCCTCGCACACAATCCGCGCCCCGGGCGGCGGGGAGACCACCAGGGCTGGGGAGACGAAGTAGCCACCCTGCCCGGCGTCGTGGTCCCGCACCCGGCCCGGGCGGTGCACCTTGGCCCCGCCTTGTACCGCCTCGGCAATGAAAGCCTCCACCCGGTCGCGGGCGGCGGCCAGGTGCACCGGCCCCATCGTCACCCCGTCGGCCAGGCCGTCGCCCACCACCTCGGAGGACAGCCGATCGACCAGCGCCGCCACCGTCTCCTCCAGCCGGTCGCGGTGGACGTAGAGGCGCTTGACCGCCATGCAGACCTGCCCGCTGGTGACGAAGGCAGCCTCAATGAGGCGGCCGGCCAGTGCGTCGTCCACCGCCACATCGGGCGCCAGGAGGGCGGGATCGTTGCCCCCCAACTCCAGGACCACGGGCTTCGTGGTGGCGGCGGCGGCAGCCATGACGGCCTGGCCGGTCGCCACACCGCCGGTGAAGGACACCATGTCGACCCCGGGATGGCCCACCAGGGCCGCCCCCAGGGCGGCATCGGGGCCGTTGATCACATTGAGCACACCGGACGGCAGAACCGCGGCCATGGCGGCCGCCACCAGGAGCACGGTCCCCGGGCACGTGGGAGGTGCCTTGACCACCACCGTGTTGCCGGCGAGCAGCGCCGGGAGCACCTTGTTGGCCATGACCGACACAGGCCAATTGAACGGCAGAATGGCGCCCACCACGCCGTGGGACACCCACTCCACCCGCGTGCCGCCACCGAGTGACCGGGCCGCCAGGGCGTCCGTCGCCAGGGGTGCGAAGCCACTGGCCATCCCGCTCATGGTGCCGGCGTCGAACTGGGCTTCCCAGTAGACCTTGCCGTGCTCACGGGTCAGGAGCCGGGCCAGGTCGCCGGCCTCCACCGCGGCCACACCGGCTGCGGCTGCCGCGATGACGGCGGTGGCCCGGTCCCCCATGGAGAGCGTGGACCATTCATTGAGTGCGCGGCGGGCCGCCTGCACCGCCTCGTCCAGTTGATTGGGTGAGGTAGCCGGGGCGTCGAGCACCACCTCGCCGGGACGCGCCGGGTTGGTCACGGGGTAGGTGCCGGCCGCACCGGCCACGACGGACCCGTCGATGACCAGCCCGATGTGCTCCGTCACGCCCTCACCTCCGCTGCGTTCGTGGTCATGTCTCCCCCGGGAACCGGCGCCGCGCCTCACGATAGTGTGCTCCCTTCGTGGGAGCCGCCGGCACTCAGAAGTCCGCCACCTTGCTGCCCGACCCGGATCGGCGGGCCATCACCGTGCCCATCATTTCGGTGGACGACCACCTCATTGAGCCGCCGGATCTCTTCGTCGGACGCCTGCCGGCCTCCCTGGCCGACGGTGCCCCGCACATAGTGGAGGATGTCGACGGCACCCAGTGCTGGGTCTTCGAGGGGAACCGCTACCCCAACGTGGGCCTCAATGCCGTGGTGGGGCGGCCCCGGGAGGAGTGGAGCATGGAGCCGGCCCGCTTCGACCAGATGCGGCCCGGCTGCTTCGACATCGACGCGCGCATCGACGACATGGACCGGGCCGGAATCTGGGCCTCGCTGTGCTTCCCCTCGCTGGTCTCGGGGTTCTGCGGAGCCGTCTACTCCCGAGCCAGGGACAAGGAGTTGGGCCTGGCCTGCCTGCGTGCCTTCAACGACTGGCACCACGAGGTGTGGGCCGGTACCCATCCCGCACGCATCATCCCCCTGCAGCTTCCCTACCTGGCCGATGTGACGGTGGCCGCCGACGAGGTGTTGAAAAACGCGGCCCGCGGCTTCAAGGCGGTGAGCTTCCCCGAATTCCCGGCGCAGCTCGGCCTCCCTTCCATCTTCACCGACCACTGGGATCCCTTCTTCGCCGCCTGTGAGCAGACCGGCACGGTTGTCTGCCTGCACACCGGGGCATCGTCATGGGCACCCCTGCCCTCTCCTGACCCGCCCTTCGAGCTGCTTCCCACCTTGTTCCCGGTCAACGCCCTCGTGGCTTCCGGGGAGTGGCTGTGGTCCGGCGTTCCCCTGCGCTTCCCCGGACTCGCCATCGCCCTGTCCGAGGGCGGCATCGGCTGGGTGCCCATGCTGATGGACCGGGCCGACTACGTCCTGCACCACTCGGCCTCGGGGAGCGAAAGTCACGCCTGGCCCTCGTCCATGCTGCCGAGCGAGGTGCTGCGAAGGAGCTTCTGGTACTGCTCCATCGACGACCCGTCCTCCGTGGCCATGCGCCATGTCATCGGCGTCGACCACATCATGGTGGAGAGCGACTACCCCCACGCCGACTCCTCGTGGCCCGACACGCAGCGGGTGCTGACCGACACGTGGGGCGCCGTGGGCGATGCCGAACTACGCGCCATCGCCGCGGGGAATGCCGCCGGGCTGTTCCGCCACGCCCTGCCCCTCGAGGACGAGTGGCGCCCTCCCCTCCCATGACCGCCCTGCCGCTCCCACCCCGGGCCGGTCCCGTCATCGACGCCGACGGGCACGTCGTCGAACCGATGGAGGCCTGGGTGGGACTGCCCGACGGCCACCGACCCCGTATCAACCGGGACGAGGGCGGCTACGAGCATGTGGTGGTCGGGGACAAGGAGATCCTGGCCGTGCCCCTGGGCAGCTTGGCCCGCCCGGGCTCCACCTTCAGCGACCCCTCCACCTTCAAGCCGTTGGCGGACGCCCAACCCGGCGGATCCGATCCGCACGCCCGCCTGCAGGATATGGATGCCGAGGGCATCGACCAGGCTGTCCTGTACCCGTCGATCGGTCTGTACGCCGGCGCGCTCACCGACTCGGCCGCCGCCGTCGCCATCGCCACCGCCTACAACGACTGGCTGGCCGGATACTGCAGCGCTGATCCCCGCCGGCTCTTCGGCGCCGCCATGCTCCCCCTGCAGAATCCGGGCGCCGCGGCGCAAGAGCTAAGGCGCGCCGTGACCGAGCTCGGCTTCCCCGCCGCGTTCGTGCGACCCAACCCGTGCCTCGGACGCTCCCTGTCCGACCGCGCCTACGACCCGGTGTGGGACGTGGCGGAGGAGCTCAATGTGCCGGTCGGGATCCATGAAGGCAGCTCGGTCATTGTGCCTACCCTCGGCGCCGACAGACCCTTCAATCCGCTCATCCTGCACGCCGTCTCCCATTCGTTCGAACAGATGCTGGCCTGCGCCCAGCTGATCGCCTTCGGGGTGCTCGAGCGCCACCCCGGACTCCGATGCATCTTCCTGGAGTCCTCCGGAGGTTGGGCCCCTTTCTGGCTCGAACGGCTGGATGAGCAGGCAGAGTCGTTCGGGGAGTTCTGCCCGGACATGGAGCTGCGCCCCTCGGAATACTTCGCCCGCCAGTGCGCCATCAGCTTCGAGGTTGACGAACGGACCCTTCCCGTGCTGGCCGAGTTCGTCGGTCCCGAGCGCATCGTGTGGGGCAGCGACTACCCGCACCACGACGCCACCTTCCCCGGTGCAGTCGACGCCATCCGCCGCACCATCGCCCCGTGCCCCACGCCGACACAGACCAGGGTGCTCGGCCTCAATGCCCGGCGGATCTACCGCCTCCCTTCACATCTCGTCGGTCCGGCGGCGATCATCGGCGACTACTTCGCGGCCGTCACGGCGCGCGACGTCTCCCTGCTCCGGGATCTCTTCTCGCCGTCCACGGTGCTCACGAGCGGCGGGGTCCGCCTGGTCGGTCCCGATGCCATCCTCGGCTACTACGCAGCTAACACCTTCACCTTCGACGACTTCCGGCCCGATCCGGGGCCGCTCACCATTGAAGGCGGCCGGGTCACGCTCAATCTGGCGGTGCACCTCGGGGGAGCCGATCACATCGTCCGCGACGTCTTCGAGACCGACGGGGGGCGCATCACCTCGCTCCACATCAGCGGCTTCGAGGACGCACTGCGAGCCGTCTCCGGGGCTCTGTGAGGCCCGGTCCAGACTCCCGAGCAGGCGGTAAGGGACAGGTGTAACGTGCGGCCGTAGGCACAGGAAAGGGGAACGCCATGCTGGTATGCACGACCTGGAAGGCTCGGCCGCTGTCACCCGAACAGTCGAACCGGATGATGCAGGTGTGGGGGAAAGTCGAGGCGTCAATGGCCGAGAACCCCAACGTGGAGAGAGTCAACTGGTACATCACCAGCGATGGCTCCAGTGGTGTCACCGTGGCCAAGGCCACCGATGTCGACGCTGCCGCCGCCTTCGAGCTGGAGACCTGCATGGCACTGGGTGAGTTCCTTGAGCTCGAGTCCAAGGTGGTCCTCGACCTCGACGCGGCGATGCCGGCGATCCTCAAGGGCATGGAGTACATCGGCGGCTGACTGAAGGCGGCATGGCCCTGCCATGACGCCGACCCGACATCCCCCTTTCCACGACGAGGCCTGGGTACGTTGGCCCGGTGGGAGAAATGAGAGCGCGCCGGGACGACGAAGTCGCGTGGGGTATCAGCTCGGAAGGGGAACCCCGGTGGCCGGCACTGATGGCGGTGGTGGCCGCCATGGCATTGCAGCTGGCGCTGCCGGAAAGGGTGATCCGAGGGCTCGGGAACCGAGCCCTGGTTCCCGCCTTGGAAGGAGTGCTCCTGCTGGTGCTCCTCGTCACCAACCCCGGGCACATCTCCAAGGAAGAATCGCGGCTGCGCGGAGTCGGTGTGGCGATGATCGCCCTTATCACCGTGGCCAATGTGGTGTCGCTCACCGACCTCATCCATGCGTTGCTGTACGGAACGCGAGCCGGTGGACGTTCCCTCGTCTATGCATCGGTGCCCATTTGGCTCACCAACGTGATCGTGTTCGCACTCTGGTATTGGGAACTCGACCGCGGCGGACCCGCCGCCAGGCAATTGATCGCACACCGTCGCCCTGACTTCCTCTTCCCGCAGATGTCGACTCCGGGTGCGGATCCCGGATGGTCGCCGGGGTTCCTTGACTACTTCTATACGTCATTCACCAATGCGACGGCGTTCAGCCCGACTGACACCATGCCGCTGACCCCTTGGGCGAAATGGCTGATGATGATCCAGTCCTTGGCCTCGCTGGTGACCGTCGCAGTCGTCGTCTCCCGTGCCGTGAACATCCTGAATTGAGGCGGGGCGGGATCGAAGGATGAGCAGATCGACCGTTTTCAGGCTGTGAACTTGTTCAGGGTCACGGCGGCGCGCACGAGAGTCTTCAACGCCTTCTCGTCAATTGTGTCGTCCTCGTGGAAGTCGATGGCACGTCGTGTGTTCCCCTCCAGGCTGGAATTGAAGAGGCCCGAAGGATCCTGCAGAGCCGCCCCCTTGGCGAAGGTCATCTTCACGATGTTCTTGTAGGTCTCGCCGGTGCAGACCATTCCGTCGTGGTACCACACCGGAACCCCTCTCCACTTCCACTCCTCGACGACTTCGGGATCAGCTTCGTGAATGAGGGTACGGAGCCGGCTGAGCACCTTGCCCCGCCAGTCGCCCAACTCCTTGATTCTGGCGTCGATCAGCTGCGAAGGAGACTTGCCTTCCTGCGCCACGCCCTTCTTCATGCCCGTCTTATCTCCTTGGTCCCGAGGCTCTGAAACATGGGGATCAGGAGCACCGTGCGAACTCTACCGGGAGCCGGGAAAGCTGGCTCTAGGACGTCCTGAGGTGCCGCCAGGTTACGGTCGACAACCGCCCCGCTACGCGTATTCCCGTACTTGATGCTGGGGCGCCCAACTCACGAAGCGGGCGGATTCAGGATGCTTCGCAGGGTCCCCTCCAAGTCGGAATGGGAGAAGGTGAACCCGCTCGATTGGAGAACTGCCGGCCGCACCCGGGCGCTGGTGAACAACAGGGAGTCGGCGAGCTCGGATCCGAGCAGCAACCTCGGGCCGAACCTGGGCACTGGTAACCAGGCCGGTCGCGACAGCACCGCGCTGAGGACCCGGGTGAATTCGCGATTGGTGACGGGGTTCGGCGCCGTCAAGTTCACCGGCCCACGCACGTCGTTCTCAAGCAGCCACTCAATCGCCCGGACCTCATCGTCGAGGGTGATCCAGCTCCACCACTGGGCCCCGGACCCGAACCTCCCGCCCAGGCCCAGCTTGAACAGACGCAGCAGCTTGGGGAGCGCACCTCCTTGCCTACTCAGCACGACGCCGGTGCGCGCACAGGCCACTCTGATGCCGGCCTCGGCGGCGGGGGCCGATTCAGCCTCCCAACGCGCGCAAAGCGACGCCAAGAAGTCGTCAGCCGGTGGACTCTGCTCGGTCAGGATCTCGTCGCCACGGTCACCGTAGAAGCCGATTGCCGAGGCGCTCACCAGCACCCGGGGCTGGCGATCCAGTTCCGCCAGCGCGCCGGCGAGCAGCGCAGTCGAGCGGGTGCGGCTCTCGACAAGGATTCGCTTGCGCGCATCACTCCAGCGGCTATCGCCGATACCTGCGCCCGCCAGATGGACCACCGCGTCAACACCTTCAAGGCCACCGGAATCGATCGTGCCGGCTTCGGGATCCCAGCGAAGGGCGAGCTCGCCAGGTCGAACCGGGCGGCGCACGACCCTGACTACATCGTGGCTGTGCCCACCGAGAAGGGCACACAGGGCTCGCCCGATCAGGCCGCTCGATCCCGTGACCACGACACGCATAGATGGCGCAGCATAGGTGCCCCTTGCCGCGGTCTACCGATCCCGCTACCTGCGTATTGTGCAACCCTGAATTCGCTTCACATCTGGGCCACGTGAAGGGGAAGGCCCGGTTCATCCATCGCCTTCGAAGAAGATGACTCAGCCCGCTGAAGAGCGAGTTCCTTCAACCTTGGAGGAGGGCATCATGCCGCCGGGGTTCGAAGTTCCGGTCATGGTGTCGCCTTCGACAGTGACATCGAACTTCAGCTCGAGACGCATCGGGGTCGTGACATTTTGGGTCCAGGTAAGCCGATTCCCATCGGCGACTGCGTCGAGGAGATCTACGGTCTCGGCGTCAGAACTCGCGATGCCTTGAATCGCGCCATCCTGTTCAGTGATTTGGAAGACGACTGCCATGACGCCAATGGGCGTCGCGATGGTCACTTCCCAAGTTCCTGCGAAGGTGCTCAACTCGTTCGCTCTCCTTTGGAGATCGGTTATCCGACAATGTGCGTAGCCATCTCACGTCCGCATTCGCCTCATGAAATCGCATCTCGACACAGTACCTCGCCAATCGGAAATCTCCCGTGATCAGATACACCTGCGTGAGACTTCCCGCGGGCGCAGCAGTTGATACCTGGCCTTCAGAGTTCCTTGCTGATGAGCGCTCAACGTGCCTGCTGCCAACTGTTATCGGTCGGCTTCCTCTTGACGACTCTCCCGCCGGGGGTTCGCCACGAAGTGGTGCAAGAGATGACCGGCCGGCGGGCCACTACACCCAGCTGCGGACCTTTTCGATCATTGCGACGGGGTCACCACCGATGGGGGTGACGTTTACGTGGGTGACACCCGCTTCAGCGAAGGCTGCCAACCGCTCCTTGAGGTAGCCCTCGGGACCGCACAGTGAGGTGGCTTCGAGCAATTCCTGTGGGACCAGGGCCGCCGCTTCCGCCTTCTGGCCCGACAGGTAGAGATCTTGAATGGCTGTGGCCTCCTCTTCGTAGCCGTAGCGGCAGGCAAGGGCGTTGTAGAAGTTCTTGCCCTTGGCCCCCATGCCACCGATGTAGAGCGCCGCCGCGGCCCGCCCCAGCTCGCGATAACCGGCGACATCGGCCTCCTCGCCGATGGCGAGGAGGCCGCCGGCCGCGATCTGCAACCCTTCAAGTGCTGGATCACGCTTGGCCGTACCTTCCCTGAGCGAGGCACCGAACACCTCCTTGGCCTTCTCGGGCACGAAGAAGAGTGGGAGCCATCCATCGGCAACTTCCGCCGTCATGGCCACGTTCCTTTCACCCAGGGCCGCCACCCAGATCGGGATGCGCGAGCGAACGGGATGCCCGATGATCTTCAGTGCCTTGCCCAGGCCCGTCCCCTGACCCGCGGGCAGAGGGATGTGATACGCCACACCATCGTGGGTCAAGGGAGCCTCTCGGGCCCAGACATTGCGGCAGACCTCAATGATCTCGCGGGTGCGCGTCAATGGGCGGTCGTAAGCGACACCATGGAAGCCCTCAATGACCTGGGGCCCCGAGGCTCCCAGTCCGAGCACGCAACGTCCACCGGATACGGCGTCGACGCCCGCCGCTGTCATGGCGATCAGGGTGGGTGTGCGTGTGTAAATGGGCAGGATGGCAGCACCAATCTGCACCCGCTCCGTCTTGGCTGCCAGGTATCCCATCAGGCTCGGGGCGTCGTACCCGTATGCCTCAGCCACCCACACCACGTCAAGGCCCATCTTCTCAAGTTCGGCGGCCTGGCGAGCGGACTCGGCGAAGCCCCCCGCGTAGCTCAACGGCATGGACAAGTGCACCGGCGTCTCCCTTCCGACGGCGCACGAATGGAGAACGCCGATCACCAACGGGAGATCATGGTAACGCGCCTCGCCAACTCCCACCTCAAGATGTTCACCCTCACCGATCCGCAGTACTTATCCTGGCGGAGGTGCCCGAGGTCGAATCCATCGTCCACTCCGTGGCCTATGACCAACGTTGACATGCGGCGTTTTCCGGCCCTACGGTCGGTCATGGCTCGTCGTGAGTGGCGCCTCGGGACAACGGCCCTTCTCGGATGCGTGTCGTCTTTGTTCATCGCTGCATTGTCGGTTTCCGAACCGGCGGCGGCTGACATGCACCGAATGGCGCACCGGTGTCGGTCTTCACCGCTCACCGGGCGAACCGTCCCTGTGGTCTTCTCACCGTGTCGACGATCAAGCACCTCATTGGTCGATCAGCGGGTGCCGGCACATCGACTGGAGGCATCAGTCCGGGCGATATTGCATGCTCATGGGACCTTGGCGCTGCAGCCGGCATCCTGACACTCACCTTTGAGCCAAGTATCACGAAGGGAGACCTCACCGCTCCTCAGTCCTACGGTGAGCTGGGGGCTGGGGCCAAGCATGTGCCCGGTGTGGGCTCCGTGGCTTACATGACGTGCATGAACCAAAAGGGTGCCCCGCCTCTGTGTGAACTTCGAGGCTCCGGACACGGCAAGACCTTCGATTTCACCCTTACGGCTCCCGGCACGCAACATGGCCTCGGCAAGATCCTGGTCACCTTGAGCAAGCTTGTCTTCAGTGAGTTGTGAGCCGAATCCCTAGAGCGAGCGCGGACGATTTATCCACCGTAAACCGGACGGAGTCGTCGGGCAGGATGCCACAACCCGGGTCCATGCGCTCGGCCTCTGGAGCCCCGCTCCACCCGCCACGAGTGCTTCTGCCCCCTCCCGCTGATGCACCGAGGCGGCACCGCACACCGCTCATGTGACATCATGCCGACATGGTCGCCCACGGTCCATCCCTGCGCCTGCTGCCGCGCCTCAGTGACGACGTGGCCTTCTTCTGGACGTCGGGTGCGGAGGGGATCCTGCAGCTCCTGCGCTGCAACGCCTGCCAGTTCTTCATCCATCCACCTGGCCCGGTATGCCCGCGCTGCCTGTCGCGTGACGTGGCGCCCCAGAGGGTCAGCGGTCGCGGTCGGGTCGAGACGTTCACGGTCAACTACCAGCAATGGATACCCGGGAGCGATCCCTACATCATCGCCTGGGTATCCATTGACGAACAGCCGGACGTTCGCCTGACCACCAACCTGGTGGACGTCGAACCCGATGACCTTTTCGTCGGCATGGCGGTTGAGGTCGTCTTCGAACACGCCGAGGATGTCTATCTCCCCCTCTTCAAGCCGGTTGCGAAGGGTGCTGCCCCATGAGCGCCCGCCCGACGGAAGAGCCCATGGAGCGGAGGGCGATCATCTCCGGCATCGGGCAGTCCGCGGTCGGTCGGCGGCTCGGGAGGTCCGACATCGATCTCACCGTGGAGGCCGCTCTGGAGGCCATTGGTGATGCTGGCCTGACCCGCGATGACATCGACGGCCTGTCCACCTACCCCGGCATGGGTGCCGGGACGCCGGGCTTTGCCGGACCCAGCACACCCGACGTCCAGGACGCCATGGGGCTGTCATTGAATTGGCACGACGGGGGCGGTGAGGGCGCCGGGCAGATGCGAGCGGTCATTGCGGCCAGCCTGGCCGTGGCGGCCGGCCTGGCCCGCCACGTTCTGGTGTACCGGACCGTCAGCGAGGGCACGGCGCAGGGTGCCGGTGGGCGTCAGGGCATCGGTGGTAGTGGCGGTGGCAGGGGCGGAGTCCCGCGTTTCGGGGGCTTCATGCAATGGTCCCTACCCTTCGGTGCCGTCTCGGCCGCCAATTGGATCGCCATGGTGGGCCAACGCCGGGTGCACGAGTTCGGCCTGACCCGGGAGCAACTGGGCCAGATCGCCCTCAACGGGCGCCGCAACGCCGCCCTCAATCCCAAGGCGATCTACACCGAGCTGATGTCGATGGACGACTACCTGGCGGCGCGGATGATCACCAGCCCTCTCTGCCTCTTCGACTGCGATGCACCCTGTGACGGATCGACGGCGGTCATTGTGTCCCACCGCGATGCAGCCGGCGACCTAAATCACCCGGCGGTGCACATCAACGCCGTCGGCACCGCCCTGCGTGGCCGGCCCAGCTGGGACCAGTTCGACGACATGACCACGATGGCCGCCCGGGACGCCGGTGCCTCCATGTGGGAGCGGACCGATCTGTCGCCCACCGATGTCGATACGGCGCAGCTCTACGACGGCTTCTCCGTGCTGACCATGGTCTGGTTGGAAGCCCTCGGCTTCTGCGGTCGGGGCGAGAGCGGTCCCTTCGTCGAGGGAGGTGGCGCCATCGCGCGGGACGGCCTCTTGCCACTCAACACTGCGGGCGGCCAACTCTCCGGGGGTCGGCTCCACGGTTTTGGGCTCATTCACGAAGCCTGCGTGCAACTCCGGGGCGAGGGTGGCCCGCGCCAGGTGGTCAGGCCCGGGGGGCGTGCCCCAGAGGTTGCAGTCGTGGCCAATGGTGGTGGCCCCATCGCTGGGTCGATGCTGCTGACCCGTGGTGTGCGCTAGCTCCTCTGGCCTGCCAGCGCAACGCTGCGGTGGCCGCGGTGGGAAGAAGTTCGCTGAGCACCCATCGGGCGCGCACTCTGGCGCTCCGGCCTCAAAGCATGCCGATCGCTGGCCATGGGCTGTCCGATCCGGGCTACCTCCTGGGGCCTGATGACGAGGAGCTCAATGTCGCTCAGGGCCACCGCAGTGATCCCGACATGGTCGTGTCGCCCGGGGCTCCGGCCGAAATAGTCGCCCGGCTCCAACTTCACCGCGACACCATCGCGTGCCCGGAGGAGAGCGGATCCGGTAACCAGGACATAGAGATTCTGGTCCCGGTCGGTCAGCGGACTCAGCTTCTTGCCGGCCGCGCAACGGACCCTGACCACGTCGCGGGTCACGAACTCCTCAAGTGCAACCCTGCTGCAGTTGGTGAAGCCCGGAATGTCCAGCAGGAAGTCAGCGTAGGTGCTGCGGTCCGCCAAAGTGTGCACTGTGTCCTCCTCCTCACCCATCGTCTTCGGGTTCGGGTGTGGTTGGTCTACTGAGACCAGCTTCTGCCGCCAGTGTTTCGGGCCGGTGTCGCCCCGGTGGCAATCACGGTGTAGGCGATGAGCGCGGCCGGGCGTTCACCGCCCGCCGGTGCCGCCTCAGGAAGGCAGGGTGCCGGCCAGGTGGTGAGCGGCCCGTGCCGCCAGGGCCACCAGGGTCAGGGTCGGGCCGTATCCGGCGGAGGTGACGAAGACCGAGGAGTCGGCCACGATCACATTTTCCAGTGAGTGCACCCGACCCCAACGGTCGACCACCGACGATGCGGGATCGTCTCCCATACGGGCCGTGCCGATAACGTGACGGCTTTCGGGTACCGGCGTCGCACCGATGCCGTGATACGAGACCCCCGGCGATGAAGTGTGAACTGTCCAGTCGGCTCCCATCTCTTCCAGCACGGCCTGGAGGATCTTGCCGTGGTGTTTCGACGCCGCCAACTCATGGCGTCCCGGCTGGTAGGTGATCCGGGCCACCGGGAAGCCACGCGCGTCGCGGATGGACGGGCTCAGGTCAACGGTGTTCGACGGATAGGGCAGATCCTCCCCCTGCATGATGAAGGCCCACATGCGGTCACGAAGGTTCGAATCTCGCATCGCTTGCGCGTGATGGCGACCCCAGGGGGAATGACGGGCTTCCATGATCGGCAGGCCGCTACCGCTGTGCTCGACCAACCCCCCGCGCAACCAGGGCAGGCCAGCTTCTGCCGCCGCGGCCCGCGCACGGTCGTCCTGCACCATGGCGTCGTCGTGCACATGGGTCACCGCTCGCCCCTTGTGGGGATGGAGGCGCAACTCTGCGAAATGGCCGACGGTGATGGTCTGGAAGTGCACCATCAGGTGTCGACCGAGCGCCGGATGCTCCAGGCCCGAGAGCAGGAGGAGCCGTGGAGTCTCTATCGCCCCGCCGGCCACGATCACCAACTGGGCACCCATCGTCCGTGTCACGCCATCGGGCCCGATGTAGTCGACGGCGGTGGCGCGGCTTCCCTCTATCCGAATTCGGGAGACGAAAGTCTCGGCCATCAACTCGGCCCTCCCCGTGGCCAGCGTCTTGGTCAGGAGCGCCACGGGGTCACCTTTGGCATGAATGGGGCAGCCGAAGAATGCGCAGTACCCGCAATTGTTGCAAGCGGGACGACCGTCATAGGCGATGCTGTTGGCCGCCGTTGGAGCCTCGTAGGGATGAAGGCCAAGCTTCTCGGCGGCGGCTGAGGACAGTACGGAGCCGTACATGGGAGCGCCGGGGGGCATGGGATAGGGCCCCGAACGCCAGGCGGCGAAGGGGTTGGCACCTTCCCGACCGGCTACCCCGATGGCGTGCTCCACCTCCGCGTAATACGGCTCGAGTTCGGCATAGGTAAGCGGCCAGTCGTCAACGTGTGCTCCGTCCTGTGGTCCATAGACCGAGTGGAGACCGAAGTCCTCCTCCCGGAATCGGGGCACCTTCCCGTCGGCATGGGTCCCGCCCCCACCCACGGTCGTGGGGATGGAGTTGACCTCGCCGACATGGGTGTGCTCGCCTTCCTCCGTCGATCGCCGGAAGGCACGGGGCTCAATGAGTGGGTCAGGTCCCAGGAAGTGACGGGAGATGAACTTGATCTCGTCGTTGGAGAAATCGCGTGCCGGTTTCGTAAGGTCATCGGGGTCGAGAAGGTGGTTGCGCCCCTTCTCCATGATGACGACCGACCATCCGGCCCGCGTCAGGACCTCGGCCGCCGTGGAGCCTCCCGGGCCGGAACCGATGATGATGGCATCAGGAGTCACGGTCCCGATACCTCAACGTCGCTGTAGCCCACAGGTTGCACGTCTCCCTTGAAGCCGATGTAATCCCAACCGACCATGTTGCGGTTTCCCCCGTATTCGGGCGCTCCGTACATGCCCTCGCAGCAGTGCCCGTGCAGCAACTCGCAGAATTCGGGATCTGCGCGCAGCCGGCGGCGCCGTTCCTTGCCGTCCACGGGGACAAAGTCGTCACCCAGTGCGGCCAGCCCCCGGCGATACCGCTCTTGAAGGCCGATGACCGGTCCGTTGAACTCTCTCTCAGGTATCCCCTGTGACCCCTCAATGCGCATGCGCCAGGCCAGTTCGTCCAGCCGGCTCAGCCGGTGGAAGGTGGCAAATCGCGCCTCACCCCCCATGCGGCCCGACGTAGGTCCCCCCGCCCAGATCCTCGGGGGATTGAAGGTGAACGCCCCGAGGAGAATGTCGATGTAGTCGGCCACTCCTGCCTCTTCGGCACCCGGAGCGCCCTGGTCCGAAGGCATCATTTCGGAACAGGCGGCCCGCAGCGAGGCGAACTCCCCTTCGCTCAACCAGACGGGCACCGGGCCAACGTAGCGTGCCACTCACCCCGATGGCTGACGTTGCCGTCAGGTTAGGATCAGGCTCTCGGCGGCCCCGAAGCGGGTCGGCCTCAGGGGAGCTTGGGCATGGCGCAGGGTGGCTACCACGGCCAGAATTTCGACATGTCCGTGCCACTCCCCGAGGGCGAGTCACTTTCCGAAGACCACCTCCTCATTCTGGCCGACCGGTTTCATCACCAGCATGAGGCCAAGCGCGGGTTCGTCTTTCCCACCCAGCAACCGCTCGTGCGCGGTATTCGTCTGGTCCACCGGGGAGCGACACCGAAACCCCTGGTGCTGGCCCACATGGGGACGGTGACCCAGGCCGAGGATGCGCGGAGCGGTTCGCGAGAGGTCCACTTCGGGGAAGGCTTCGCCGACGTGCCGACCTACGACGGTGCCGCCCTGGGGGCAGGCGCCCTGGTGGAGGGGCCGGCACTCATTGAGGAGCCCTTCACCGTTGTCGTGCTGGCTCCGGGTGATGTCGCCTTGCTGGACGAGCACGGGAACTACGACATGACGATCGCACAACGCTGAGCTGAGCGGACTGCCGGCATGCCGGAACTGGTCTCACTGGACGTCGCCGACGAACCGGGATTGTGGGAGGAGTTGGGCTTCGCCGTTGAGCGGGCCACTTGTTTTGTGGGCGGGATCGGTCACCGGCTGGGCCGGCCCGGAAGGGGTGTGGTGGCATGGACGCTCCGGCAGGCCCACGGGTTCGGCGAGCTCCCCGAGGGCGGTGACGAGGGAGTGGGGGCACCGCCTCATCGCCGCCATCGCAACGGGGTCATCGGACTGGATCACATTGTCGTTGCCACACCCGATCTCCACCGGACGATCGCTGCCTTCGAGCTCTCCGGCATGCCCCTGCTTCGCACCCGTGAAACGGGCACGCCGGATGATCCCTTGCGACAAGCGTTCTTCAAGGTAGGGCAGGTTGTGGTGGAGGTCGTGGGAACTCCGACTGAACCGTCACCAGGGGAAGCCCGGATCTGGGGGCTCACATACACGGTGGGTGATCTCGACGCCACGGCAGATTTCCTGGGACCTCGCCTCCGGCCCGTGAAGGTGGCCGTGCAACCCGGGCGGCGCATCGCCACCCTCGACCGCTCATTCGGTTCCACCGTGCCTATTGCCTTCATGTCAGCGAAGTTGTGAGCTGCAGGACCCCCGGTGCGGTCAGCGGGGCAGGCCAAGTATGCGCCCGGCGATGATGTCGCGCTGCACCTCGGACGTTCCCCCGGCAATGCTGGCGGCTCGGCTCCACAACCACTGGCGGGCCCATGGACCGGAACACGAGGAGGACGGGTCGCGCCCGGTGACCGCCATCCCCGTCTCGGAAAGCTGCTGGGTCATATGGGTCCACATGAGCTTCACCCAGCTGGACTCCGGACCGGGTTCCTCACCCCGCCCGAGCCGGGTCAGGGTGCGGAGGTTGTGCAGGCGGAGGACGCCGAGCTCAATGTACGACCGCGCCAGCGCGTCGGCCACCAAGGGGTCCCGGAGGGCGCCATTGGCCTTCGCTTCCTCGTACAGGCGGGCCAGGTACGTCTCATGCACCACCTGTTCCTTGAAGGGGAAGTTGGTCCCCCGCTCATGGGCCAAGGTCGAGCCAGCCACCGCCCACCCTTGCCCCTCCACACCCACGAGCTGCTCCATCGGCACGAAGACATCGCTCAGGTACACCTCATTGAACTCGGCATCACCGGTCATCTGGACCAACGGGCGGATCTCCACTCCCGGAGCGGACATATCGACGATGAGGGCGCTGATCCCCTGTTGCGGTCGCAATGCCTCAGGATCGGTGCGGGCGAGGCACAGGCCCCAGGTAGCGAACTGCGCGTAGGAAGTCCATACCTTGCGCCCCGACACCATGAAGCCGCCCTCGACCTCGACAGCCCTGGTCGAAAGGGAGGCCAGATCGCTTCCGGCATCGGGCTCACTGAAAAGTTGGCACCAGATCTCCGCGGCCGAGAGGATGGCGGGCAGGTACCGCAGCCTCTGGTCCTCGGTTCCGTGAGCCAGCAAGGTCGGTCCCACGAGGTTGATTCCCACCCGGTTCACCGGCTGGGGAGCCTGTGACCGGGCGTACTCGCTCTGGTAGAGCGCGACCTGCACCGGAGTGGCGCTTCGCCCGCCATAGGCGCTGGGCCAGTGCACGCCCACCCAGCGCTCCGCCGCCAGGGTGGCCTGCCATTCCCGGCCCCAAGCCACCTCGCCGGCCAGATCGACGAACGAAGGGGGCTGCCGCAGGTGGCTGCGCAGCCAATCCCGGAAGGACGAGGCGAAGGCATCGTCCTCGGGCCTCAGCGCCAGGTCCACAGCGGCACCCGTCCCTTCCCCGGCATCGGTGTCACGTTAGCGGGGCCAGGTAGGGTGCCCCACGTGACGTCCCGACTCCGCGCCACCTGGGTGCCGAGCCAGGCGAAGTCCTACCGGCGCGCCGGTGGCCCGTGGGCGGTGACCACCCTCGATGCGCTGCTCTCGTCCAATGGTGGGGAGATCGTCGACGGGGCGACCAGGCTCACCTCTGCCTCGGTCAACGACGTGGTGGCCCGGGTAGCCGGCGGCCTTCGTAGGCAGGGCGTCAGGAAGGGTGACACAGTGGCGTGGCAGCTGCCCAACAGCCTGGCCGCAGCCGTGCTGACCCGGGCCTGCTGGCGTATCGGGGCGGTAGCCGCCCCGGTGCTGCACACATTCGGAGTGTCCGAGGTGGCGGCAGCTCTCGGGCAGGTCCATCCCACATTGACCGTTGAGCTGGACACCGGCGTCCTCTCGGATCCGACGGCGATCGTCGAACGCCTCGGTGGAGATCCGGTACCGGTTGGTACCGGGGGAAGTCGCCCGTCCGATGTCGCGCTCGTCCTGTTCACTTCCGGATCGACGGGCACGCCCAAAGCGGTGCTGCACACCCAGCGGGGCTTGAGCTGGAAGGCGACGCTCATGGCTCGGGTCCACGGACTCGGGCGCGCCGACACCGTGCTCATGCCGGCCCCGATGGCCCATATATCGGGTCTCCTCAACGGTGTGCTCGTCCCGGGCGCGGCCGGACTCCGTGCTGTCCTGGTTCGGCGTTTCGAGCCGACCGAGGCTCTCGAGCTTGTCACGCGCGAGCGGGTGTCGTTCCTGGCCGGGCCGCCAACCTTCTTCATCGCCATGGCGACCGCTCTGGGCGGCGCCAGCGGAACCCGCTTCGACCTGTCGTCCATCCGCCTGGTCTCCAGCGGAGGTGCTTCGGTGACTCCTGCCTTCGTGGAGGAGACCGCTCGGACATTCAACTGCAGGGTGAAGAGAACCTACGGATCGACCGAGGCACCCACCGTCACGACGAGCACCGACGAAGATCCGTTTGAGAAGGCACGCGATACCGACGGGCGCGCGGTCGGGCTGGTCGAGCTGCGAGTGACTGAACCGGGAAGCGGTACGCGGCTCGTTGCGGGGCAGCGGGGCGAGTTGTGGGTCCGGGGACCGGAGATGTTCGCCGGCTACGCCGATCCGGTGCAAACGGCTTCCGTCATCGCACCGGGCGGCTGGTTCCGAACCGGTGATTTGGGCACCGTTGACGCCGAGGGTTGGCTCAACATTGTGGGTCGGCTCAAGGACGTCATCATCCGGGGTGGGGAGAACATTTCGGCCTCCGAGGTGGAAGCCGCCCTGGAAGCCCATCCGGATGTCCGGCATGCCGTAGCGGTCGGCTATCCCGATCCGCTGATGGGAGAACGGGTGGCCGCGTACGTGGTGGCAACCTCACCGTTCGACCTGGTGGAGTGCCGGCGTTGGTTCGCCGAGCGGGGCATCGCCAGGTTCAAGACCCCTGAGCAGGTGATACAGGTCGATCACCTCCCACTGCTGGGATCGGGCAAACCGGACCGGGCCCAACTTCAACGCCGGGCGGCCACTGCATAGGCGCGAGGGCGCTCGGATGTGCCGAGTTGGCTCCGGCAATCGGGTTAGCGTTGACCCGTGACACGTCGCGCGAAATTCCCGCTGTACCTGCTGGCCATCCTGGCGGCACTGACGGCCGCGTTCGCCGCTCTCGCCCTCTCCATGGCTCCCAGTAATTCGTCCCTGTCCGTGCAGAATGCGACGGCGGCCACCTTCGGCTACCCCTCCGGTACGAACTCCTTCTCCATGGACCTCACCAGCACGGTGTCCGCGGGGCCCGGGACAGGCTCTATCAGCCAGACCCGGCTGATCAATTACGAACCACCGGCCAATATGGTGGTGTACCGGACCGGGCCGACTCTCTCCAAGCTCGGCACGCTCGACCAAGCTGCCATCGATTCGGCCATCGCGGGCTACGTGGCTATTGTCGGGGGCCCGACGCCCTGGGTCTCCCGGGGTCAGACGTTCAATCGTTCCGAGACCCTGATGGACTTCGTGGCAAGGGTGAGGCCGCAGAGCACGGCCCCCAGCACAACGGCCACGGGCACGGTGACGGAAACGGCGATCGTGCGTGACGGCTTGCTCGTGTACGTCAACCTCAACGCGGTTGTCCCGAGACAGAAGATTGCCGGAGGTGCAGTGACCACGGGTGGAGTGGAGGGCGAGACATTTCGCCTCCTCACGATCAGCGGACACCCAGCTCCCGCCCTGACCCCTTAGCTGCTCAGCCGATCCCCTTGCCGCTGCGCAACCGGTCGTTGAGAAGGCCGGCAATGCGCTCACGATGGAATGCCGCATCACCGAAGCTGACCTGGTCGAGTTGGGCCCGCTTCACGAAGAGGTGCATATCGTGCTCCCAGGTGAACCCGATCCCTCCGTGGACCTGGAGCCCGGTGGCCATGACGCGCCGCGAGGCGTCGGAGCACCAGGACTTGGCCATGCTGGCTGCCAGCGATCGCTCGCGGTCATCGGCCGCGGTGCACCATGCCCCGTAGTACACGGTCGAACGCATCCCCTCCACGTCGACCAGGGCATCCGCCAGCATGTGCTTGACCGCCTGGAACGAACCGATCGGCTTGCCGAATTGCACCCGATCCTTGGCGTAGTCGACGGACATCGAAAGCACCCGGTCGGCCGCCCCGAGCATCTCTGCGCTGATTGCGGTGGCGGCCCGATCAAGGAGAAGGGCGGCCGCCGTTGGACCGCCGATGTGAAGAGCCGGCGTCCTCTCGAATGACAAAATCCCGAGCTCCCGGGTGCGATCCATCGCCGATACAGCCGGAGGGTGCCCGTGCGCCTGCAGGTCAACAACGAAGACATCCTCCAGGGTGGCCACCACGGCCACCGAGGCCGAATGGGCGAAAATGGTGGGTGGCGCGTGACCACTGAGAACGACCCCGCTCCCCTCACGTCCGACCGAGAGGCAATCGGGGTCCGGAGCAAAGGCCACGCAACCAACCGCACCGCCTTCTGAGAGGGCGAGACGCATGTCCGCCGAGTCGTTCTCAGCGCGTGCCTCGGGCTGGCACAGGGCACCCAGGGCCAGGAGTGAGGGAAGGTAGGGAGCCGCCACCAGGCGCCGCCCGATCTGCTCACAGAGCACCGCTACTTCCACCATACCCAGGCCGAGCCCACCTTCTTCCTCGGGGATCTCAAGAGCCAGCCATCCCTGATCGACCATGGCCGTCCACACGGCGTCATCGAACCCTGACGGTGCGTCGTCTTCCGGCGAGCCCGCCGTTTCAGTCCCCGCCCCCGGCAATGTGCCGACCACCACGCCGGCACCCACGCGGGCCCGCAACGAATCATGGTCGGCCAAACGGTCAAGGAGCGTTGCCGAAGCATCGCGGAGGGCCTCCTGATCGGAGGAGAGATCGAAGTCCACGGCGGCGCAGTCTACGGCCAACGCTGACACGAGTGTCACCCATTGGGGAGGCTGTGCCATGCTGGACGGCGCATGGATCTGCGCACCACGGTGGAGCAAGAAGCCCTGCGGAGCGAGTTCCGTACCTGGTTGAGGGAGCATCTCCCCTGGCCCTACGGGGAGGGACTTCCGCCTCGGTTCGATGATCTGGCCGAAGCCGTGGCCTTCGGGAGACAATGGCAGGCCGATCTTTCGGCCGCGCGTTGGGTCGGGGTCACCTGGCCCGAGGAGTTCGGTGGGCGAGGACTCGGTGCCCTTGAGAACTACGTCATCATTGAGGAGCTCGCCCGGGCCCGGGCCCCCGAGTTCGTGGGGAGAATAGGTATCAACCTGGTCGGTCCGACCCTGCTGGCCCACGGGTCCGACACGCAGAAACAGCGCTTCCTCCCCCGCATCCTCTCGGCCGGTGAACTGTGGTGCCAACTCTTCAGCGAGCCCGACGCCGGGAGCGACCTGGCCTCGGTCACCACCGCCGCCGTCGCTGTCGAAGGCGGGTACCGGGTCAGTGGGCGAAAGGTCTGGACGTCCTATGCGCAGTTCGCCGATTGGGGACTGTGCCTGGCCCGTACTGATCCGAACGCACCCAAGCGTCAGCTGGGCATCACCGCGCTCATCATCGACCTCCATGCCGAGGGTGTGGTCGTGCACCCACTGGTGCAGTCGACTGGTGAGGCCGAGTTCAACGAAGTCGAATTGGACAACGTCTTCGTGCCGGCCGAATGCAGGGTGGGCGTTGAGGGCGGCGGATGGACCGTGGCCGGATCAACCCTGGCTACCGAACGCGGCATCAACCCGCGCCAACTGGTCATCCACTCCCAACTTATTGAGGAGCTCCTGCGGCTGGCCGAGTCCAACGGGAGTTTCGCCAACTGGCGATTGCGCCAAAAACTCGCACAGGCTTCCATTGAGGTGCGTCTCTTCCAGCTGCACAACTGGCGTTCCCTCACGCGCCTGTCCAAAGGCGACCCTCCTGGCCCCGAGGGCAGCGCCCTCAAGCTCTACTGGAGTGAGATGTCAAAGCGATTGCACCAGACGGCGATGGAAGTACTCGGGTCCGATTCACCCCTGTGGCAGGGAGCGCCCGGCAACCCGGCCGATGGCGCCTGGCAGAGGTCATGGCTCTACTACCAGGCTTCCTCCATCTTCGCCGGCACAAACGAAATTCAACGAACCCTTGTAGGCGAGCGCGTGCTCGGGCTACCCCGCGGCTGAGCAGTGTCAGACCGAACCTGGTGCTGATACGAGAGGATGGGCGACATGACTGAAGAATTCACGACGATCGTGTACGACCCCGACGGCTCGGTGGCAACCATCACCATGAATCGACCGGAACTGGCCAACGCACAGGACTCGACGCTCATTGACGAACTGGACGCCGCCTTCGACCTCGCCGACCGCGATGACGCGGTCCGGGTGGTGATCCTGGCCGGGGCCGGGAAGCACTTCTCGTCCGGCCATGACCTCAAGGCGTTGGTGGGTTCTGATGAGCCCGATAAATGGGTCAGGATGCGCCAGACACCCGAGGGGAAGTTCCAACACGAGAAGACGATGTACTACGACCGGTGCCTGCGGATCCATGACTTCCGCAAACCGACCATCGCCGCCGTGCAGGGGAGCTGTGTCGCAGCCGGCCTCATGCTGGCCGCCATGTGCGATCTGATTGTGGCAGCCGATGATGCCGCGTTCTCCAACCCCGTCCTTCGCCTCACCGGTGCCGGGGTGGAGCTCTTGGTCGAGCCGTGGGAGCTGGGCATCCGAAAGGCCAAGGAATTCCTCCTGACCGGCGACATCATTGACGCTCACGAGGCCTGGAGACTGGGCCTGGTCAATCGTGTGGTACCCAGGGCCGAGCTGATGGCGCGCACCCGGGAGCTGGCGGATCGGGTGGCCCTCGTCCCGCCCGTCACCGCGCAGACCGTGAAGGACACCATCAATCACACGGCCACGCTCATGGGCAAGCGCGATGCGTTGAAGTACCACTTCATGGCCCATCATTGGGTGCACAACTCGGCCACCGCCTTGGAAGCCCTGGCCGCTCGCAAAGAGAAGGGCTCCATGAAGGAGGTCTTCGCCGAGCGGGATCAGGGTCACCCCACCGCATGAATGGACCGCTCACGGGCATCAGGGTCATTGATGTCGGCACCCGCATATCAGCACCCTTCTGTGCCGGCCTGCTCGGTGAGCTCGGTGCCGATGTCATAAAGGTGGAGCTCCCTGGCGTCGGGGACTTCATGCGCACCATGGGGCCGTTCGTCCCTGTCGACAACGGGCCCGACTATTCCCTCTCCTGGTCCGTGGAGGGACGTGGCCGCCGGGGCGTCACCTGTGACCTTCGGCATCCGGAGGGCAAGGAGCTGTTCAAGAGACTGGCGGCCAAGGCGGATGTCATGTGCGAGAACTTCCGCCCCGGGACCATGGAGAAGTGGGGGCTGGGCCCCGACGACCTGGCCGACGAGCTGGTGTACGTGCGTATCAGCGTCTTCGGCCAGACCGGCCCCTATGCCCCCCGGCCCGGACTCGACCGTCTTGGCATCGCCTTTGGTGGCTTGCTGCACCTGACCGGTGACCCTGACCGCCCTCCGGTCAGGCCGGGTGTCACCGTCTCGGACTACCTCACCGGGGTGTTCGCCGCCTTCGCAGCCGTGTCCTCGCTTTACGGGCGGGACAAGGGTCAGGGCACCCTGCTGGGTCGCGGGGAGGTCATTGACGCACCGTTGTACGGCGCCATCCTGCGCATCCTCGAGTGGACTCTGGCCGGCTACGACCGGCTCGGGATTGTGCGCCAGAGAGAGGGCAACCGGCTGTCGCACTCGGCACCACTGGACAACTACCCCACATCCGATGGCTTCTTCGTGTGCATTGTGGCCGGGTCGGACGCCAACTTCAGGCGTCTCTGCTCCGCCATGGAGCGGCCGGAGCTGGCCTCCGATCCCCGGTTCGCCACCTTGTCCGAGCGGGCATCACGGGGCGACGAGATCAACGGGTTCGTGGCCGACTGGACCTCGTCCCTGGGCGCCGAAGAGATCACGGCGCGCTGCGTCGCACATGACGTGCCGGTTGGGACGGCCTACAGTGCCGCCGACATCTTCGCCGACCCCCACATGACCGCCCGAGGTGACCTGGTCGCCGTCAATGACCCGGTGATCGGTCCGGTGCACCAGCAGGCCCCGTTCCCCCGCCTCCAGAATCATCCCACCCCCACACCTTCGGGTGCGCCACGACTGGGCCAGCACAACGAAGAGGTGTGGTGCGACCTGGTGGGCCTCAGCGCCGACGAGCTGGCCGATCTGGTTGAGCGGGGGGTGGTTTAGCCCCGGCCTGGCGCACGACGGCACCGGCCGTACGGGCCAGGATGAGCACATCACCGCCCAGCGACCAGTTGTCGATGTAGTGGTTGTCGAACCAGGCCCGCTCCTCAATGGAGGTGTCGCCGCGCAGCCCGTTGACCTGGGCCAG
>DATLSH010000031.1:0-23173 GCA_035534235.1 Acidimicrobiales bacterium | reverse complement strand
GGCCGTGGCCAGGGCGAAGGGTCGAACCCAGCGGAGCGGGCCACGTCAGACGTGAGTGGTGTCATGGCGAGCGGATCTCGGCGTGGTCCCGGCAGCGGGCCACCCAGCCGGTGGGGATCACCGTGACGGCCATGCGCCGTCCGCAATGGGGGCAGAATCTCGGCGGGTCGAGCGCGCGCCCGCAACCGGGGCACTCCGCCGCGTCACGACCGCAGCCGGTGCAATGGGCCGCGGCGGTGCGGGCCGGCATTCAGATGGCGGCGGTGAGGGCGCCGATGGGCATGCGCAGGTCGGCCAACATCTGGAGGTCCTCGCCGGCGGAGCGGCCGAGAGTGGTCAGGTAGTTGCCCACGATGAGCGCATTGATGCCGGCCGTCATGCCGATGGCCTGCAGGTCGCGCAGCGTGACCTCGCGGCCGCCGGCGTAGCGCAGGATGACCGAGGGCAGGGCCAGACGGAAGAGGGCGATCCAGCGGACGGCCTCCCAGGCGCCGACGATCGGGTGGTCGCCGAGCGGGGTGCCGGGCCGGGGGTTGAGGAAATTGATGGGGACCTCGGTGGGCTCAAGGTCTTGCAGTTGCGTCAGGAGCTCCACCCGCTGGGCGTCGGTCTCGCCCATGCCGACGAGGGCGCCGCAGCACAGCTCCATCCCGTGTGCGCGCACCAGGCGGCAGGTGTCCGCCCGCTCGTCCCAGGTGTGGGTGGTGACGATGGACGGGAAGTACGAGCGAGCCGTCTCGACGTTGTGGTTGTAGCGGTGCACGCCGCCGTGGGCCAGGCGTCGGGCCTGCTCCTCGGTGAGGATGCCCGCGCTGACGGCCACATTGAGACCGGTCTCCCGGCCGATGAGGGGAACCAGTTCGAGCAGGCGCTGCATGGTGCGCTCGTCGGGTCCCCGCACGGCCAGGACGAGGCAGAACTCGGAGGCGCCGAGGGCGGCGGTCTCGCGGGCGGCGGTGAGGACTTCGTTGGTATCGAGGAAGGGGGTGGCCTTGACTGGCGTGTCGAACCGTGAGGACTGCGAGCAGAAGTGGCAGTCCTCGGGGCAGCCGCCGGTCTTGGCGGAGAGGATGCCTTCAATTTCGACTTCGGGACCGCACCAAGTCAGGCGCACCTGGTGGGCCAGCGAGGCCAGGGCCATCACCGCTCCGTCGGGCAGGGCAGCCAGGGCGGCCAGTTCGTTGCCGGTGAGCAGGCGGCGCTCGTCGAGTAGGGCACGCTCGGCGTGGGAGATGACGGCCCGCTCCGCCTCCGATAGGGCGACCTGGGGCGGGGGCGGCACCTCCATAGGGTTCGTACGAAAGGTCACGGGGCTGGCGTTGGGCACGGCGCACACGGTAGTGGCAGGGTGTGGTCCTCCGGTAGCCGGCCGGAGGGCGTACAGCTGGTACAGGGGAGATGACGATGGCCTGGGATTTCTCGACAGAACCCGAGTTCGAGGAGAAGTTGGACTGGATGCGCGGCTTCGTCAAGGAGGAGGTGTTCCCCCTCGAGACGCTGGAGCTGACCTATGACCAGGTGCGGGTGGCCGTGCGCCCGCTGCAGGAGCAGGTCAAGGCGCAAGGGCTGTGGGCCGCCCACCTGCCGCCGGATCTGGGTGGCATGGGCTTCGGGCAGGTGCGGCTGGGGCTGATGCACGAGATCCTGGGTCAGTCGCCGCTGGCGCCGGTGGTGTTCGGCAACAATGCGCCGGACTCGGGCAACGCCGAGTTGCTGGCGGTGGGAATTGAGACCTCGGGGAACGAGGAGCAGCGCCGTGAGTGGCTGCAGCCGTTGCTGGACGGTGACCTGCGCAGCGCCTTTTCCATGACCGAGCCCCACACGGCGGGGTCGGATCCGACCCTGTTGCGGACCACGGCGGTCAAGGACGGCGATGAGTACGTCATCAACGGCCACAAGTGGTTCACCTCCAACGGGTCGGTGGCCGACTTCCTCATCGTGATGGCGGTAACGAATCCCGACATCCACGCGTACCAGGGGTCGTCGATGCTCATCGTGCCGGTCACGACGCCAGGGGTCGACATCGTGCGCGACGTGCCGACGATGGAGGACCCGCACACGCCGTACGGGCGGTTCGGGAACCATGCCGAGATCGTCTACCGCGATGTGCGGGTGCCGGCGGGAAATCTGATCGGCCGGGAGGGAGACGGCTTCCAGCTGGCCCAGCAGCGGCTCGGGCCGGGGCGGATCCACCACTGCATGCGCTGGTTGGGCCAGTCCCGGCGGGCCTTCGACATGTTGTGCGAGCGGGCAGTCTCCCGCTACGCCCACGGCTCGTATCTGGCCGAGAAGCAGACCATCCAGAACTGGGTGGCTGACTCCCTGGCCGAAATGCATGCGGCGCGGTTGATGACGCTGCAGGCCGCCTGGAAGATGGATCGGGAAGGGCAGGCGGCGGCCCGGGTGGAGATCGCCATGATCAAGTACTTCGGCGCCGCGGTCCTCTACAACGTGATCGACCGGGCGCTGCAGGTGCACGGGTCGCTGGGCTACTCGTGCGACCTGCCGCTGGAGTCGATGTACCGCGCCGCTCGTGCCGCCCGACTGTACGACGGTCCCGACGAGGTGCACCGCCAGACCGTGGCCCGCCGGGTCTTGAAGGGCTATGTGGCGACGGAGGTGCCGACCGAGCACATCCCGACCCGCCGGGCCGAGGCCCAACGGCGGTTCGCCGACCTGCTGGAGACGTTGACGGTGGACGCGTAGGCCACCGGTGACACCTATCGCCTGAACACGAGTGGTGCGTGCCGGATGCCGGCGATGACCGGGCTGGCGGTGCGCTCGACCGGGCCGGCCGGGGCGATCGTGGTGAAGCGGTCGAGCAGCTGGTCCAAGACGATGCGAGCCTCCAGGCGGGCAAGTGCGGCGCCGAGGCAGAAGTGAGGTCCGAACCCGAAGCTGACATGCGGGTTGGGATGGCGGTCGATGCGCAGTCGGTCGGCATCGTCCCCGAAGACAGCCTCGTCCCGGTTGGCCGACGCGTACACGAGCAGGACCGGTTCGCCTTGGGCGATGGCCTGGCGGTGGACGGTGGTGGGCCGGGTGGCTGTGCGCAGGAAGGAGATCACGGGCGTGGTCCAGCGCAGGAGCTCCTCCACGGCATCTGGGATGAGCGAGCGGTCGGCGCGCAGGGCGGCCCACTGATCGGGGTGCTCGGACAGGGCAATCAGGCCGCCCGAGAGCAGGTTGCGGGTGGTCTCGTTGCCGGCCACCAGCAGCTGTATCAGGAACATGGCCAGCTCAGCCTCGCTGAGGTGGCCACCGGCACCCTCCGCCCCCCCGGCCGCGGCCAGCACCGAGACCAGGTTGTCGGCCGGCGCCACCCTGCGCTCATCGGCCACTCCGATCAGGTACTCCCACATTTCAAGTTGCAGGCGGGCCTTGTCCGCACCGGAGCGCTCGCTCTCTCCCGGGATCACGGCCTCGGACCACTCGTAGAAGCGGGGCCACAGAGCGCCGTCGACGCCCAGCAGCTCGCAGATGACCTGCAGCGGAAAGGGGATGGACAGCGTGGGGACGATGTCGATCACCTCGCCTGCCTCCATCGGTTCGATGAGGGCGCCTGCCTTGGCGGCGACGCCGGCTTCCATCACGCGCACCATGGACGGCTTGAACGCGGGCTGGACCAGGCGACGGTACCGGGTGTGCTGGGGTGGATCCGTGTGCATCATCGTCGGGGGTGCGTCGTAATTGGTGCCGATCTCGTCGACCAGGATTCCCTGCGACGAGCAGAACAGCCCGGGGTCGGCGCCGATGGCGGACACTTCGGGATGGGTGGTGACGGCCCAGAAACCGCCGTGCTGGGTTGAGGGCTCGACCCAGGCAACCGGTGCCTGCCGGCGCAATGCGGCATAAAGAGCGAAGGGATCGCCGTCCCGGTAGAGCGCTGGGTCGGTGAGGCGGCCGGGGTCCGGCGCGGGTCCGGGTGCCGGACCGGGTGGACTCACACGATGAGGCCGTTGGGCCGGGGGTCGCCCTGGGCTTCGAGCATGGCGAAGTAGGCGGCCAGTATCGCCGGGCCGTCGGTGACCGACTCCACTGACCCGTCGGCGGCCAGGTTCAGCAGTGCGCCTTCAATGACGAAGCACACGTCGGTGTCGCCCTCGTTGTCGTCCGGCACGTGAAGCGTGTGCACCGAGTTGGCGGCCTCAAACAGGTAGCAGCCTTCGGTCACCCAGAAGTCGTACTCCACGTAGTGCCAGCGACCGGCCGAGGTGTAGGCGTCGACCGACCCGGTGTGCCGGTGGGTCTGGAGCAACACGCCGGGCCGGAAGCGGTTGAGGATGACCCAGGTGCCGGAATGCGGATCGAACCGCACGACCTTGAGCAGGACTCCCATTCCGGTGTCGGCCCACGGGGCGTCCTCGGGGCGGACGAGGCGCACAACGTCCTCTTGGCTGGCGATCGACATGGCGGCAGGCTCCTCTCGGGTGGTTTCGGGTCAGTCGGGTCAGTCGGGTCAGTCGGGCAGGATGGCGAGCGCGTCAACATTGAGAGCGGCCTCCAGAGCAGCGGCCGTACGCAGGACGACCAGGTCGCCGTGCTGGGGTCCGATCAACTGCAGCCCGACCGGCAGCCCGCCACTGCTGAGGCCGGCGCACACCGTGGCCGCCGGCGACCGGGTCATGTTGAAGGGGTACGTGAACTGCACCCAGTTCGCCGCCTGCTCGCCATTGACCGTGCCCGTGAGCTCCCCCAAGGTAGGAGCCAACCCCGAGCACGTCGGGGTGACGAGGATCCGGGAATGGTGGAAGAGATCGACCAGGCGCAGGTTCATCAGGTGGAAGTGGTCGAAGATCCCGATTAGTTGTTCGGCGGTGGTCGACGCGGCGCTGTCGACGATCAGGCGCAGCACCGGGTCCACCTCCTCCCACCGCGGGTGTCCCATGAGCGGTCGCATGGTCCGCAACTGGCAGGCGCCCATGAGGGTGAGGAAGTCATCCACCGGGTCGGCGTCGAAGACGGTGTCGAGCACGGTCACCTCGGCGCCCATGGACTCCAGCACCCCCACGGCGCGCTCGCACACGGCGAGCACCTCGGCGTCGACCGTGGCGTACCCGAGCGTGGGGGCCCAGGCCACCCGGACCGGGACGTGGGGATCCTCCAGTGCGGCCAGCCATGACGCCTCGGGCCGGGGAAGGGAGCGCAGGTCGGTGGGGTCGGGGCCGACTGACACATCGAGCGCCAGGGTGACATCGGCGATGCGCCGGGCCATGGGGCCGTTGGTCGACAAGTCGAGCCAGCCGGGCGGCACATGGCCACCTCCGGGCACGCGGCCGAGGGACGGCTTCATGCCCGAGAGGCCGCAGCACGCCGAAGGTATGCGGATGGAGCCACCTCCGTCCGAACCGGTGGCCAGCGGCACCATGCCCGCAGCCAGGGCGGCGGCCGTGCCGCCGGAGGAACCGCCGGGTCCGCAGGCCGGGTCGAACGGGTTGGACGTGGCGCCGAACACGGCGTTGGTGGTGTTGGCCGACCAGGCGAATTCGGGCGTGTTGGTCTTGCCCACCACCACGCAGCCCGCCGCCCGCAGCCGGGCCACGAAGGGGTTGTCGGCCCGGGCGACCGGGGAGTCGGCCAGCAGCGGGGAGCCGTACGTGGTGCGGAAGCCCAGGGCGTCCTGGGTGTCCTTCACCCCGATCGGGATGCCCGCCAGCGGCCCCGGATCGGCGCCGCCGGCAATGCGCGCATCGACCGCGGCGGCGTCCCGCAAGGCCCGCTCGCCGTCGACAGCCACGAAGGCGTTGTAGGTCGGGTTCAGCGCCTCAATCCGCGCCAGCGCCGCCTGGGTCAGCTCACGGGCGCCGACCTCCTTGCCGCGCACCGATCGTGCCAGGTCGGCCAGGGTGGCGGTGCGGAAGTCCATTTCAGGCCGGTCCGGGCTCGGCTGCCGCCGGGGAGAGCCCGGCCACGGCCTCGGCCAGCTCCACCCCGATGGGGACGACGGCCAGGGCGGGGATGGTCACCCCGTGGTCCAGGTACCGGCGCACGTGGGCCCGGCACTCGGCGAGCGAGCCGTGCACGACCAGGTCGTCCACCACCTCGTCGGCGATGGCGGCCAGCGCGCCCTTGCGGTCGCCGGCGGCCCAGGCGTCCCACATGGGCTGGAGGGCGGGTCCCCGGCCCAACCAACGGTGGAACTCGGCATAGGCCTCGACATTGAGATAGGCGGTGATCATGCGGCGCCCGACCATGCGGGCCAGGTCTGCGTCCTCGGTGGGGATCACGAAAATGCGGGCCACGATCTCCTTGCCGGCGCCCCCGCTCCGCTCGACCTCGGCCACCGACTGGGCCACGTCCTCGGCGCTCAGCCAGTTCAGTATGGCGCCGTCGGCCTCCTTCCCGGCCAGGTGCAGCATCCCCGGGCGCAGAGCGGCCAGATAGACAGGCGGCAACTGGTCAGGAATGCGGGCCAGGCGGAACCCATTGACGCTGAATGTGTCGTACTTCTCGGTGACCTTCTCGCCGGTGAAGGCCAGGCGCAGGAACCTGAGCGTGTCCCGGATGCGGCGGTACTGGTTCTCGAAAGCCAGACCGTTCCAATTGGCCACGATGACCTCGGAGGACGCCCCGAGCCCGAAGGCGAACTGCCCCGGGGCGGCATCGGCCAGGGCGGCCACGCTCTGGGCCAGGAGCGCCGGGCCCCGGGTGTAGGCCGGGGTGATGGCCACGCCCAACTTGAGCTCGGGCTCCCAGGCCGCGGCCAGGGCCAGAGGGGTGAACCCGTCGGACCCGTCGACCTCGGCCGACCACACGTCGGTGTAGCCGAGCGAGCGCAGGCGGGCGAACCACTCCCGGTGGGCGTGGAGGGGGATCCCGTCGAACGGGACCGTGATGCCGTAGCGGCCGAGGCTCACGCTTCCATCCTCTCTGGGCCCTCGGTCGCGGTCGGATCGGGCTGGAACTCTGCGTCATCGTAGGCCAGGGCCCACTCGGTCTTCTGCTGCTCCGAATCGTGCGCCGGCACGTCAACATTCCAGCGCGCCATGCCGGCCTCCAAGCGCCGGATCACCGTCTCGATCACTTCCACCCGGCCATTGCGCTTGTTTTCGGCCGAGATCACATCCCAATGGGCCAATGGACCATCGGTCAGGCGCAGCATGTCGCTCACGGCGGCGTCGTACTCGTGCCGCTTCTCCCGGTTGCGCCAGTCCTCATCGGTCAGCTTCCACGACTTGAGGGGGTCGTCGCGCCGGCGCTCGAAGCGGCGCAGCTGCTCCTCGTGCGACATGTGCAACCAGAGCTTGATCACCACCATGCCCTCTTCGGCCAGCGAGTGCTCGAAGTCGTTGATCTCGTCATAGGCCCGGCGCCACTGCACCTCGGTGGACAGGTTCTCGACCCGTTCCACCAGCACCCGCCCGTACCAGCTGCGGTCGAAGATGGTCATGCCGCCCCACCCGGGCAAGGGTGGCCAGAAGCGCCACAAGAAGTGGTGGCGCAATTCGTCGGGCGTCGGCGCGGCGAATGGCGCGATGTGCACGTGGCGGGGGTCCAAAGGCTCGACCAGGCGCTTGATCGCCCCACCCTTTCCGGCGGCGTCCCAACCCTCGAAGATGATGCAGACCGGCGGGCCCAACTTGCCCCCCGAGAGCTGTCCCCCGTTGATCAGCCGCAGATGCAGCAACCGGAGCTGGGCCCGGTTCAGCCTCTTGGCTTCCTCGTCCCGGGACAGGCGGGCCGAGAGGTCGGCGTCCTCCAGTCGGGCGTTGGCGTGATCGTGCTTGCTCACGGCGCCTATTGAAGCCGATCCGCCCGCGCCGCGCCGATCGAGTCGGTGGCGCCGACCACCCGGTGCACGGTGGCGGGCTCACCGGCGATGACCAGGAGCTCCTGGTTCGACAGGCGGCCCACCCGGCCCACCTTTCGCCCGGCGGGGTCGAAGATGCCGATACGGGCCCCCACGTAGCGCGCCGAGTCGAAGGCCAGCGTGGCCACCTCCCGCCGGCCCCCCCGCCCGTCGCCGCACAGGGACTCCAGCTCGCCGACCCCCAACCATGACTCGTCGTTGTAGGAGAGCACCAAGAGCGCGCAGTCCACGCCGCGCACGGCTGCCGCCAGGGCGTCGGGCATCGTCTTCTTGGAGTTGAACGCGCTCCGGGTGGCGGGATCGCGGGCGTCCACCCGCTTGCGGGCCACGCCGTATGACTCGGGCGCGTCCCAGGCCACCAGGGTCTCCCACACGTGGTAATTGGTGAAATACCGGTGCTGGTTGTACGGCGGGTCCAGATACGCCAGGTCGAATGCCCCCAACCCCGGGGCCACCTCGACGGCGTCGCCCCGCACCGCCCGCCCGGGTCCATCCAGCAGCTCGGGCACCCGCAGCTCGAGCGGATTGGCCGAGCGCGGTGCCCACTGCTTGACGTAGGCCATCTGCACGCCGGTGGTCGAGTCGACCCGGTCGGCCGCCTCAATGAGGCTGGTCAACAGGAGGGGGAACAGAGGTGACCCCGCATACTCGGCGTCAATGGCGTCGCGCACGGCATCGATACGCGCAGCGTTGTGCGGACGGAAGAACCGAGCCTGCCGGCTGAACGTGTCGTGCACGTAGCCCGCCTTGCCGGGGAGCGAGTTGAGATGGGCGACGGCTGCGCGCAACGCCCCCACTTCGGTGGCGGCAGCGTCAGCCTCTATGTAGGTCTGGGCGAAGACATGCGCGTAGCGGGCCGAGTCGACAGCGGTGACGTGGAGGCCCTGGGATTTGAAGGCTTGGGCGACGCGGGTGGTGCCGGTGAAGAGATCGAGGGCGGTGCGGGCACCAGAGGCGGCGCAAATCCGGGCCAGCACCGGCACGAGGCGGCGCTTCGAGCCCAGGTACTTGATCACGGGGCCACCCTAGGATGTCCCCGATGCCCGCCGATGGCAATCACGACGGCGAATCGCACTGGGTGCGCTGGCACGAGCCGTACGAGGACCCGGCCTCCGCGCTCTCCGTACGCCTGGCGCTGGTGCAGTCCATGGTGGGTGCCGTGCTCGACGCGGCCGGGCCGGGGCCGATCCGGGTGGTGAGCCTGTGCGCCGGGCAGGGGCGTGACGTGATTGAGGTGGTGGCCGGGCACCGCCGGGCCGGGGACGTGTCGGCGCTCCTGGTGGAGTTGGACCCGGCGCTGGTGGCGTCCGCCCGGGCCCGGGCCGCCGCCGCCGGAGTGTCGTCCCAGGTCAGCGTGGTGCAGGGTGACGCGTCGCTCGGCCACCACTACGCCGGCTCGGTGCCGGCGGACCTGGTGCTGGTGTGTGGCGTGTTCGGCAACATCAGCGACGCCGACATTGCCGCGACGGTGGGGGCGCTGCCGGGGTTCTGCGCCCCCGGGGCCAGCGTGGTCTGGACCCGGCACCGCCGCCCGCCCGATGCCACGCCGGGCATCCGCCGGCTCTTCACGGCGGCCGGGTTCGAGGAGGTGGCGTTCGAGGCGCCGCCCGGTCCCTACGTGATGTCGGTGGGCCGGCACCGGCTGGTGGGCGCGCCCGGGCGGTTCGATCCCGGGTTGAAGCTCTTCACGTTCGTGGGAAAGGGATACCTGCCGGCGTGAGCGCGTGCGGGATGCACGTGGCCGGGGGAACCAATACGCTCGGTGGCGCCAGCAAGCCTTGCTAGCCACAGTGTGGGAGGTCGCCATGGAAGAGAAGATTCACGGGACGGTCATGCCGGTACTGGAGCTGACCCTCCAAACGGGTGAGTCGATCGTGTCGGAGGCCGGGGAGTTCAGCTGGATGACCGACTCCATCAATTTCACCACCGGCACCGGCGGCGGCATGGCCGGCAAGGGGATCATGGGTGCCGTCAAGCGGGCCGTGAGCGGCGCTTCCATCTTCATGTCCACCTTCACCGCCGAGGGCGGGGTGGGATCGGTGACGTTCGCCTCCAAGGTTCCCGGCCACATCCTGCCGATCGACGTCGCCCCGGGCAACGAGTTCATGGTCCATCGCCACGGCTTCATGGCCGCCACGCCCGGGATCGAGCTCGGCATGGGGTTCCAGCAGTCGTTCCGTGGCGGCATCTTCGGTGGGGAGGGCTTCATCCTGCAGAAGATCGGCGGCACCGGCCGGGCCTTCGTGGACCTTTCCGGCGAGGTGCTGGCCTTCGACCTGGTGGCCGGGCAGACCATGCGGGCACACCCGGGACACGTCGGGATGTTCCAGTCCTCCGTCACCTTCTCGGTGATCAGGGTGCCCGGGCTGGCCAACCGCTACATGGGCAAGGACGGCCACCACTTCGCCGTGCTCACGGGCCCGGGGCGGATCTGGCTGCAGTCGATGCCCATTCCCGTCCTGGCCGGCGTCATCGGTCACTACATGCCCGAGCACGAGGGGCGGGCGGTTGAGGCGGGCGCCGCCGGCGGGATCCTGGGCGACCTGCTCCGCTAGGACAGGTTGATCGGCTCGGGCGGCGTGGTGATGGAGACCGCCGGGCCGTAGTGGCTGAAGGTGATGGTCCCGCTCTCCGTGGGGCTCCGTTCCACAATTTTGTAGACGATGGCCGGGCCGGTGGCCGAAAGGTACATGGACCCCGTGCTCCGCTTGCCCTTCTGGGTGAAGGTGTCACCCAGGATCACGACCGTGTGCCTTTGGTACCTGGTCGGTCCGCTCACGGTCAGCGGCGTCGGGTGGCCCGCGAAGACCGCAGCCACCAGGTCGCCCGCATTGAGGAACTGGTCGAAGGACTGGAAGCGCTTGTCGAGCGCCGACACCTCAATCCACTTCCCCCCGTAGGCCCTCGCCCGGGCCGCGGTGGCATGGGCGTGCCAGAATTTCCGGGGGGCGTTGAAGTAGAGGAGCGGCCCGACCCGCTTGAGCTGGATGACGCTGCCCGACTCCACGAACGTTCCGCCACCTTCACCGTCCCCATTGACCACGAGGGACACGTTGATGGTGGTGGTGCCTTGCGTGATGGAACCCTTGATGTGCACGCTGCCCACGTGCTGCTCGGTCCCTATGGCCTTGATGATCCAGGTGTCGGCGGCTGTGTACGAGGGAGCGGCCCCGGCCGCCGCGCCCCAGGTGCTGAGTACCAGCGCGGCGGCCCCCAGGACCGTCAGGGAGCGTGTGACGGGTGCGGGAAGGCGGCGGGACACAGGATGAAGGGTAGTGGCGCCCCGTCCAGCCGATGGTGCACTTAGCCCGGATCGGGCTGGTTCCACTCAATCCAGCCCAGACCCGCCCGGCCGTCATCGGCCCGGTAGCGCACCATGGCCCGCGGGAAGTGGCTGGTCCTCCCGTCGTCGTTGCGCAGGAGGACAGGCCCGTAAGCCAAGGGCGTGACGTCAATGCCCAGGGCGGTCCCTCCGGTGCCTGCGGTGCCGATGTCGATCCGGGCGGAGGTGGGGAAGCCGTGGGCCCCCACCACCTCGCTGACCCCCAACTCGGTGATCGGGTGGACCGTGCCGCCGGTGCCGCCGGTGCCGCCGGTGCCGCCGGGCGGTCCCTGGACATAGCCGAAGGCGATGGGGAAGCCGGGCATCCGGATGTCCGCCAGGTGCACCCTGGTCCCGTCGTCGAGGCGAGCCGAGGACCAGCACCACCCGAAGGCCCACCAGTCGCGCACCCCCCAGGAGTGGTCCCGCTGCCCCTGGCCGTCCACCGCGAGCGCCTCGCCGTCAATGGTGACCGTGCCCGACACCAGGCAGGGGATCTCATAGCGTGAGGTGAGGTCGTAGTGGTAGGGAGTGCCGTCGGTCGTCCAGGTCAGGTCCACCGCCAGGCGGGCCGCCGTCGCACCGGTGCCGGTGTAGGCGTCCTCGGGGTGCGCGAACACCTCGGCCGGCGCGTCCGCCGATATCCGGAACTCTGCCAGCGGCCGGCGCAGATCGAGCTCTATCCGGGTGCCCGCCTCCTCGGCCACCAGCCCGGTACCGGCGGGAACCGGGACGGTATAGTCGACCGAGCACACACCACGCCGTTCCCGCCCCACGATCCACGCGGTCCACCACGCCACCTGACGGTTCGGGTAGAGACCCAGCCGGAGCCAGCCGCCCCACGTCCCGTCGGCCTGCACGAAGTCGGCGTAGTAGGACTCGTTCCACAGGTCGTCGGCATCGGGGGAGTGCCGCGCCTCGTCGGATGCGACGACGACGTGGGCTGCCGTCACCCGGCTGGACCGGGATGCATGGCGGATGCCCCCGCTGGGCCGGGCACCTCAATGATGGTCTCGTCGCGGTCGTCGAACTCGGTGCGCAGGGCACGCGACATGACGGCGTGCCCGAAGTAGAGGGTGGTGATGTAGGTGAGCTCCAGGATCTCTTCGTCGCCGAGATGCCGCTTGAGTTCGGCGAAGAGGTCGTCGGGCACCCGGCCCAAGTCGTACACGAGGCAATCGGTGTAGGCCAGGACGGCACGCTCGGCGGGGCTGTAGCAGTCGGCCACCGTCCAGGCGGGAATGCTGGTGATCTTTTCCTCGGGCATGTCCATGTCGCGCATCGACTTGGCGTGCTGGGAGAACACGAACTGGCTGCCGGCGGCCCACCCGGCCCGGATCTGGCCCAACTCGCGCAACCTGGGGTCCATGATCCGCTGGGGGGACTGATAGAGGCCGAACCCCTTCACCGCGTGGTCGAGAACATCGGGCACGAGTGCGAAGACAGTCCACCAGTCGCCCGTGGTGCCGTCCCAGCGGCCCGGTTCTGCCACCGGGTCGCGACCCTCGAAGAGCCACTCGTACATGCTGGTGACGATGGGTGCCGTGGCTTCGGCCTTGGGCACCTGGCGCAGACGGGGCATCAGGAGGTCGTGGCCCCGACGGCCTGTGCCGGTTGGTGATTGATGTCGCCGGGAGCGAAGGGGCGCATCCAGCAGGCGAACTCCAGCAGGATCCCGTCGGGATCCTGGAAGTAGATGCTGCGGACGAAGACCCCGGGGTGGAGGGCGTTACTGATGCCCCATTCGCTGTCATCGTGGTTGGCCACCTCGGAGCAATCGATGCCGGCGGCCAGAAGCCTGTCGCGGTACTCCTCAATCTTCTCCGGGGCCACGTCGAAGGCCACGTGGTTCATGGACCCGACGGCACTGGTCAGGTCGCCCTGGTCGGGTCGGGCCGCCGGCGCGCTGATGCCCGGCACCCCGTCGGGTGCCTCGGGGAACCAGAAGAAGGCCAGGCAGTCGCCGCCGCCGCAGTCGAAGAAGAAGTGCTGGCCCATCCCGGCCGGCAACTCAATGGTCTTGACCAGCGGCATGCCCAAGATGTTGGTGTAGAAGTCGACGGTACGGGCCATGTCCCGGCAGACCAGGGCCAGATGGTTGACCCCCCGCAACTCGAATCCGTCCGTGTGGCTCGCCATTGCCGCGTCCTCCCTTGGTCGTCCCCAGGATAGGCCCTGCTCACATTGAGGCCATGCCCACCATGGGGGCGTTGAGCCTCTGGCCTCCCATGGAGCCCTCGTAGGCTGCTTTACCGAAGCAGAAGATGCCCCCGTCGGATCCCTGCAGCCAGTAGCCCCCACCGTCGGCCGTGGCGCTCATCCCGACGATCGGCCCGTTCAACGTCTGGCCGATGAGCGAGCCGTCCGGCGGGGCGTCCCCGAAGTTGGCCACGTTGCCGTTGGCGCTGGCCAACCAGTAACCGTCCGTGTCCCCGGTGGAGGCCATACCGGTGATCCGGTACCCGCCCGGTGCGAACGGGGGTTGGCCCGCATAGGCGGCGTCCCCGAAGCTGAAGACCTGGCCGTTGGCATCGACCAGCCAGTAGCCGCCGCCGAGGTAACCCGGCGCCATGGCCGTGATCGGGTAGGACAGCGTGTCGGCCCCGGTCGAGCCGTAGAACCTGGCGTCACCGAATGTGAAGACGCCACCGTCGCTGGCCACCAGCCAGTAGCCGCGGCCGTCGATACTCGGGACCATGCCCACGATCGGTTTGTTCAGGGTCTGGGAGCCGGTCGAGCCGTAGAAACCGGCGTCACCGAAGGTGAAGACGCCACCGTCGCTGGCCACCAGCCAGTAGCCCTTCCGGTCAGCGGTGGCCGCCATGCCGACCACTGGCTTGTTGAGGCGCATCGACCCGGTCGACCCGTAGAAATGAGCCGAGCCGAAACTGAAGACGCCACCGTCGGATGCCACCTGCCAGTAGCCGGGCGGCGGAGGGGGCGGGACGGCGCAGGCCGGGCTGCCGGCGCTCCCCGTGCTCGTTCCCGGGGAGAGCGAGGGGACACCGCCCGGTCCCGGCCCGAAGGTCACCGTGGCCAGGTACATGGGGCGGATGCCACAGCTCAGGTAGCCGACGGTCGTCCCCTGCCACGCCGCGAAGGCGAGCATCAGCTGGCCGCCCGGTGACGAGAATGCCGCCGGTCCGCCTGGTCCCGACATGCCGGCGGCGGAGCTCTGAATCGGGTTCGACGAACCGTCCGTGCAGACGGCAGAGGGGCCCCCGGCGCACAGGGCGTAGCCGATGGCGTAGTTGGCGGACCCTTCGTCCCCGCCAGAGTAGAAGAGGTAGTCGGTGCCGCCCCGGTCCGTCATGTCGGGCCCCTCGACGATCCCGTTCTGCCAGGGCTGGTCGCTCTGCAGGATCTGCGTCGCAGTGCCGGCGAACGTGGTGAGGGAGGCGGAGAGCGGTTGGGACCAGATGGAGGCATTGATGCCGATGTGGTTGCTGTCACTCTTCCAGATCAGCGTGGAGACCCCCTTGTCGGTGAAGATGTCGGGGTCGATGCTGCCACCGTAATTGCCATTGTCGATGCTGGGAGCCACGTCGGTGCCGTTCTGGCACACGGCGGGCGCCGATGAGTTGTCGACGTAGGGTCCTCCGGGGGAGGAGGCGAGGGCGAGGCCGATGCACTGGTCGCCGTCGGAGGCCTGGGTGGCGGCGTAGTACATGACGAACTTGCTGCCGTTGTAGGCCACGGTGGGGGCCCAGGTGTTGCCGGACCTGGCCCACGCCGGGAGGTGCGGGAGGGCGTCGGAGTTGAGGGAGGTCCAGGTGACGCCATCGGTGGAGGTCGACTCCTGCACATTCACGGTCTGGCCCGACGGAGCGAAGCTCTGCGTGGCGAACCCGTAGTAGGTGCCGTCGTACGCCAAAATGCTGGGATCGGGGAAGTCACCCGGGTGCACCGGCGACCATTGCGGCGGTGGGGCTGCGGATGCAGCAGGAACTCCGGTCATGGCCAGCGCGCACAGGCCGGTTGACAAAAGCGCGCCCGCGAGACGGCATCGGCGTATGACTGATGCGAGGTGTGGCCGCGCCCGGGGTCGTCGACGTGGAGTCACCAGGTTCCTTGTGTGTGCTGTGGTCCGACAGGTGCCTCTCGGTTCCCGGGTGGTAACGATACCGGCCCAGGGAAGCCGCAGAATTCGCCGGGTCGGAGTCCACCCGTTTTCGGTCTCATGGCCCCGCCACTACGGTGGCCCCACCGGACGAAGGGACTGCCATGGACAAGAAGGACGCTCGCGCCGATATCGGGCTGAGGCTCATGAATCGGGCGCACAAGGCGATCCTGCGCCTCAGCGGAGGACGGGTGCTGAGCTCCGCCTTCGGCATGCCGGCCGTCGAGCTGCACACCATCGGGCGCAAGTCGGGGGAGAAGCGCTCGACCATGCTCACCTCCCCGGTCCACAATGAGCACCGGGTGGTGCTGGTGGCTTCCAAGGGGGGCGACGATCGCCACCCCCTGTGGTACGGCAACCTGACCGCCAACCCCGACGTGGAGATCACCATCAAGGGCGAGACCCGTCCCATGCGGGCCCGCACCGCATCGGCCTCGGAGAAAGCCGAGCTCTGGCCCCAGATCGTCGGCGCCTACAAGGGGTACGCCGGCTACCAGAAGAAGACCGGTCGGGACATTCCCGTGGTCATCTGTGAGCCTCGCCCATCCTGAGCCGCCCGCTCCCCGCCACGGGCCGAGCAGTACGATGCCGACAATGTCCATGGAACCAGCCGGCGCGGGCGGCGACAGCGCCTTCGACCTGAGCCTGGCCATCGCGCAACTGGCGTCCAACAGCTCCGATCTGGGCATCACGCTCAAATTGCTGGTGGCGCAGCTCTCCGACGTCCTGGGCAACCGGATTACGGTCGAGCGCACTGGTGGGCGCTTCCGCAAGTCTGATGAGATCAAGTCGGTGCAGATCAAGTTGGGTGACGACACGCTACGCGCCGATGTCGAAGGACCCACCGTGCGCTGCAGTGTCGGCCATGCGTCGGGTGGGATCCGCATCCGCAGCGAGCAGGTGGGCATGGATGGCTGGCTCACCCGGCTCCTTTCCACCCTTCAAGAAGAAGCTGCCCGAAGTGAGAAGACCCGTCTCGCTCTTGAGAACATCGTGATAGGAGGGTCATCGTGACCGTGCCCCAAGACCTGCCCCAGGGCGCCGCCCACCGCCTTGAGGAGCTGGAGCACGGCCTCTTCACCTCGGATCTCTCGGTCAACGAGTTCCTGCTGGTGAAAGAGGCCGGCTTCCACCCACTCGGCTTCGTCATGGGCTCGTCGATCTACCACATAGGGCTCCAGACCAGGAAGTGGGGGGAGAGCCAGGAGCTGACCAAGCTCACCGAGGCCATGTACACCGCCCGGGAGCTGGCGATGAATCGGATGGAGGAGGAGGCGCAGGAGCTGGGTGCCGACGGCGTCGTCGGGGTGCGGCTCGACGTCAACTACTACGAGTGGGGGAGTGACTCCGCCGAGTTCATCGCCTTCGGGACCGCAGTCAAGGCCGAGGACGGCACCTCCTACCTCAACGCGCTGGGCAAACCCTTCACCTCAGACCTCTCGGGTCAGGATTTCTGGACGCTCATGCAGACCGGGCATGTCCCCCAGGGCCTGGTCATGGGGACCTGCGTGTACCACATCGCCCACCGGAAGTTCACCCAGGCGTTGGGCTCGGTCGGGCAGAACGTGGAGCTGCCGAACTTCACCCAGGCGCTCTACGAGGCCAGGGAGCTGGCGATGACCAGGATGCAGGATGAGGCCGGGGAGCTCAAGGCCAGCGGAATCGTGGGCGTCCGCCTAGAGGAGAAATCCCACCAGTGGGGATCGCACACCATTGAGTTCCTGGCCCTCGGCACAGCGGTGACCAAAACCACCGGAACGGTCACGTTGCCCAAGCCGATCACCATCATTTCGCTGGACAACTGATGGCCGACGCCACACCCGACCTGCCCGAGGCTGCCCTGCGCCGCCTCGGTTCGAGTGGATTCTCGTCCGGACTGAGCGTGCCCGACTTCGCGGCTTGCCTCGACCTCGGGCTGCAACCGGTCTCCTTGGTGCAGGGATACTGCGTCATGCGGTGGGGCTGGTACGGGGCGGGCTCGGGGTTCATGCGCGGGGTCTCTCCCTGGGTCGGCGGCCAGCAAGGCGCCGGCTCCTACTCCGAGACGTACCGTTGCCCGCACGGCTTCGTCTCCAACGAACATCGGATGTGGGGCCAGAACATTGAGCAGAAGTGGGTGGAGGATGCGTGGGCCCAGGGCTATGGAACGGCGTATGCACGGATGCTGGAAGAGGCCACCTCTCAGGGCGCCCATGGGGTGATCGGTGTGTTGGACCGGGTGTCGCACCTGGCCGACACCGGAACGACCGAATTTCATTTCCTGGGTACCGCCGTCTTGGTGGAAGGGGGTCCACCACCGGCCGGTGGAGTGCCGTGGAGCACCTACCTGGCCGGACAACGCCTGACCAAGTCGATTGAGGCCGGGTACATGCCGGTCTCCGTGGTGGCGGCGCTGGCGTCGGTGCGGGTGTGGGCCTACTGCATGACCGAGTACCTGATGGAGGGGGCCCGGACCTGGGGCGGCCCGACCGGCCCCCACGAGGTGGAGCAGGTGGGCAAGGCGCACATGGCCGTGCGGCAACTGGCCCGCAAACACGTCCGCCAGCAGCTTCTCGGTGATGCGCTGCACGGGGCCCGCATTGAGGTCGAGAAGCGCGAGCTGTCCCAAGGTGACGAGGTCATCGACTGCACTCTGCGCGGCAACCGGATGCGCCGCTTCAAGGAATTCGACGATGTTCCGGTGCCCAGACCAACCGTCAGCCTCCGATGAACAACGCTGCGGGTGCGGACTTGAGGGCCGAGATGCTCCAGGGGGCCCAGTCGCTCGCCGTGGCTTCGCCGCCCACGGGGGCGCGGGGCATCACGTCTGATCTCTCCATAGACGAAGCGTTGCTCCTGCACGCGGCCGGGTGGGAGCCAGTCGACCTCGTCTGCGGGGTGGCAGTGGTCTCGGTCCCCGTGGGGGTGTGGAACTGGGGCCAAGGAGCGATCTCGGTGGCTTCCGATGCCCACAATGCCGCTGTCTCGGGCGCGGCGGCGCAGCTGCAGGCCGAATGCGCCAAGGTCCACGGTCACGGAGTGGCGGGAGTGCGGGTTCAGGTGGAAGTGCGCACACATCACATTGACGTGGAGCTGGTGGGAACGGCGGTGCGTCCGGTGTCCGGACACGAGGGCGGCCGCCCCCCGTTCGTGTCCGATCTTTCAGCCCGGGACTTCACTCTGCTTATGGGTGCCGGGTGGATGCCGGTCGGTTTGGCATTCGGTGCCAGCTTCGTCTACGCCCCCCGACGCACTGCTGGCGTCGCCATGAAGCAGAAGACACAAAACGTCGAATTGACCAATTACACCGAGGCGATGTACTCGGCCCGGTCGTCAGCCATGGAGCGGATGCAGCGCTCGGCACTCGACGCCGGTGGGCACGGCGTGGTGGAGGTCAAGGTAACGGAAGGGCCGATGAGCTTCGCCCGCCACGCCGTGGGATTCACGGCGTGGGGCACGGCGGTCCGGCTGGTGGCCGAGTCCCATCAGTACATCCGGCCCGAGCTCATCCTCCCGCTCGACGACGCCGTCATCACCTTCGAGGCGCAGAGCCTCAGGGGAAAGTGAGGAAGCCAATGGAATGGGAAGCCTGGGCCAGGTCATTTGAGTCGCGGCACGGTCCTGATGCCTTCGCCGAGATCTTTGCCACCGGCGGTGTCTTCTGCGACCCGGTGACCCCATGGACCACCGATGTGCGCAAGGTGGCCAGCGACACCGACGCCATCTTCCCCGACTGGGCCCAGCGAGTCGACCGGATCCGTGGTGGTGACGACTGGGCCGTCTTCGAGTGGACGGGCACCGGGACCTTCGCCATGGAGGGCGGCGCCGGCATCCCCATCGAAATGCACGGTGCAACCATCGTCGAAGTGGACGGTGACGGGAAGGTCACGTCGTGGCGGGACTATCTCGACACCAACGAGCCGATGCAACAGATACAGGCGGGCCCGAAGCCCTAAGCCCAGCCCACGCCTCAGGCCTGCTCGGCCACCGCCTTCACATGGTCCAGGCGCGCCCGGTCGTACTCCTCGGCAGCCGCTTCATCGTCAGCCATCTCCGCGTCGATGTCGTTCTCGGCGAAGGAGATCACGCCCATGTCCTCGAAGGCGGAACGGATGCGGGTCCCCCACAGCCCGATGTCCTTGAGGATGGGGACGATCCGCATGAAGAGGTAGCTGCGGAATACCCTGAGCAGCTCACTGTTCTCGACGTAGGTCCCCACCTCGGGGGGCAACTCAAGGCGTTCCCAGACTTCTTCACCCAGGAAGCGGTCGCGCATCCGGTAGCAGGCCTCTACGCAGAACTCCTCGCGCTCGTTCCGCTCGGCGTCACTGAGTTGTGGGTAGTAGTCCCGCAGTGCCAGCCTCCCGAACATGACGTGCCTCGCCTCGTCCTGCATCACGTAGGCATTGAGCGCCTTGGCCAACGGCTCCTGGGCCATGTTGCGGATGACCCCGAATGCGGCCAGCGCCAACCCCTCAATGAGGACTTGCATCCCGAGGTATGTCATGTCCCAACGGCTGTCGGAGATGACGTCGTCGAGAAGGCTCTTCAGATGCCGATTGAGCGGGTACACCATCTGCACCTTCTCGTGCAGGTAGCGGCTGTACACCTCCACATGCCGCGCCTCGTCGATCACTTGCGTGGCGGCGTAGAACTTGGAATCGATGTCGGGAACGGTCTGAACGATCTTGGCGGTGCAGATCAGGGCCCCCTGCTCACCGTGCATGAACTGACTGAAGCGCCAGGCCTCGAAGTGCCGGCGCACCTCGCCCCTGCGCTTGGCATCCATCTTCTCCCACCATTCGGTGCCGAAGAGCGGGTTGATGTCGTCGGGAAGGCCGACCGGATTGTCGAGGTCGACCTCCTGTGTCCAGTCCAGGCGGTCACTACCGATCCACTGGCGGCGGGTGCCCTTGTCGTAGAGGCGCAGGAGCTGGTCCCGCCCGCCCGTGTAGTTGAAGTCGAACATCGTGGTGGCTGGGGATGCAACTCCCCATCTGGGCTCGAAAGCAAGGTCCGAGTCTGGAACCGTCGAACTGGCTTTCATGTGGCCTCCCTTGGGTCGGGTGATGCCAGTCCGCCGCTGACGACGAACCGACGCTACGCCCTGTGGAGAACATGTCAAGTGCCAGGAGGGGGCACAGGGAGGGAATCTCAGCGAAAGTCGAAGGCCACCTTTATGGCACCGCTCTCCTCCTGCGTGGCCAGGGCGGTGAACGCCTCCCGCCACCGGTCCAGGCCGAAGGTGTGGGTCAGCAGCCCGGCCAGATCGATCCGGCCGTCGGCCACCATGTCCAGGTAGTGGGAAATTCCGTGCTTGCGCACACCATCGACTTCTTCGATCCCGAATGCATTCGAGCCGACCCAGGAGATCTCCTTGAAGTACAGAGGGGACCATTCCCACCGTTCCGGCGCATGCACCCCACTCTTGACCATGGTTCCGCGGGCCTTGAGCAATCGCACACCGACAGCGGCGGTCTCTCCGGTGCCCACGGTGTCGTAAACGACATCGATCCCACCCGGGTGAGCCATCGGAAGAGCGCCCTCCACACGCTGCAGGATGCCACCGGACCAGGCGGCGGCTTCCGTGAGGAGCCGCTCCACGGGGAATGGATGGACCACGGTGGCGCCGAGCCTCCTGGCCAGAGCCGCCTGGGCCCCGAAGCGGGCGACGACCATGACCTCGACGTCGGGGTGCAGCGCGCGCAGAATGGCCGTCGCCGTCGTGCCCAGTGCGCCTCCCCCGTAGACGAGAACCTTGCCGCCGGCGGGCGGCGGGTGGCGCGTCACCGAGTGCAGTGACACCGCAAAGGGGTCGCCCAGGACCGCGGCCTCGTCGCTCACGGCGTCAGGCACAGCCAGCAGCATCGATTCGTGGGCGGGCAGGTACTCGGCGAACCCTCCTGGTGCGTCCTTTGAGGTCCCGGTGTGGATGCCGGCGGCTAGCGGCCCCTCGGTGAAGTGCCAGCACAGGCTGTAATCACCTTCGCGACACGCACCGCACGGCGGATCGATTCCACGCGGTGCACAAGAGAGCCAGGGGTTGAGCACCACCCTTTGGCCCACCTTGACGGTCGACACCGCCGAGCCGACCTCAATGACATCGGCCACCACTTCGTGTCCGAGCACCGTGGGAAAGGTGAACAGACCGTTGAGCGCACTATCGGTGTAGTCGGCGCCGAAGTCCATGAAGACCTGCTTGGCGTCGGAGCCGCAGATCCCGGCCAGGCGCGTCTTGGCCACCGCCCAGTCGTCCCTCCGGGGCCGAGGTTGCGCAAGTTCTTCCAAACGCATGGGCACGCGGGACAGACCGACCAGGAGTCTGTTGTCGTGGTCGGGAGGATCCCAACGGTCGGGCCGCACGCCGTAGAGGAGCGCCTGCATCAACCGTTGCAATTCACGCTGTTGATACCCGTGCCGGTGCACGAGTGGAAGCCACCGATGGCCGCGGCCAGGATGACGAGGAGCAAGAAGAGCCCTATCAGCGAGAATCCGACGATGATCCCGGCCAGCGCCAAACCGCTCCCCTGTTGCGCTCCGCTCGAATTCTTGATCTGTCCCCGGGCCACGAAACCGAAGACGATCCCCAAGATGCAGGTGATGCCGAAGAAGAACGGGATGATGCCGGTGCACGCACACACCAACGAGGCGACAGCCATGCCATTGGTCCGAGATTGTGGGGCGTAGGGGGCCGACTGGTATCCGGGGTAGCCGGGGTAGACCGGGAAGGAGGGAGCCGTGAGGGGGTCTTCCATCCTCGGTGGGCCGGTCCAGGCCTCAGGCGGGTACCACCTGCCGTCGGACGCCAACCACCATCCCGGACCCTGTGAGGTGTCGCTCATGCGCTGACTGTTCCCCAAACTCTCTGACTCGGTGCCGACGAGCATACGGGCCGGGCCGTGCCCTGGTTCATTCGGCGTACGGGCAGTGACGGCACCCGGAGTCACAGCAGGTTCCTCGGGCCATGAGGAACCCGGCGGTGAGCACGGACAGGCCAGTCACCGGGTCCGGGTAGCTGTCTGCACCAATGCGCAAGGCGTCGTTATGGGAACGGATGATCAGCTCATACGCCGGATGGTTCCGGGGGAGTCGATCCCGGTGAGGCTCGCTGAGCGGCCGGCCAACGGCCGGCTCGCTCATTGTCGGGCCCAGTACCTCAGCGCGCCTTCTTGACGGCCTTCTTGACAGCCTTCTTCGCCGGGGAGCGCTTGGCGGGAGCCGGAGCTCTCCGCACGGCCTTCTTGGCTGCGGGTGCCCTCTTTGCCACCGGGGCTCGTTTGGCCACCGGAGCTCGCTTGGCCACCGGAGCTCGCTTGCCCGGCGTGCGTCTCGCCGGTACCTTGGCCGCCACAGCGGAAACGGTCTTACCGGCCGCGGCCACCGCGGCATCAATGGTGGGGAACGCACCTTTGACCAACTTAGGAGCGGTAGCCGGAGCAAGCACGGCATCCTTGAATGCCTTGACCGCAGTGATGCGCGCCTTCTTTGAAGCTTTGATCCTTATGGTCTCACCGGTGGCGGGATTGCGTCCCATGCGTGCCGCCCGGTTGACCTTGACGAATTTGGCGAAGCCGGGAATCGAAATCGGCTCTCCCTTGGCGACCACAGCGGTGACCACGTCGGTGAAGCCATCGAGGACGGCTATCACCGTCTTCAGCTCAACATCGGCCTGTACCGCGACTGCCCTTGCTAATTCTCGCTTGTTCATGGTGCACATTGTGGCCGATCTGCACACCTTGGCGCACATTGAGCAATATTGGCAGAATGCACAGATTCGACCTCTGGAGCAACTGGCCCTAATTACTTGCCCCTGAAAAAGTAGGCGTTGGTGCTCGCGATTTGAGCCCCGATCGATAAAGATGGCCCCGAACCGTAGGACTAGTACGGAACGAGGCCATCGTGTTGAGAACGCTAAACGCGCAGCCCACCTTGTGGGAAACCA
>DATLSH010000030.1:0-46518 GCA_035534235.1 Acidimicrobiales bacterium | reverse complement strand
AGCGGGCCAAGGGGATCATCTATTTCTGAGCAGGGCACAGAGCTTGGTGACCGCGTTCCAGTTCCTCGTGGTGCTGAGCACTCCCAGGTGCCGCTCCAAGAAGGTCCCGGTCAACCTGGTGTGGGCATAGCCGTCCGGTGTGTGCACGTAGACCTCCGCCCCACTGAGCACCAGCTCATCGCCCCCGCTCTCGGGCAGCGAGAGCGCGTGTACCCGTTCCCTCGAAGGGGTCTGCGCCAGGAACGTCACGTGATGGCGGGCCGGATCAGCGCCCCGCTCGGCGTAGGGGCTGGCCATCCCGATCCGCAGCAGGTCGGGCACGGTGCGCAGGATGACGGCGGGCGAGCTGCCGAAGGCGGCGGCCAGTTGCGCCTCAAGGCCGGTCACCAGGCGGGCGGTGTCCGTGGACCGTGAGCGGAAGATGACGTTGCCGCTCTGGATGTACGTGGTGACGTCGGTATGCCCGAGGGAGCAGAAGGACGCCCTCAGGTCAGCCATGGAGATCCGGCCGTGGCCGGCGATGCCGGCGCACCGTGGATCGGGAAGAGCGCAGTTCCCTCAATCGTTTTTCCGCCACCTGTACGCTCCCCGGCAGTGATGAGCCAGATGGACGCGCCGAGACGCTCGTTGAGGTGGCAGCGCCTCCACCTGGCCACCCGGGCTGTGTGGCTTCATGCCCTGGTCATCCTTCTCTTTGCGCTCCCATCCTTGGCGCTGTGGTGGCACGTGTGGACCGGGCACCCCGCATCCACCCTGCCCTGCGCGTGCGGCGATCCGGCACAGGAAGTCTGGTTCATGGCGTGGCCCGCCTGGGCGCTGCCGCACCTGGCCAACCTGTTCTTCTCGGGCATGGTCAACGTGCCGCAGGGAGCCAATCTGCTGTCCAATACCTCGGGAACCCTGGTCGGGGTGGTCTTGAGCCCGGTCACCTGGCTGTGGGGACCGGTGACGGCCACCAACGTCGCGTTGACCCTGGCCCCGGCGGTCAGCGCCTGGGGGTGTTGGCTGGCCCTCCGGCCCTTGGTCAGCTGGAAGCCCAGTGCCATACCGGCGGCGCTCGTCTACGGGTACTCGTCCGCCATGCTCTCGGCATTGGCCTTCGCACACGTGTCGGTCACCGTCCTGGTGGTGCCCCCGCTCCTGTTCACCACCCTGCACGAAATTGTGGTCCGCCAGGAAAAGTCACCCCGGCGGGACGGCCTGGCGCTGGCGGCGCTGATGGTGGTCCAGTTCCTCATCTCCCCTGAAGTCCTCATGATGTGCATGCTGTTCGCCGGGGTCGGGCTCCTGGTCTGCGCCGGCGTCGGCTGGCGCCAGGTCCGGGAACGCTCGGCCCACGCCGGCCCGGCGCTGGCCATCGGTTTCTCGGTGGCGGCGGCGCTCCTGGCGTATCCGACGTGGTTCGGGCTGGCCGGATCACAGTCCGTCTCCGGCGTGCTCTTCGCCATCGCTCCACTCAGCGGCGTTCCGCTGTCGGGGTTCCTCTTCCCGGGCCACTTCAACTCCTTCGCCAATTCCTACGTCCGCTTCGGGGGCTACACCGGACGGATCGGGGCGCCACCGAACTACCTGGGCCCCGGGCTCATGATGGAGGCGGTGGCCTCGGTCGTCCTGGCCCGCCGTCGCCCCCTGGTGTGGCTCCTCCTCCTTCTGGGCGCACTGGTGATGTGGATCTCCCTCGGTGCCTATCTCTTCGGGGCCCCGCGCTCGTGGGAGCGCATCTGGCTGCCCTGGCGCTACCTCTCGGATCTTCCCGTGCTCAAGGAGATCCTGCCGGCCCAGTTCGCCCCCTTCATTTCGCTCTTCCTCGCCATGCTCCTCGCCTGTGGTCTCGATGCCGTGCGCCGATACCTCACCGGCGGGGCGACATGGGCCTCGCCGCGGGACAACGTGGTGTCGGCCCTGGCCACCGCCATCGTGGCGCTGGCCGCGCTGGGCCCCGTCTTCGCCACCTTCGACGTTCCCTTCACCGTGGTCCCGGCACAGGTGCCGCCATGGATGTCGGGCGTGGAGCCGGAGCTGGCGAGCGGCACCGTCCTCCTCACCGTCCCCTTTGCCGTCTCGGGCTCCCCGGCCCCCATGCTGTGGCAGGCCGTCAGCGGCATGCACTTCCGCTTGGCCGGCGCGGCGATGAAGACGCCCGATGCCCACGGGGGCCCGGTGGGTCAGGGAGCGCCTGGGTCCGCCCGTCGCATCATGAGCGACCTCACCCTCTTCGGGACCCCGCAGCCGATCGGCACCCGCGCCCAGGTGGCGGCGGTGCGCCGGGCGCTGAGGGACTGGCACGTCAACGAGGTGGTCATTGACGGGCTGAGTCGGGACCCCACCTACGCATCGGGATTCTTGACCATGGTGTTCGGACGCGCCCCGTCCATCGACCACTCCGCCTGGGTGTGGAAGGTGCCTCGCGGGCACTTTCCCGACCGGCCGGCGTTGGGCGCCTCGCTCTACCTCTGCCGGCTGCACGCGTCCTCTCCGGCGGAGCGCCACCATCCCTTGTACATGGCGCGCTGCGTGCTGAAGGCGGCGGGGCGATCATGAGGCTCCGTGCCTAGTGTGGGCGGGTGCTGCGGATCCTCCACCTCTCCCTCCCCGTGCGTGATCTGGCCGAAGCGCGGCACTTCTACGTGCATTCCATGGGATGCCAGGCGGCGCGGGAGCGTGACGGCTTCTGCGACGTGTGGTTCTTCGGCATGCAGCTCACCCTGCAGGACCGGGCCGATGAGGTGGCACCTCTCGAACCGGGATCGGCGCGCCACTTCGGGGTCACGCTGGGCCGGGCGGAGTTCGACGCGCTGGTGACCCGGCTGGTGGCGCACGGGGTGGCGTGGGTGGCACCCCCGACCACCGATGCCCAGGGCCGGCGCACCGAGCAGACCAAGGCCAAATTGGCCGACCCCAGTGGCAACGTCATTGAGCTCAAGACCTACCGCGACCCGGTGGCCGCCCTTGAGATCCCGCCCCACTCATCCCCCGAAGCGGTCGAGCACGGGAGCTGAGCCCGCGGTGCGCTCCCTCACCGTGCTCGGATGCGACGGGAGCTGGCCCGGCCCGGGCGGCGCCGGCAGCGGCTACGTGGTCGAGGCCGGTGCCACCGCGGTGCTCCTCGATGCCGGTCCGGGCACCTTCGCCCGGCTGCAGGAATGGGGAGACCCGGCCGCGCTGACGGCGGTCGTGGTGACCCACGAGCATCCCGACCACTGGACGGACCTGGAGTCGCTGGCCACCTGGGCCGGCCATGGCCCGGGGCGGTCGTGGTTCGGGGAACGGGGACGTCGATTGCCGGTCCATGCCCCGCCCGGTGTGCGGCAGCGGTCGCACTACGCCTCGGCACCGTGGATGGCCTGGCACGAGCTGGCGCCGTCCATGGTGCTGACCATCGGTGTCCTGCAGGCCCGGTTCGTGGCCACGGACCACGGACCCCCGACCCTGGCCGTCGCCCTGGCGCACCAGGGGGCGACCCTGGCCTACTCGGCCGACACCGGTACCGGGTGGTCGGTCGAGGAGCTGGGCGCGGGGATCGGGACCTTCTTGTGCGAGGCGACGTACACGAGCGAAGCGGAGGGGACCCTCCTCCACCTGAGCGGGCGGGAGGCTGGGACCATGGCGCGGGCATCCGGGGTCACCCGACTGATCATCACGCACCGGTGGCCTACGGTGTCGGCCGAGGCCGTTCGATCAGAGGCCGAGATGGCCTTCGGGGCGCCGGTGGAGCAGGCTCACGCCGGTGACGTCTTCACCTGGTAGCCGGCTGGTCGAGGAGAAGAGAGGAGTGCAGTGTCCGACAATGACGGGGTGAGTGACGGGACGCGTACCGCCCGGGCCGACGGGCGTGCGCTCGGGCAACTGCGGCCGGTCGAATTCCTGCGGGACTACACGGTCATGGCGCCGGGTTCGGTCCTGGTCACCTTCGGGCAGACCAAGGTCCTGTGCACGGCCTCGGTCGAGGACCGCGTCCCTCCGTGGATGCGGGGCAGCGGCAAGGGCTGGGTCACCGCCGAGTACTCCATGCTGCCCGGCTCGACGCCCGAGCGGGCGTCCCGCGAGGCGGCGAAGGGGAAGCAGTCCGGGCGCACCCAGGAGATACAGCGCCTCATCGCCCGCTCCCTGCGGGCGGTGTGCGACCTGGTGGCATTGGGGGAGGCGCAGATCACGGTCGACTGCGACGTGCTGCAGGCCGATGGTGGCACGCGGACGGCCTCCATCTGCGGCGCCTATGTCGCCCTGCACGACGCTTTCTCCCGCATGCAACAGGCCGGCACGCTGCGGCAGAACCCGCTGACCGACTCGGTGGCCGCCATTTCCGTGGGGATCATTGACGGAGTGCCCATGCTGGACCTGCCCTACAGCGAGGATTCCCGGGCCGAAGTGGACATGAACGTGGTCATGACCGGTGCCGGGCGTTTCGTCGAGGTGCAAGGGACGGCGGAGGGCTTGGCGTTCAGCCGTGGTGAGCTGGACAGCCTCCTCGGCCTGGCCGAGGCCGGCATCCGGGAGCTCTCGGACCTGCAATCGGCTGTGCTGGCCGACCCGCCACCGCCCCGGTGACCCGGGTCGGCGCGCTGGTCCTCGTGGTGGCGTCGGCCAATCCGGACAAGGCGGCCGAAATCGCCGATGTGCTCTCCGGTGCGCTCGACATCACGCTCGTGCCCCGGCCCGCTGACGTGGCCGAGGTGGTCGAGGACGGGGACACCCTGCTGGCCAACGCCCGGCTGAAGGCACGGGCCCTGGTCGCCGCCACCGGGATGGCGGCCGTGGCGGACGATACCGGCCTGGAGGTCGACGCGCTGGGTGGCGCCCCGGGGGTGCGCTCGGCCCGCTATGCCGGTGAGGATGCGACCTACGCCGACAACGTGGCCAAGCTGCTGGGCGAGCTCGGTGCGCTGGGGGACCACGGCGGCCCGCACCGGGCCCGCTTCCTCACGATCGCCCTGGCCGCCTTCCCGGACGGTTCAGAAGTGTGGGCCGAGGGAGTCGTGGAAGGGACGATCGCCCAGGTGGGAAGGGGTCACGGTGGCTTCGGCTACGACCCGGTCTTCGTGCCGAACGGCGGTGGCGGCCGCACCTTCGCCGAGATGACGGCGGGGGAGAAGCATCAGATCTCACACCGGGGCCGGGCCTTCCGGCAGCTCGCTGTGCTCCTGGTGCAGAGGCGCGCGGAGGAGTCAGGGCCGATCGGCTGAGCCCTCCGGCTCGGTCGCTGCCCGGGCCTCGGACTTGGCCTTCGCTTTGGCCTTGGCGGCCCGCAGGTACTGCACACCGGTGGTGAGCGAGCACTTTATGAGCTGGTCGTTGTCCTTGGAGATGAAACGGTGCACCCGCTTCTCGAACAGCATTCGCATGATGGGGTTGAAGGCGTGGTAGGCCTCGGAGAAGTGCACCCGGGTCCGACCGTCACCCAGGTCCTCCAAACGTGTGCGCCCCTCGGCCTGCGACCACAGGGGACGACCGATGGCGTTGTACTTCCATGAGGACTGCGGAGTCACCTCGGTCAGCCATTCCCAGGACTGGCCCCGGCCACCCGAGAGCAGGTAGCGCGGCACCCTGAACGTGCAGTGCCGCACCAGACCCTCGCCGACCGCGTCCCCGGGGTGGAGGATCTCAATGGTCACGTCCCCGGACTGCGAGCGGGGCGCCCGGAACCAGAAGAGCTGCCAGAGCTCGTCCGGTGTGGCGTCGATGTCGACGAAGTAGTGGTGCTCCTGCACGGGCTCACCATATCCGTGGACCTGACTCGAGCGTCAGCTTCAGGCCGGGTGGGGCGGCGCCGGCCGTTATGGTCGCAGGCATGCCTCCTGCCGGACACGACCACCGAGCCGCATCGCACCAGCCTCTCAGCGCCAGCCGGGCGGAGCACTGGTCGCACTTCGGCTCCTGGCCCGAGCGTTACTTCCCCAACGTCGTGGGCCTGGAGCTGGAAGAGGTGCGGGTCGACTACGCCCGGATGCGCCTGCCGTACCGTTCCGAGCTCCGCCAACCGGCCGGGGTGATCCACGGGGGAGCCATCGCCACGCTCATCGACACCGTGGTGGTGCCGGCGCTGGCCAGCGGGTATGACGACCTGCCCTTCATGGTGACGATCGATCTGCAGATCCGCTTCCTCAATGCCGCCGGGGAGACGGATCTCATCGGTGAGGGTTGGGTGACCCGCCGCGGGAGATCGGTCTCGTTCTGCCAGGCCGAGGTCCGGCGGTCCGTCGATGACGCGGTGGTGGCCGAGGGATGGCTGGTCTACAAGGTGTCACCCCAGAAGGAGACGGGTGACGCCAAAGGTCAGACGAACTCCCGTGCGTGACGGCGGGCCGCCGTGAAGATCGCCTACGTGGTGCCCCGTTACGGCACCCAGATCCGCGGCGGTGCCGAGACGGGGGCGCGGATGTTCGCCGAGCACCTGGTGGCCGACCGCGGCTACCAGGTGGAGGTGTTGACCACCTGCGCGCTCGACGCGCTGACCTGGCGCGACGAGCTGCCCGAAGGGACCGAGACCATCAACGGGGTGACCGTGCGCCGGATCGCCTCCGAAGCGGGGCGGGCCGAGGGGTTCCACCCGCTCTCGGGCCGGCTGCTGGCTGATCCTGAACACGCCGGAGTGGAGGACATGGAGCGCTGGGTCGACCTGCAGGGACCACGGTCACCGGCGCTCCTGCGGGCTGTGGAGTCCAGCGACGCTGAGTTGATTGCCTTCTATCCCTACCTCTACTACCCGACCATCCGTGGGCTGCCCCTGGTACAGGAGCGGGCCATCATGCACCCGGCGGCCCATGAGGAGCCGGCGCTGCACCTCCCGCTCTTCGACGACCTGTTCTCCCGGTGCCGGGGCCTGGTCTTCCAGACGCGCAGCGAGCGCCGCCTGGTCCACGAACGGTTCAACGTGGCCTCCACTCCCCAGGTACTGGTGGGACTGGGCGTCGAGGAGGCCGAGGGGAGCGCGGCGGGGGCCCGGGCCACATTCGGGTTGGGCGAGGCGCCCTACCTGCTGTGCATCGGGAGAGTGGACGACAAGAAGGGCACCGGCATCCTGTGGCGCTTCTTCCGGGCCTACAAGGAACGGCACCCCGGGCCCCTGCGCCTGGTCCTGGTGGGCCAGGTGGTCGACCCCCCCGATGACACGGACGACGTGGTGGTGACCGGGATGATCGACGACACCGCAAAATGGGGGCTGCTGCGGGGTGCGGTGGCCCTGGTGGCCCCGTCGCCCTTCGAGGCGTTCTCCCTCACCGTGGTCGAGGCCATGACGGCGGGGGCACCGGTCATCGTCAACGCGGTGTGCGGGGCCACTCGGGAGCATTGCGAGCAGTCAGGGGCGGGAATGTGGTTCGAGGGCTTCGCCGAATTTGAGGCCGTGGTCGAGCGGATGACGGGCGATGCCGTGCTGCACGAGACCATGCGCCGCAACGGCCTGGGCTACGTGGAGGCGCACTACCGCTGGCCGGTGATCCTGGAGCGCTACTGCGCCTTCGTGGAGGAGATCAGCAGGGCGTAGGCCGCGGGCGTTGGCGGACCCGACTCAGGGGAAGGGGGTGCCGTAGCGATTGAGGTGGGCTTTCTCGGCCAGTGGCCGGCGCCGGGGCGGGCCCAGCGGCTTGGGCAGGTGCCCCAAGGGGATCACGGCAATGGGCACCACTGCGGCGGGGAGGCCGAGGGGCTCGGAGAGCTCCTCACCCCCCAGGAGCGGCATGGTGGTCAGGGTCGAGCCCAGCCCGAGGGCGTGGGCGGCCAGGAGCAGGTTCTGCACAGCGGGGAAGACGGAAGCGTCCATGGACTGCGGGTAGGTGAGCCTGGTGTCCCCGCACACCACAATGAGGACGGGGGCACCGGCGATGCCCCCCATCGCCCCCCGGTCGACATCGCGCAGGAAGGCGGGGGAGAGCCGGTCGGCCTCGAGCGCCCTGGCCCCGCCCTCCCAGATACGGGCGGTGAGGGAACCGATGGCCTTCCGGAGGGCGGCATCGCGTACCACGATGAAGACGAAGGGCTGGCTGTTCTCCGCGCTCGGCGCATGGGTGGCGGCGGTGAGGATGCGCGTCACGGTGTCATCGTCCACGTCGTCGGGCAGGAATGAACGCGCCGCCCGCTGGGTGTGCACCACCTGGAAGAAGTCGGGCATGGCGTCCGATGGTACCCAGGCGGGGGTCGGGCCGCCGGAGCGGGTTCGGATTGGGCGGGACCGGAGCGACCCGCTACCTTTAGCGCTGCACCGGTGACGCGCCGGTGCCCGCCATGACGACGTGGTTCAGAACAAAGGCGGAGGGGGACAAGGAGGAAGACGGTGGCCGACGGCGCCGCAGCGCAAGAAGACGTTCTCAAAGGGATCATCGGGCAGCCGACGGGCAAGGCCAAGGTGGTCGTGGAGCGGGGCCCGGTGACGCACTTCGCCGATGCGGTCCTCAGCACCAGCCCGATCTACCGCAACCCCGAAGCGGCCAAGGCGGCGGGGTTCGCTGCCATTCCCGCCCCGCCCACGTGGCCCTTCGCCATGGAGTTCGCCGGCAAGTTCGAGGAGATCCAGCCGGCCGACGCGCCCACGGGGAGCCCCCTGATGACCGCCGTGGGCCCGCTCATGGCCAAAGGGGGCCTCATCCTCCACGGCGAGCAGGAGTTCATCTACCATCGCCCCGTCGTGGTGGGGGACGTTCTGGTGAGTGAGGGCAAGATCACCGACGCCTACCAGAAGGAGTCCAAGGGCAAGACCATGACGTTCATCGTCAGCGAGACCAATTGGAGCGACGAGAAGACCGGCGAGCCGGTGGTGACGGCGCGCTTCAACCTGATCCACCGCTCGTAGCCCGCATGTCGACGACCGTGCATTCCACCACCTGGCTGAACGGCGCCCAATGGTTGGCCGTGCTGCGGATCGGCCTGGGCGCGTGGTGGTTCAAGAGCTTCTGGCACAAGGACAAGACGGCCTGGTTCAAGCGGGGCGCCGGCATCAGCTGGGGCCAGTCGGTGGCCGAGAAGCACAAGTGGCCCTTCGTCAAGAAGGGCTTCGACGCCATTGTGGTGCCCCGCCCGAAGATCATGGCCTACGTGGTCGTACTGGGAGAGCTGGCCATCGGCCTCGGCCTGATGGCGGGCTTCCTCACCCCGGTCGCCGCTGTGGCCGGGATCCTGCTGAACATCATGTACTTCATTTTGATGATCAGCGACTGGGCGGAGCAGGGCCAGAACTTCATGATGGTCCTGGCCTCGGTGGTCGTCCTGGGCACGCACTCCTGGGACATCTGGTCCATCGACCACGTGCTGCACCTGTTCGGGGCGTGAAGTGAGAATGAGCGAGCATTCGACTGGAGGTCGACGCAATGGGTGAGAAGAAGCTGTATTTCGATGACGTGAAGGTCGGTGACGAGGCCCCGGTGACCTCGCACAAGCTGACCCGGACCGATCTGGTGAAGTACGCCGGGGCGTCGGGCGACTTCAACCCGATGCACCACGACGAGGTCCTCGCCACCGCCGCCGGCCAGCCCAGTGTGTTCGGCCACGGCATGTTCTCCATGGGGCTGCTGGGCTCGGCGCTGACGGACTTCGTGGGCGTGGGGAACGTGACGCGCTACCAGGTGCGCTTCGCCCGGCAGACCTGGCCCGACGAGGTGCTCTCCTCGAAGATCGTGGTCACCGGCAAGCGGGAGGAGGGCGGCCAGGCGCTGGTCGACCTGTCCGTCATCCTTTCCAACGGCGACGGCGAGGACAAGCTGGTCGGCCAGGCGACCGCAGCCCTGCCCACCCGGGACTGAGCCGAAGGGGTCGGCTCGCCTGGGTCAAGAAGGGTCGAAGCAGACGGGGAGCCGTGCCGGCCCCCAGATCCCGAAGGTAGCCGGCTTCCATTCGATCGGGCCGGCCGGAGCCAGGCCGGGCATGCGCCGGGCCAGGAGGGGCAGGGCCTCCTGCAGCTCGGCCCGGGCCAGTGCGGCACCCATGCAGAAGTGGATGCCCGAGCCGAACGTCATGTGCGCCGTGCCGCGCTCGGTGGTGATGTCGAACCGGTTGGGGTGCTCCCAGGCCTCGGGGTCCCGATTGGCTCCGGCCAGGGCGGTCGAGACGATGGTCCCCTGCGCGAAGAGGACATCCCGGTAGACGATGTCCTCCGAGGCGAAGCGCGCCGTGGCCCGCACCGCCCCCAGGAAACGCATCGTCTCCTCGACCGCCCGCGGGGCTAGTTCGGGCTGCTCGGCCAGCATGGCCCATTGGTCGGGGTGATCACAGAAGAGGGCCACGCAGCAGGCCAGCTGGTTGCGCGTGGTGTCGGTGCCGGCCATGAGCACGGCTTCGGCCATCATCGCCATCTCCTCGGTGGAGAGACGGTCACCCTCCTCTTCAATGGCGATCAGGTCGCTGAGCAGGTCATGGCGCGGGTTGATCCGTCGTTCGGCGATCATGTCGCTCACGTACTCGGTGAGCTCACCGGCCGCCCGCTCAATAAGGGGGAGATCTTCGGCCAGATTGTTGTTGAAGATGCGGAAGATGTCGGTGGCCCAGGCCGAGAAGAGCTTCCAGTCCTGGGGCGGCGCCCCGAGAAGCTCGCAGATGATGGGGATGGGGTAGGGCTCGCAGATGTCGGCCACGAACTCGCACTCGCCCTGCGGGGCGACCCGGTCGACCAGGTCACCCACCACGGCCTGCATGGTGGGGCGCAACCGATTGGCCGAGGCGGGGGTGAAGGCGGGGGCCACCAGACGGCGCAGCCGGGAGTGCTCCTCGCCCTCCATGGAGAGAATCGACTGTCGACGGCGGTTGGCGTAGCCCGAGTCGGGCAGGCCGGCCATCTGGGGCAGGAGCGACAGCGCCGAGTGGAAGCGCCGGTCACGCAGAACGGCCGTGACGTCCTGCAGGCGCATCACCGCGTAACCCATCTCCGTCTTGGCCAGCCAATGCTGGGCGCGGGCGACCTCTATGGCGTCGATGGCATCGGCTCGATCCATGCCCATGAGATTGAGCAGGGGAAGGTCGAGCTCGTGGACCAGCTGCGCGGTCATCGCCTACAGCGAGTTCTTCAAGGCGGGGTGTTGCCGGGCCAGGAACGGCAGGATCAGTGAATTGGGGAGCAGGTGGGCCAGGACGGCGCCGATCCGGTTGGCTGCGCCAGGGATGACCACCGGGTGCCCGGCGGCCAGGCCCGCCACGGCAGCCTTGGCCACCTGCGCCGCCGGGACCCACATGAACTTCGGCAGCGATTCACCCGCCTGCTCATCGGTGAGGCCGGACGCTTCGGCAAACCCGGTCTCCACCGGTCCCGGGCACAGGGTGGTGACGGTGACCCCCGTGCCCTTGAGCTCGACACCGAGTGCCCTTCCGTAGGAAAGGACGAAGGACTTCGACGCGCCGTAGACGGCCTGACCGGGCAGGGGCTGGAAGGCCGCGGTGGAGGCCGTGTTGAGGACGGCGCCCCGGTGGCGGGACACCATGCCGGCCACGAAGAGCGTGCACAGATCGACCACGGCTTCCACGTTTGTGCGCACCATGGAGAGCTCGGCGCCCCGGTCACCCTTGTGCACCGGCCCCATGGTGGAGAAGCCGGCGTTGTTCACCAGGATGTCGACGGTCAGGCCCCGGCGCTCGATCTCACCGGGCAGCTCGGCCCGGGAACCGGCATCGGTGAGGTCGGCGGCGATCACCTCGGTGCGCACCTGGTACGTCTGGGCCAACTCGTCGGCCAGGGTCTTGAGCCGGTCCTCGCGACGGGCCACCAGGGTGACGCCGTGGCCCCGCTTGGCCAGCTCGCGCGCAATGTCGGCGCCGATGCCCGATGAAGATCCGGTGACCAGGGCGGTGGTGTTCTCTTTGGGTTGGGGGAGTGCCATGGGGAGAGAGTAGGCGGCGCGCCAGCAGGGAGGCGATCCGGCGCCCCCGGCGGGATGCCGGCGCTCACATGAAGATTCTGTGTCGGAGGCGGAGCTGACCTGGGTCTTCGCGAATATGCAGTTCGCGTGGGGTTCACAGTCAGCGGAATGAGGCAGATACTGGAGTCAATGCGGCAACGGGAAATGGCTCTGTTGCCCGGAGTGGAAAGGAGCTTCCGATGACATCGAGCAGCTCTCACGAGGAAGGCGATCCACCGGGTTGAACCTGCGTCACCGATGTCGGTTTCGGTGGCGCCGCAGAGTGGTTGATTCGGCACGATGCCCGGCGCATGTCTGTGGCCGCGATCGCGCCGGTGCGTGTGCCGGCCGGCCGGTAAGGCGGTCCCCGCACCAACAGCGCCGCAGGTTGGAGCCGAATGGACCACCGACAAGTTGCACTACAAAACGAGCAGCGGACCGGCTCACGCGCCGGTCCTGCTCGCGTCCGGGGATCGGCGCGCCGGCTGGTGCACCCCACCTCGTGAAGCATGGCCGGGGATGACGGGCACTTCGCCGGGGGGAGTGCCGTTGCGGCACCTTCCCATGTTCCCGCTCTCGACGGTCCTCTTCCCGCACGCCCGGATCCCCCTGCACGTGTTCGAGCCTCGCTACCGGGCCATGATGGCGGACTGCCTGGCCGGTGACTCCCGGTTCGGCATCGTCCTCATCGCGCGCGGCCCCGAAGTCGGCGGGGGCGACGAGCGGATGGCGGTGGGCACGCGAGCCGTCATCGGCGAGGCCGCCTCCCTGCCCGATGGCCGTTGGGTGATCCTCGCCCGGGGTGAGGCGCGCATCACGGTGGGGGAATGGCTGGCCGACGCCCCCTATCCGCGCGCCAGGGTGCAGGAGTGGCCGTCCCCGACGGAGCCGGTGGATCCGTCGCTGGTGCACGAGGTCACCCGGTGCGTGCGCCGCACGAGGGGGTTGTTGGCCGAGTTCGGCCAATCGCCCACCCTGTCGGCCGGCACCTCTTTCGCCACAGACCACGACGTCGCCTGCTGGCAGCTCTGTGCCGAGGCGCCGTTGAACGCGTTCGACGCCCAGCGCGTGCTCGCGGTGCCCGGCACCATGGACCGCCTGGCGCTGCTGCTGAGTCTCACCATGGCGGTCAAGAAGGACGTCCTTCGCCTGCTGGAGATGGGTTGAGGGCGGCCCGGGGCGGCCTGCCGAAGCGATCTCTTGGCAGTAGCTTGAAGCGCCACGCCGTGGCGCCAGGAAGGAAGGGAACCACCAATGGCCATCACCCCGACCAAGGAGCAGTTCACCGCGTTCTCCCGGGCCCCGAGAGAGGGCGAGGTGGTGATGATCAACCTGCTCCACTTCTCGGCGTCCGAAGGTGCCGAAGGGAGCTCGGGCCGCGACGCCTACCGTGACTACGGCGAGCAGGCCGTCAAGATGGTCGAGGAGCGCGGCGGCCGCGTGGTGTGGATGGGCCGTCCCGAACATGTCGTGATCGGGGACACCGAGGCCGACGGGTGGGACCTGGTGGTGCTCGTCTCCTACCCGAGCCGGGCCGCCTTCGTCGACATGGTGACGTCGCCCAAGTACACCGAAGCGCACAAGCACCGGGAGGCCGGCCTGGACCGCACTGTCCTGCTGGCCTGCGAGCCCCTGGTGGACCGGCCCGGCTCCCATGCCTGAGGGGACCGGGAGGAGGGGGCGCAACATCCTCTTCATCACCACGGACCAGCAGCGCTACGACAGCCTGGGCTGCAACGGGGGGACGGTGGCCCGCACACCGGTGATCGACAAGTTGGCCGCCGAGGGGGTCAACTACCGGCGGGCCTACAACCAGAACACCGTGTGCATGCCGGCCCGCTCCACCATGTTGACCGGTCAGTACGTACGCACCCATGGCGTGGTGGCCAACGGGATCGCGCTGCCCACCGATGCGCCGTCGGTGGCGTCCTACCTGGCCGAGAAGGCGGGCTACCGCACGGCCCTGCTCGGGAAGGCGCACTTCGAGCCGGCGTTCGACCCGCAGCTGCAGTTCGAGGAGAACGCCCGGGTGGCGCGTGGGGACACCGGCCCCTGGCGCGGCTTCGAGCGGTCGGAGCAGGCCATGCACGCCGCCGCGTGGGGGAAGACGCCCATCGCGCACTACGGGCGCTGGCTGGCCGCGCACCACCCGGAGCACCTGCACAGCTTCGCCGGGCTGCTGAAGGCCGAGCCCGGTGGCGACACGTTGGCTCCCGAGACCAAGAACAACCCGATCCCGCGGGAGTGGTACCACACGGACTGGGTGGCCGACCTGGCCGTCTCATGGCTGGACTCGCTCGGACAGGACGAACCGTGGTTCTGCTGGATGTCGTTTCCCGACCCGCACCACCCCTGGGACCCTCCGGCGTCCGAGCTGCACCGGGTCCCCTGGCAGGGTCTGGACCTACCCCCCGGGCATCCGGGTTCGGACGACGCAATACGTGCCGTCCTGGCCCGCAAGCCCGAGCACTGGCTGGCCTACTGGGAGGGTCGCTTCCCCAACATGGAGGGCGGCCCGGCCGCCTTCGTGCCCTCGCGGCTCTCGCACGACCAGATCCGTGAGGTCAATGCCAAGGTGCACGTCATGAACGAGCTGATCGACGAGGCCTGCGGGAGGGTGCTTAAGACGGTGGCCCACCGCTCGTGGACGGAGGACACCGACGTCATCTTCACCACCGACCACGGCGAGCTACAGGGTGACTTCGGGCTCCTCTACAAGGGCCCGTACCACACCGATGCGCTCATGCGCCTGCCGTTCATCTGGCGCCCCGCTCCCTCAGCGGGGATCGCGCCGAGCGTGGTGCGCGACCCCGTCGGGCAGGTCGACCTGGCCCCGACCTTCTGCGCCATCGCCGGTGTCGATCCGGCGGACTTCATGCAGGGGCACGCCCTGCCGACGGCGGACGGCGAGGCCGGACGGGAGCGCATGCTCTGCGAGTGGGACAGCCAGTTCCCGGGCTACGGCATGCACCTGCGCTCCATCTACCGGGACGGTTGGTTGTGCACGGTGTACGAGCCCTCCACCGCCGGCCAACCCAACGGGCTAGAGGAGGTCTGGGGCGACGGGGTGCTCACCCCCTGCCCGGTCGTGTACGAGCAGACGGAGACCGGCCCGGGCGGGATCGGTATCGCCACCGGAGAGCTCTACAACGTGGACGACGACCCCTACCAGTTCGACAACAAGTGGGACGACGAGGCGCGGCGGGCCCTGCGCGACGACTTGGTGGCGGACCTCTACGACAGCCTGCCCACCGAGGTGCGCAGCCTCAAGGTCGTGGCACCGGCCTAACCCAAACCGGGCAGCACCGCCTGGAGGAAGCGCCCGGGCGCCTCGACCATCGGGTAGTGGCCCACGCCGTCGAGCAGCGCCACGGAGGCATCGGGGCGGGCGGCCACCAGGGTGTCGACCATGGACGGGACGGCGATGGGATCGTCCCGGCCCCAGACGACGTGGAGGGGGGACGGGTCGGACTCGATGGCCCCGGTGAAGCGCCGCTCGCTCCGGCGCCGCTCCTCCACGTAGCGGATGAGCCTGGCCAGCATCAGGTGCCCGTCGGCGTGCAGGATCTGCTCGACGGTCGGGGGTAGCGGGTCGTCACGGGATCCGACCGGGGGCAGGGACGCGGCGGGGCTGAAGGTGTCACGCAGGCTCCGGGTCAGTGACCCGGCGTCGATCGGCATGTCGGGGGACAGCTTCTCGTCGGGCAGGCTGAGGAGGAGCAGCTGGCCGTCGGTCAGGTGGGCCTGCGCTATGTAGATGCTCCCGTTGGTGATGACACGGCGCGTGACCGTCACCGGCCAGGTCCCGTCCCGGCGGCGGGCCAGGAGCTCCCCACCGACCGTGTCACCCATGTCGTGGGTGAGAAGGGCAATGCTGGCCAGCCCCAACTCGGCCACGAAGGCGGCCGCCAGGTCGGCCTGCAACGCCATGGTGTAGGGCTGGTCCGGCTTGTCGGAGAGCCCGTACCCGAGCAGGTCGATCAGGAGCACACGCCGGCCGGCCCGCAGGCCGTCCAGGACGGCGGCGTAGTCGAAGGACGAGGTGGGGAAGCCGTGCAGGATCAGGAGGGGGTCGTGCACCTCGGTCCCGATCGCCGGTGCGTCAACGGTGAAGACGTGGTGCCCGCACAGCCGGCGGTGCGTGCCGATGGCTTCCCACCCGGTGCTGGTGGTGATGGTCATGTGCCCGACAACCTACTCACCACCGGCCCCAGGGCCTCCCAGCTGTCGGCCTCTATCGACCAGTAGGAGATGCCGTACTCCTGGCGGCGCCACTCCAGCTCCTCGACCATTTCGTCCAGCGTGCCCAGGAGGGCCAACGGGATATGCCGCGTGTCGGCCGGGCTGATGCCGAAGTGCGGTGCCATGGCCCCGGCCAGTCCGGTGGCGTCGTCGGTGATGTTGACGAAGCCGATCAGGGCGTTGAGCTCCAGATCGGCGAACCGGGAGCCGGCGGCCTCCCTCACCCAGGCCACCTTCTCGCGGGTCCGCTCGGGTGATGCGTCGGGCGCCGTCTCGGGCCCCCCGGTGCCCTCCCGCAGGTTGACGTTGATGCTGACGATGTCGGCGTGCCGGGCGGCGAAGGTGAGCACGCGGCGGCCGCCGCCACCGATGATCAACGGCGGTCCGGGCTGCTGCACCGGTCGGGGCAGGAGCGTGTGGTCGTGCACCGTGTAGTAGTTCCCGGAAAAGGAGAAGGGACCGTCGGTGCGCAGCAGCCCCTGCACGACCTGCACCGCCTCCTCAAAGCGTTCCACTCTCACCCGGGGTGTGTCGTAGGTCAGGCCGGCTTGCGCGTAGTCGGTCTTCATCCACCCGGCGCCCAGGCTCAGCTCGAAGCGGCCCTCGCTGAGGAGATCGAGGGTGGCCGCCTCCTTGGCCAGCACGAAGGGGTGCCGGTAGTCGTTGCCGAACACCAGCGCGCCCATGCGCAGGGTCGTGGTCGCCGCGGCGACGGCGGCCAGCGCCGGGACCGGGGCCAGCTGGTCGCCGAAGTGGTCGGGCATGAGGAGGGTGGCATAGCCCAGCTCCTCGGCCCGGCGGGCCTGCTCGGCCCAGGAGCGGGCCGTGCCGCCCGGGCTCTTGCTCAATTGCGCGGCGAAACGGAACTTCCGGTCGTGTGCCATGGCGCCATGGTGCCCCAAGACCGGCGCACGGTGCAGGACCGGGGGGTGAATCGACATCTTCAGGTGAAGTATCCGGCGGGCCACCCGGCGGCGACCGGCCCGCTACGGGGCCACCTTGACCAGGCGGAGGGACGTGGCGCCGTAGGTGCTCCCCGGGTGCACCTCCATCCGGAACGACAGCACCGAGTCCGAGGCGGTCGTGATGAAGATGGTGGCCCGGTGCTGCCGCGCCGACGGTGCGGCGGACGGGCGCAGCGGGACGTCTGCGGTGTGTGCCGCCGCCAGGTCCAGGGCCGGCGCGGTGACCGAGAGCAGCGCGGCGTCGGTCGGATGGGCCGGCGTCCACCAATGCGAGACCACGCTGCGCTCCTCGGGTGTGGCCACCAACGACGCCACCGCACCGGTGGCGCCCGGTGCGCCGGCATAGGTGAGCGTGGCCCGGTAGGTACCGGGCCCGACATCGACCAGGGGCACCGGTGGGAAGGCGGCTCCCCGGCTCGGACCCGACCACGGCGCCCCGAGGACGGTGCCCGGCCAACTCAAGGACGACCGGGGTTGGAGGACTGGTGCCCAGGCGACCACCAGCACCGCCACCACGGCCAACGCGGCCAGGGTGGCGGCAAGCCCGGCCAGGCGCACCGGTTCCGGGCGGGCCAGTTGACCGAGCACCAGCGCCAGGCCGCCGGCCACCAGGACTTCGCACAGCAGGTGGCTCCAGGTGGTGCCCAGATGCAGGGCATGAGGCAGGAAGTCGGGGAGGTCCTGGCCCGACCCGGGCCACCACCCCGGGTAGAGAGCGGGATCCCACGGCGCGAAGGGGGCGAACGTGGCGTTCACATAGACGTGGTCGCCCCGGAGGATGGGCACACCCTGGGCCAGCCAGAGGGCGGCCACGGCGACACCCACCCCGATCAGGCGCGCCCGGTGGATCTGCAGACGGGCCAGGAGGAACGGGGCCCAGGCCAGGAGCAGGGGCACCACCGACCACTCGAAGCGCCCGGCCAGGGCCACCCCGCCGAAGGGGACGTCGGAGGTGTAGGTCCCGTTGATCACCAGCATGGCGAGCGAGCCCGCGGCGGCCGCTCCGGCCGCCCACGGGACGGTGCGGCGGGCCACCCACAGCCCCAGCAGGCCGAGGATCACCGTCGGGACCTGCACGAGGAGCCCCTGGTGACGGTCGAAGACGAGGGCCAGCACCCGGGAGGCACTGTCCAGGGTGAAGGTGGGGTTCGGTTGGGGCAGCCCGACCAGATGGGCGAAGAAGTACTGGTTGTAGGCCAGGAGGAGGAGGAGGCCGGCGACCACCACCGCGGCCATGGCGAAGAGGAGGCGGCGCTCTGGGCCGAGGCGCCGGATCACCACGGCGGCCGCCACGGCGCAGGAGAGCGCAGGGGCCAGGTTCTTGATCTGCAGCCAGGGCACGAAGGCCAGCGAGAGGGCGATCACCGCAGCGCCATACCGGCTCAGGTGCCGGTGCCGCTCCACCAGGGCGATCTCCACCAGGGCGGCCGCCAGGAGGACGCCGCTGACCAGGTCGGGGTAGATCTGCGTGCTGGCCAGCCACAGGGCGGGTGCGGCCAGGGCCAGGGCGAAGACGACCTGGCCCTGGCCCCCCAGCCCGGCCAGGCGGGACGCCCTCTGGTGGATGGAGACCAAGCCGGCGGCGGTGATGGTGAAGAGGCCGAGCAGGGCGAAGGGGACGGATCCGACGGCGAGGAACGGGCTGAGCAGGAGGGGGAGACCGATGGGGTGGGCGAAGACCGATCCGTGGGGGCCGGGATAGGTCTGCACCACGGAGTAGTCGGTCACGGTGGCGCCGTGGGGCCACCGGTAGATGAAGTGGGTGAGGAAGTCCCGGCTGTACTCGGGTGCCGGGTGGAGGCTCAGGTGGCTCAGCGCCTGCCCGGCGATCAGATAGTGGGCCTGGTCACCGCCGAGGTCGTTGCCCTGGGAGCGCAGGAGCAACCAGGTGAGCACCTCGCCCAGCACCACCAGGGCCACGGCTCCCGCCAGCAGCGGGGGGCGGGGAGAGGACCAGGGCGGGGTCTCCGGACGCTTAGAAGAAGCTGAACTTCGGGACACCCGAGTCGATGCCCTTGAAGAGCTCACCCTTGGCATCAATCAGCTCACGGGGGGTCCAGGCGGAGTCACGGGTGACCTGGCCCACGGGCTGGAAGGCGCTCATGGCGTAGATGTTGCCACCGAAGACGACGAAGATCTGGCCGTTGATGTCGGCTGACTCCGGGGCGGCCAGGAAGGCCACCAGGTTGGCGATGTTCTTGGGATCCCAGGCATCGAAGGCCCCGTCGTCCTCCTTCTTGGCCATCTCCCCGAAGAGGTTCTCCGTCATGCGGGTCCGGGCCCGGGGTGCGATGGCGTTGGCGGTGACGCCGTAGCGCCCGAGCTCGCGGGCCAGGATCCAGGTGAGGGCGGCGATACCCGCCTTGGCGGCGCCGTAGTTGGCTTGGCCTGCGTTGCCGTACAGTCCGGCCTCTGACGAAGTGTTGATGATGCGTCCCGTGACGTCCTCGCCCGCCTTGGCCCGGTTGCGCCAGTAGACGGCGGCGTGGTGCGACGGGGCGAAGTGACCCTTCAGGTGGACGCGGATCACGTCGTCCCAGTCCGACTCCTCCATGTTGAAGGACATCTTGTCCCGCAGGATCCCCGCGTTGTTGACCAGGATGTCGAGCGAGCCGAAGGTGTCGACGGCCTGCTCGACGACGTTCTTCCCACCTTGCCAGGAGCTGATGTCGTCGCCGTTGACCACGGCCTCGCCGCCGTTCTCCCTTATCAGGGCCACCACCTCGTCGGCCGGGTGCGCATCGGCACCGCCCTCGCCGTGCAGCCCGGCCCCGACGTCATTGACGACGACCTTGGCGCCCTCGCCGGCCAGCAGGAGCGCCTCCTCGCGACCGATGCCGCGCCCTGCGCCGGTGACGACCGCCACCTTTCCCTCCAGCAGTCCCATGGTTTCCTCCCTTGTGAACGAGCGTGGTGTGGCAGCATGGCCGACGCGGTTGCTCAGGGGCAAAACCGGGCCAGGGCCTCCGTGGTGACCTCGGCGATGACGGCCGCGGTGCGTTCCCGGGAGCGGGTGGCGCCGAACCGGGAGGCCAGGCTGATGACCTCCAGGCCCGGAGGTGGTGTGTCGACGAGGTCCTGATCGGCACCGCCCACAATGCAGAGCACCGGGCAGTGCCCACGGGCCAGCCGGAGCACGCCGCCGGGGACCTTGCCCTGGAACGAGGGGGGGTCGAGATGCCCCTCGCCGGTGACCGCCAGGTCGGCTCCCACCATGCGGGCAGCCAGACCCAGCAATTCGGCTACCAGGTCGAATCCGGGAACGATGCGGGCCCCGAGGGTGGCCAGCCCCCCGGCCAGCCCGCCGGCGGCCCCGGCCCCGGGGATGGCGTCGACGTCCACGCCGCACTCAGCCCGGTAGCGCTCGGCCAGGGCGCGCAGGCGCGCCGTCATGGTGGCGACCTGGGCCGGGTCGGCGCCCTTCTGCGGGCCGAAGAGGGCGGCGGCGTCCCGAAAGGCGGTGGTCACATCGCAGGCCACCACCAGGTCCACCCCGCTCAGGCCCCCGCCCCGGCGGACGGCCTCGACGGCGCCCAGCCCGCCGTCGGTGGTGGCCGAACCCCCGCAGCCGATCACGATGCGCCGGGCACCGGCGTCGCGGGCGGCCACGAGGAGTTGCCCCACCCCCGTCGTCCCGGCCCGGAGGGGGTCTTCCCCCCGGGGCCGGGGTAGCAGGGACCTCCCCGAAGCCCGGGACATCTCCACCACCGCGCTCGGACCCTCGCCCCCGGGTCCGCGCTCAGCGTCCCGCAGGCGCCACTCGGCCCGGACGGGTGCGCCCAGCGGCCCCTCCACGATGGCGTACTGCGCCGTGCCACCCAACACCTCCAACAGGCCCTCGCCGCCATCGGACATCGGGACCTCGTCGGCGGTCCAACCGGCGGCCCGCGCCGCACCGGCCACGGCGCCTGCCACCTCGGCGGCGGAGGCCGTGCCCGCGAACTTGTCGGGGGCGGCGACGAGGTGGGGCACGGGAGTCGAAACTACCTGGTCCGCCCCACTACGTTGAGGGGCATGCCCACGGTGAGAGGAGCGCTCCGGCGCGTGCGCGGTGCGCCCGTCCCACTGCCGGGGACCCAGCAATGGCGCGGCCTGTCCGGCCTGTCCGGGCGACAGGTGCTGAATATCGTCTACGAGCTGATCCTGCACCGGGAGCCCGACCCGACGGGGGCGCAGAGCTACCTGGCCGGATTGGAGAACGGTTCGATCACCCCCCAGGAACTGGCGGCCTGGGCCGTGGCCTCAGGGGAATGGTGGTCGGTCACCCCGTTCCCGGGGTTGGGGCAGTCCCTGCACTTCAGCCGCATGATGTTCGTGCGCTCGCTCCCGGCCGCCCGGCGGATCCTCGACCTCGGTGGGACCGCCCTGGGCAATGCCACCGGCGCGCTGGTGCTGATGGGCTATCCCTACGAGTTCGAGGACCTGGTGGTGATCGACCTGCCGTCCGAGGAGCGCAACGAGCTCTACCAGGAGGCGGCGGCGCACGAGGTCACGCAGACCGGTCTCGGCCCGGTGCGCTACCGGTACCACTCCATGGTGGACCTGGCGGACTACCCCGACGGGTCGGTGGACCTGGTCTACAGCGGGCAGAGCATTGAGCATGTGCCCCTCGACGTGGCCGACACCGTCCTGGCCGAGGTGCGCCGGGTGCTCAAGCCCGGCGGCCACCTGGGGATCGACACCCCCAACGCCCGGGTGACCCGCCTGCAGCAGGCGTCGTTCATCGACCCCGACCACGAGCACGAGTACACCCACGCCGAGCTGAGCGAGAAGCTGCGGCGCGCCGGCTTCGAGGTGGTGGAGGCCAAGGGGCTCAACTACGCCGGGCCCAGCTTGGCGTCAGGCCGCTTCGATCCCGACCAGGTCGCCACCGCCCGCGGCCTCTTCGCCCAGATAGAGGACTGCTACCTGCTGGCCTACGTGTGCCGGGTGCCGGGGTAGCGACCCGCCCGTGCGGAGCGACCGCCCGGGCGCACCCCTACGACGAGGCCGAGGTGATCGTCTGGTTCAAGTGGTAGTTCACGGCCGAGCCCAGGAACGGGGCGTTGCCCAGGGCGAAGACGCCGCCGTCCCCGCCGATGAGCCAGTAGCCGCTGCCGTCGGGCATGGCCACCATGGCCACAATGGGCTCGTTGAGGGTCTTGCCGGCCAGCGAGCCGTAGAACTGGGCGTCACCGAAGCTGAACACCCCACCGTCGGCCGCCACCAGCCAATACCCCTTGCCCGAGGGCGTCATGGCCATGCCGACGATCGGGGCGTTGAGCTTCTGAGCGCCGAGGGACCCGTAGAACGGGGCGTCGCCCAGGGCGAAGACGCCCCCGTCGGCGCCGACCAGGAGGTAGCCGCCCCCGTCGGCTGATGCCACGATGCCGACGATGGGGGCGTTGAGGTGCGTGCCGACGAGTGAGCCGTGGAACCTGGCGTCGCCGAAGGTGAACACGCCGCCGTCGGCCCCCGCCAGCCAGTAGCCGCCCATGTCGGGTGTCCCGGCGATGCCGTCGATCCCGGCGTTGAGGTGCGTGCCGGCCAGGGAGCCCTTGAAGGGTGCGTCGCCGTAGGTGAACACACCACCATCGGAACCGGCCAGCCAGTAACCGCCGTTGTCGAAAGTGTTTGCGGTGGCCTCAATGGGATCGCCGACCAGGCCATGGATCTGGCCCTGGGGCAGTGAGCCGAGGAACAGCGACTGCCCGAAGTCGAAGACCCCGCCGTCATGCCCCTGAAGGCGGTACCCGATGGCGTTGTGGCCGGGTGCCGAGGCGACGGTGGCGGACGTGGTCGGCCCGATGCACGACGGGTCGTAGGTGCCCGTCCAGGTCAGCTTCAGCACGATCTGGGTGAGGCTCGGGGCCCCGGTGAAGGATACGAGGAACTGGGGGAGCCCGGTGTTCGTCGACAGGTTGTAGGGGGTCAGGTTGACCGACCCCGTGTTGTCGAGGGTGAGCGTCGGGATGCTCGGTATGGGGTTGCCGTCGCCATCCTCCACCTGCACGGTTCCCGAGGTGTAGGAGCCCGGGGCCGGGGTCGTCACCTGCAGTGACGAGTAGGAGCTAGGAGTGCACAGGGTGGTGGGCGGGACCACGCTGGAGACCAGGACCCTCCCGGCACCCGTGCCGCAGGCTCCGCCCGTGTAGGCGTCGAAGTTCTGGATCTGATCAGCCCCGGCGTTAGAATTGACCCAGATGCAGGAGGGTCGCTGCGGGTCAGGGTTGACCGTGTACTCCAGATCCGAGATTCCGGGCAAAGCGTGGGGGAAGTTGGTACACGAGGCGTCCTGGCTGTAGTCGAAGCAGGCGACCCCTTGACTCCCGGAGAAGCTTCCCTGGGGGACGTAGACACGCGGACCAATGGTCAGCGAGGGTCCGTCCCAGTTGGCATTGGGAACGACCACGGCAGCGAGACCGCTCGGAGTCGTCACCGAGGCACCCGTCAGGTCGAAGCAGGGATCGTTGGTCGTCGGTGCGCAGAGTCCCGAGAATGCACCGTTGGAGCTCAACATGGCGAACGGCGCACCCCCGCTGACGGAGTTGGTGTTCGACGGGTACCCGATGCCGGTGGTGGAGACAGGCCAGCTTCCCCCGCAGGAGTTGCCGGCCACGGTCGGGTTGAAGCAGGCCATCTCCATGCCGCTGCTGAGGGCGATCGGAATGATGATCTCGTCACCGAAGAGCGCGATGGACGGTTGCGGGAAACCCTGGTCGGTCACGTTGGGGCTGGGACCGAAATCCACCGCGAACGGCTGCGAGGCGCAGGCAGCTCCGGCGGCCACGTCGAAGCACATGAGCTGGTCCTTGGTGCCGGTGGGTGTCCCATCGACTGCGTTGAGGGCGTACCAGTCCGACCCGAAGAGCACGGGATCGCTGGCGGCGCCGACGCCGCTGAGGGTGCCGCTGTCCCCAGCGGCGGTGAGGGGGGTGTAGCCGCAGAAGGCGGCGGGGCTCTGGCTGAGGTCGACGCACACCACCCCTGTCGTGTTGTCGGATGTGCGGGTCCCGAAGACGTAGAGCTTGTCGGCGCTCTGGTCGATCGTCACCCCGGGCTGGCCCGAGGTGGCGAAATTGTTCCCGCTGCCGTCGGTGATGGTGACCGGTGACCAGCATGCGCTGGCGTCGGTCTGCAGGTGGCAGGCCACTTGCAGCGTTCCGGAGTGGTGGAAGACGTTGTAGACCGCGGTCGGGGTCATGGCCACGGCCCACCCGTCACCGCCGGCGGAGCCGGCGAAGTTGGAGGCCGGCGGAGCGGGCACGGTGATGGTCGCCGTGTAAGTGGCGATCTGGGTGCTCGTGGCTCCCGCCGAGGTCACGGCGCTCCCGCCGACCAGTCCGGCGAGCGCCAGCACCGCCGCACCTGCCGCCGCCACTGCACCCAAGCGAATCCGCATGTCCGTCCACCTTGTCATCCATGCCCGCCACTCGGGTGAGCGCGGACCACCGTCACTACAGACGACGGGGAATATAGGCCACCCCGGACTTGGCGTCACGTATGCCGGCCTACGCCGGCCGCGGCCGACCCGTCCCGACCGGCGGGCAGGCCGGAAAGCTGGTGCGGGCGAGAGGATTCGAACCTCCACCCCCAGTGGGGACCGGGACCTAAACCCGGCGCGTCTGCCAATTCCGCCACGCCCGCAGCGGGCCCGCCATGCGGGTGAACAGGGAGTGTACGGCCATGTGCCCGCGGGTGCCTGGCTCGGCCACTAGCCTCGTGGGATGGCCAGCACGCACGGACTCCCCACCAATATGGCCGCCAGCGGGGCATTCGACCCCACCGGCGACATCTTCCAACGCCTGCTCAAGGAGCGCATCGTCTTCATCGGCAGCGCGATCGACGAAGTGACGGCCAACCTCGTCTGCGCCCAACTCATCCTCCTGGAGGCCGAGGACCCCGACAAGGACATTTCGCTCTACATCAACTCGCCGGGCGGCTCGGTGACCGATGGCCTGGCCATTTACGACACCATGCAATACGTGCGCCCTGACGTCTCGACCATCTGCGTCGGCCTGGCCGCCAGCATGGGCCAGTTCCTCCTGTGCTCGGGCGCCCCGGGGAAGCGCTTCGCGCTGCCGCACTCGCGCATATTGATGCACCAGCCCTCGGGCGCCATGCAGGGACAAGCGGCCGACATCGCCATTCAGGCTGAGCAGATCATCTACCTGAAGCGCATGATGGCCGAGCGCATCGCCTTCCATACCGGCCAGCCGCTGGAGCGGATTGAGGCGGACTCGGACCGGGACCGGTGGTTCACCGCCGCCGAAGGCGCCGAGTACGGCTTCATCGATCAGGTGATCGATCGTTCCAAGGCCGCGGCAGGGAACGTATAGACGTGGCCTTGGACGTCCCGGCCTCTTCGTCGGGCGCCAAGACACCGGCGGACGGCGGCGCGGACGGGGAGAATTTCTCGGCGCGTCCGGTCGCCGATGCCTCACCGATGGCCGCCCAGGCGGCCGGCTTCACGGCGCGGGAGTCCCGTGGCCACAAGGTCACCCGTGTCGTCTCCCCGACCATCGGCGTACGGCAGCGGCTGCGCGAAATCTGGCTGTCCAGGGAATTGCTGGTGTACCTCGTCCGCACCGAAATCAAGGTCAAGTACAAGAACTCGGTGCTCGGACTGGTGTGGTCCATGGTGGCTCCGGCCATGACCCTGGCCATCTACTTCATTGTGTTCCAAATCGTCCTGGGAAATCACCAGCCGAACTTCGTCATCTTTCTGTTTGCCGGGTTGCTTCTGTGGAACCTCTTCTCGCTCGGTGTGCTGACCGGGACCGGAGTGATCGTCAACAACTCCGGGATCGTCAAGAAGGTTTCGTTTCCCCGCGAGATCCTCGCCCTGGCTGCGGTGGGATCGGCCTGCGTCTTCTTCTTCTTCCAGTCCATTGTGATGGTCATCTTCATGGTCGTCCTCCATGCCGGGCCCGACTGGTCGTACCTCCCGATTGTGCTGCTGGCCCTCTTCACGGGTGTCGTCCTGGCGTCGGCAATCGCCGTGCTCCTCTCCTCCATCAACGTGTACCTGCGCGACACGCAGCACCTCATTGAGGTAATCCTCACGGCGTGGTTCTGGGCTTGCCCGATCGTGTACGCCTACCAGGGTCAGATCGGCTCCAGGTTGGGACCGAAGGGACTGACCTGGGTCTATTTCCTCAATCCCATGACGCCCCTGGTGCTGACGTTCCAGCGCTTCGTCTACGCACACCCGACGACGCACGCCATCGTGAAAGGCGTCCAGACGACGTTCTACGTCCTGCCGACACACGGCCACCTGTGGTACCTGTCGCTCGATCTGGGTGTGCTTGCCGCAGCCGGTGTCCTCTTCATCATTGCGCTCGCCGTCTTCGGCCGTCTCGAGGGCAACTTCGCCGAGGAGCTTTAGGCGATGGCCAACGTCGCGGTCGACGTCAAAGATGTCTCCAAGCGTTTCCGGTTGGCTCACGGGCGTTACAACTCCTTCAAGGAGCGCCTGATCCACGCCGGCCGCGGACAATACGAGGACTTCTGGGCCCTCAAACATCTGGCGCTGCAGGTGAGGGAGGGAGAGACGGTCGGCATCCTGGGCCGCAACGGCTCCGGCAAGTCCACCCTGCTCAAGTGCATCTGTGGCGTGCTGCAGCCGACCTTGGGCGAAGTGGTGGTCCGGGGCAAGCTGGCCGGACTGCTGGAACTGGGGGCCGGGTTCCAGCAGGACCTCACCGGGCGGGAGAACATCTATCTCAACGGTTCGCTGCTCGGCATGTCGAAGAAGGAGGTCGACAAGGTCTTCGACGAGATCGTGGACTTCTCCGAGCTTGAGGAGTTCATTGACGGCCCGGTCAAGTTCTACTCGTCGGGCATGTACGTGCGCCTCGGCTTCGCCGTGGCCGTCAATGTCGATCCCGACATCCTGGTCATCGACGAGGTCCTGGCTGTGGGCGACGAGCGCTTCCAGCGCAAGTGCCTGGACCGGGTCAAGCTCTTCCAGCAGGAGGGCCGTACCATCCTTCTGGTCACCCACTCGCCGGACCAGGTGCGCTCCATCTGCGACCGGGCCGTCGTGCTCAGCCACGGTGAGATCGTGGGCCAGGGTCCTCCCGGAGAGGCGGTGCGGCTCTTCCGCGAGGGCCTGCTGGAAGAGGGCGCCACCCTCTCGGTGCCCGACAAGGATGCCGAACTGCCCGCCCACAACCCATTGGCGGTGGGCTCTCCCGACCCCAGCCATCCGGTGCGGGTGACCTACACCGCGCACTCGTACCCCAAGTCCTCGGAACTGGACTACCTCAGCACCGGCGACAGCCTGACCATCGGGGTGGGCTACCACGCATCGATCGCCACGGAAGACGTCGTCTTCTCCATCGAATTGCGCGATGCCGATGACAACACATTCATGCGCACCGACACCAGCATCATGGGACTGCGCTTCGACCTGCCAGTCGGCCCGGGGCTGGTCAACTTCCTGGTCGAGAAAGTCCCCTTGCTGGACGGCGCCTTCACATATTCGATCGGCGTGCAGAGCCGTGGGGGAGTGCTCTTCGACTGGCGTGAGCCGGCGGGCCGGGTGGCGGTCATGAATCCCGGCAAGACCACGGGCTACATCTACCTGCCCGTCCGGGCCTTCCTCCTCCCTCCCGAGCCTGACGCCATCGCCCGATTGGCGCCGGAAGAGCTCGTGCATCTTGAGCAGCAGGCCTGATCGCCATGTCCCAACCCGAGAAGATGCCGACCCAGGACCCCCGGGCCTACGTGGCCCAGGTGATGACCGAGATCGAAGAGGACGTGCGCATCCGGAGGTCGTCGGGCGATCTGCCACCCAAGCTCGAGCGCGAGCTGGACGAGCTCTTCCTGGCGCATTCGCCGGTGGCGGGCCGTGGTGGTGACCTGGCCGAGGCCCTGCGCATGGTCGATGCGGCGACCTTCATCGATCCGGTGGTGCCGGTCGACTCCCAGCGCGCCGCCGGCGCCTTCGTCAAGAAGGGCATGCGCTCCCTCCTGCTGTGGTACCTGGGTTGGATCACGCACCAGGTGAGCCAGTTCGCCTCTGCGGTCAGCCGGACGCTGCACATCATTGACGGGCGCCTGCGGGAGCTCGAGCGCAAGGTGGATGTCCAGCGCGTCCCCGAGCCCGAAGTGGTGGAGTTCCCGGCCGTGCACCGCCCGGATGCATGGTGGGTCGAGCCCGCCGTCGGCGCCGTGGTGGGCACCCGGGGAAGGATCCTGCACGCGGCCAGTGGCGACGGTTGGCTGGTGCGGCGGATCAACGAGGCCGGAGGCGATGCCTACGGAGTCGACCCGCGCCCCGATGTGGTCGAGCGGGGCACGCTCGGGATCTCCGACCTGCGCGGTGAGGACCTGGGGGACCACCTGCGCGCCACCGCATCGGCGGGCCTGGGAGCCATCGTGCTCAGCGGCGTGGTGGACGGCATGGGCAGCGGCCAGCGCCAGCAACTGCTCGCGCTCATCGACACCCACCTCGCACCCGGGGGCACGCTGGTCATCCACTCGGTGACCAGGAAGTCGTGGGACGCGGCCGACGCCTCCTTCGAGGCCGACCTGTCGCCGGGTCGGCCGCTCCGGGCGGAGACGTGGTGCCGCCTCCTTGAGCTCAGCGGGTACCAGGCCACGGTGCAGAGCAGCCCCGACGGGACGGACTACCTGGTGACCGCCGTCCGGGCCAGCCTCTCCCCACCCGAGCCGACCCTGGCCCAGTGAGTCCCGCCGCCGGGCCGAACGGACCGCCGGTGGCCGTCCATCAGTTCATCCCGACCCTCAACCCGCACGACGCCACCGGAACGCACACCCTGCTCCTGCGCGACATACTGCGCCGGGCCGGCTGGCGTTCGGAGATCTTCGCCGAAGCCATCCATGACGACCTGGCGTCGGAGGCGCACAAGCACTGGATGTACCCCGAGCACGCGGCCGACGGCGACGTGGCCATCTACCAGTTCTCCACGTCGTCCGCCGTGGCCGGCTACCTGGCCGAGCGTGACGTTCCCCTCATTCTGGACTTCCACAACTTCACCGCCCCAGAGCATTTCGCCGGCTGGGAGCCGCACACCGAGGAACGCGCGGCCCGGGCCGGCGACGAACTCGCCCTCCTGGCTCCCCGGGCCGCATTGGGGCTGGCCGACAGCCCGTTCAACGAGAGGGAGCTCAAGCGTGCCGGCTGCCGCCGCACGGCGGTCATCCCCGTCCTGGTCGACTATCAGCGGGTGTCGGCTGACCCCGATCCCCGGGTAATGGCCGAATTGGCCGCGTTGAAGGCAACGGGTGGCACGGACATCCTCTTCGTGGGGCGGATCGTGCCGTCCAAGGCGCAACATGAGTTGGTCAAGGCCCTCTTCGCCTACCGCCGACTGTACGACGCGGGGGCCCGGTTGCACCTGGTCGGCGGCACATCGAGCTTCGCATACCTCAAGGCATTGCGCGGCTTCGTGCACGACCTCGGCCTTTCGGCGGCCGTGCGTCTCACCGGTGACGTCTCCGACCGGGTACTGGCGGCCCACTTCGGTGCCGCCGACGTCTACCTCTCCCTTTCGGTCCACGAGGGCTTCGGTGTGCCCCTGGTGGAGGCCATGGCGGCCGGCGTGCCCGTGATCGCCCGCGGTGTCGGAGCGGTGTCCGAGACGGTGGGGGACGGGGCACTTCTCCTGGCCGGCCGGGATCCTGCCTACGTCGCTTCTGCGGTGCACCGGGTCTGTGCCGACGACGCACTGCGCCAGTGGTTGGTGGAGGCCGGACGGCGCCGGCTCCCGGAATTCTCCCGGGACGCCCTCTCCACCCGTTTGATCGCCGCCGTGACCAGCGTGGCCGGCCCGAGCCCGATCGGGGCCGGGCGATGAAGGTGGCGTTCGTCACCCCGCGCTACGGCCCCCAGGTGATGGGGGGAGCGGAGACGGCGGCGCGCCAATTGGCCGAGCACCTGATCTCCGAGACCGGATGGGAGGCCGAGGCCTACTCCACCTGCGCGCTGGATCCCCACACGTGGGCCGACGAGTTGGAGCCGGGAGATTCGGAGATCAACGGCGTACCGGTGCACCGATTCCCCTCGGCCCACGGCCGGCTCCCTGACTTCTACGGCCTCGACGGGCGCCTGCGCCTGGCGCCGCGACTGGCCACCAGGGACCAGGGCCGGCGCTGGGTCGACTACAACGGTCCGGTGTCGCCCCAGCTGGTTGAGGCGGTCTGCAGCGCCGATGCCGACGTCATCGCCTTCTACCCCTACCTGTACCACCCGACGGTGGCCGCCATCGGCCGGGTCAAGGTGCCGGCCGTGCTCCACCCGGCGGCCCACGATGAGCCGGCGCTCTACCTCCCGGTCTTCCGGGGCACCTTCGGCGATGCCGATGCCTTCTGCTTCCACACGGCCGCCGAACGCCTGCTGGTGGAACGCACCTACCCGGTGGCCGAGCGCCCGCAGATCGTCCTTGGACTCGGCGTCGGTGAGTCGGCCGGTGCCGGTCGGCCCGGAGGCGCGATCGCCGGCCTGGGCGAGCGCCCGTACCTCGTCAGCGTGGGGCGGGTGGACGAGCACAAGGGCTCGAAGATGCTGGCTTCCTTCTTCGCCACCTACAAGGAGCGCCACCCGGGCCCGCTGGCGATGGTCCTCGTCGGCCCGGTTTCCTTCGCTCTGGAGCCCCATCCCGACATTGTGGTGACCGGCACCGTCAGCGAGGAGGACAAGTGGGACCTCGTGCGCGATGCGCTGGTCGCGGTGTCACCCTCGGCACTCGAGTCGTTCTCCCTGGTCGTGCTGGAGGCGTGGGTGGACCGGGTCCCGGTCGTCGTCAACGGCACCTGTGGCCCGACCCGGGAGCACTGCGAGCGATCGGGGGGTGGGTTGTGGTTCACCTCCTATCCCGAGTTCGAGGCGGTGGTCGAACGCCTCGTCACCGACGGTGAGCTGCGGGCCGCGCTGGGGGCGTCCGGCCGGGCCTACGTCGACCGCCATTACCGGTGGCCGGTGCTCATCGCCCGCTATGCCGACTTCCTCACCTCGGTGGTGGCCCGGGGGCGAGGGACACCGGGGGTGTTCTGAAGCTAGAACCCGACCATGCCCACCATGGGCCTGTTCAGGTGGATGTTGCCGGTCGAGCCGCTGAACGGCGCGTCGCCATAGGAGAACACCCCCCCGTCGGCGGCCACGAACCAGTACCCCCCACCGTCATCGGTGGCTTGCATCGCCACCACGGGCTGGTTGAGATGGATGTTGCCGGTCGAGCCGAAGAACGGTGCGCCGAAGCTGAAGATGCCGCCGTCGGAACCGACCAACCAGTAGCCGCCACTGGTGGGGTCAGGAGTGATCCCGACAAGGGGCGCATTGAGCCCGTAGTGGCTGGCGTCGCCCTGGAAGACGGCGTCACCGTAGGGGAAGACGCGCCCGTCCGAGGTGACCTCCCAGTAGCCCTGGCCGTCCGGTGAGGGAGCCATGCCGACCACGTTCAGGTTGGGCACCGACGCCGCGGCGCCGTAGAACTGGGCGTCGCCGAAGGTGAAGATCCCGCCGTCGGCCGCCACCAGCCAGTAGCCCTTCCCGTCGGGGGTGACCGCCATGCCCACGATGGGTTTGTTGAGGGTGAGGTTGCCTGTGCTGCCGTAGAACTGGGCGTCGCCGAAGGTGAAGATCCCGCCGTCGGACGCCACCAGCCAGTAGCCACCTTGGTCGGGCGCCTGGCCCATGCCCACCACCGGCTTGTTGAGGGTGAGGTTGCCGGTGCTGCCGCAGAACTGCTGTCCCCCGAAAGAGAACACCCCGCCGTCGGACGCCACGGTCAGGTACCCGTTGGAAGCGGCCGGCGGCCGTTGGCAGCCGGAGAGCCCACTTGTCGGCGTCCCGGTGAACCCGCTGAGCGACGGGTCGTGGTGGAACTGGGGCCACCCCCCAGGCGCGCCAACCAGCGCACCGTTGGACCCGGTGACGGTGAAGTGCTGGACCATGCCCTGCACGTCGCGCGTGCTGTTGTTGATGGCGAAATAGCCGGCGACGGTGATGCCGATTGAGCTCCCGTCATTGGTGATGAGGGGCGCATTCTGGAAGCCGAATTTCTGATTGACCGGTACACCGCCATTGCCCGAGCCGTCGTCGACGTGGGTCACTTCGGCACCCGTCTTGCCGTCGAGTATCTCCAGGCCATGAGTCGTGGGCACGATCACGTCCTGATAGCCCGATCCGGTGAGATCGGCCGTGGCCACCGAGCCGATCACCGCGCCGATCACCGGCTGCTGCCAGATGACGGCGCCGGTGGAAGCGTTGAGCGCCCAGACCGATCCGTACCCGTTGCCGCCGACGGTGCCTTCGACGACGGCCAATTGGCCGTTGCCCTGAACGTCCGCCAGCGCCGGGCTCCCGCCGGTGGTGCCGTCGAGCCTGTCGCTCCATACCTGGTGGCACTGGGTATCGAAGACCTTCACCGTGTCCTCGTCGCTCCCACCGAAATAGCTTCCCGTTCCGGTGGCGATGCCGAGCGCGCCCCCAGGGAGGATCGGGCCCACCGCAGGGGAGGAGTCGATCTCCTCATTGGTGTCGGCGGCGCAGATCAACCCACCATGGTCGTTGTAGATGCGCACATGCCCGCCGTCCTGGTAGTGACGCCCGTAGGCGAACCCGGTCGACGAAGCGCCACCGACGACCAATTCGTCGTGCCCGGTGCCGTACAGGTCGCCCACCGCCGCGGTGGAGAACACGCTGTCGGCCGAGAAGGAGGGCCATCCCGAAAGCGGAACGCCGTTGGAGGCGTTCATGGTGTAGGTCTCCTGCCCGAGTGAGCCGGCGTTGACGAACGGCACCCCGCCGCTCTGCCCGATCGAGAGCGAAGCCTGCACGCCGTTGTCCGGCACATTGTCAGTGGGTGGATTGACCACCACCTGATTCCACAGCTCACTCCCGGTGGCCCCCCAGGCGTGATAGCCGCCGTCGACCGGCTCATAGGCATTCCCGGTCCCGAAGAACACATTCGATGTGCCGCTGGGATTCGAAATTGCCGAAGCTGTCGAGTCAATGGGCACATTCCCGGCGACGGCAGTACCGTCAATACCCATAGCCGGCGTGCCATTGTCGAGTCCGCTTATGCCGCAGCCCCCACCAGACGCAAGCGCATGTCCCGTCCCGGACGACCACCCTGCCGGAGCGGTGGGAACTTCTCCGCCCGAGGCGATATGGAACGCATAGAGGTAACCCATCCGGTCTCCCACCTCCACCGAGGGGCCCGACGAGTCGAGGGTCGCTTCCACGGGAGAGGCCAGGGCCACACCACATGGAGCGTCGTTGAGGTCCTGGATCCACGCTTGGGTGAGGGTGACCGCAGGAGGCGTCGCCTGCGCAATGGTGGCCATCGGGCCGGCTGTGGCCAGCACCACAATCGGCGCAGCTGCTCCGAAGCACCTCAGCAGCGCGCCGACGCGACGGTGTGACTTCGTGCTGTGCAGGGGGGTCACGGCTGAGCGGTCTCCTTCGTGGCTTCGGACAAAGTTAGCGTCCTGGGACACCCCACCGAGCGCCCATCGTGGGTGCCGAGGGCACGCCCGGTAGCATCAACCGGCGTGTCCGCTCCTCTTACCCCACCGGGCGACCACGACGATGGGGAGGGTCGGGAGACCAACGAGGAGAAGGCTGCCGCGGCGCTCCACGCCGCTTTTTCCCGCCTGGCGCCGCAAGGGAATGACGCCTGGAATTTCCTGGCCGCCTTCACGCATCTCGGTGATCGCTACGGGCCGTATCACCCTGGGACCTCAGGCTTGTCGGACCTGCTGGGGGAGCCGGGTCCTGACCGCAGGACCCGCCGTACGCGGCTGGCCCGCCTGCGACCCCGGGGCGATCGGCCCACGGCAGACGACGCCCGGAGGGAGATGGAAGAGGCGATGGCCCAGGTCGTCGAGGCCTTCCGCTTCCTGTCGGCCCGCGTGGGCACGTTGGAGCAGCGCCTGGCCCACCAGGACAGGCCGATTGACGCGGTCCCGTGGTTGGTGCCGGCCGAGGAGCTCGGACCGTGGGCCGGGCCGGTGGCTGCGCACATGGTGGCGATGACGCCCGGTGGCGCCGTGCTCCATGCCGACTGCGGTGAGGGGCTCCTGCTGGACACCCTCGCCCAAGGAGGTGTGGATGCACTCGGGGTCGAGCCCCGGGGCGGGGTGGCGCTGCGAGCGCTGGAACGCGGGTGCGCAGTCACCATCTGCGAAGCGCTGGAAACTCTGGAGACCCTGCCCTCAGGCACATTGGGGGGTGTCGTGCTGAGCGGCGTGGTGGATCGGCTCGCCCTGCACGAGCTGCTTCCCCTGCTCTCCCAGACGCGGCGTGCGTTGCAATCGGCGGCGCCGATTGCAGTGGTGGCAACCGACCCCTCCGGGAACGGCTCAGACCGGGGTGCCGCGGCCCTCGAACTGGTCGCGGGCCGACCCCTGCATGTCGAGACATGGGAGATCCTGCTGGACCGGGCCGGCTTCGTCGATATTGCGCCGTTGACCCGCGATGGCGTGGACGACGGACGCTTCGCCCTGTCCGCCACGACACCCTCGTGAGAGGTATCCACCACTTCGTTCCGGTCATGCACCGCGGCGATGCCATCGGGCGGCACACCCTGCGCCTGCGCAATGCCACCCGGGCCCGCGGTTTCGAGTCGCACATTTACGTCGACGTGACGGAAGAGGAAACGGCCCGCGAGACCATTCCTGTCCTTGAATATCCGGCGTCGGCGCAGCCGGGCGACGTGGCCGTCTATCAATTCGCCACCGCGTCCTACATGGCGCCCTGGCTGGCCGGGCGCGGCGAGACGCTGGTGGTGAATTACCACAACATCACGCCACCCGACCTGCTGGCTCCGTGGGACAACCACCTGGCCCTGGGTCAACTGCGCGCCCAGGCCGACCTGCGCCTCCTGGCCCCGCGCACGGCCTTGGCGGTGTCCGATTCGGCCTACAACGAGGCGCACCTGATTGAGGCGGGCTTTGCCGCCACGGCGGTCATTCCCCCCTCGGCCGCCCTCGGTCATGACGTGATCGCCGTCGGCATCGATGCTCAGGTCCCGGCCCGGGAGACGCCCCGCGGGGCGCGCTGGCTGGCGGTGGGCCGGGTGGCACCCAACAAGGCCCTGCAGGACACCATCGCCGCGTTGGCCGTGACCAGGGCCCATGACGATCCCGAGGCCACCCTTCTCGTCATCGGAAAGCCGGCGACGGCCCTTTATGACCGGGCGTTGCACCGCTATGTCGACGAGCTGGGCCTGCACGGTGCGGTGACGTTCGCCGGTCATGCCAGTGACGCCGTCGTGGCGGCGGCGTACGCGCAGGCCGATGTGCTGGTGATCACCTCGGAGCACGAAGGCTTCTGCGTCCCCGCCGTCGAGGCCATGTCGGTCGGGCTGCCGGTCGTGGCCTTCGGGCAGGGTGCGCTGCCCGAGGTGCTGGGCGACGCCGGGACGTTCGTCACATCGAAGGATCCGTACGCGCTTTCGAACACGATCGACGCGCTGCTGGCCGACGCGCCACGTCGGGCATCGGTGACCCAGGCCGGCCGACACCGGTTGGACTCGCTCGACCTGGCGTCGGCGGCCGAGCGGTTCGTGGCCTTGCTCGTCGCCCTGGTCGAGAGCGGCGGCAGGAGACGGTGAGCGGCATTCACCAGTTCGTCCCCATGCTCCACCGCGGTGATGCGGTCGGGCGGCATACGGTGCACCTGCGCGACCTGATGGTGGCCCGAGGCATTCTGTCCCGGATATACGTGGAGATGACCGATCCCGGCACGGCCGCCGAGACTCAGCCGGTCGCCGCGTATCCGGATCAGAGCGCCGCCGGTGACGTCCTGCTCTACCAGTTCGCCACCGCCTCCGACATGGCTCCCTGGCTCCTGTCCCGCCCCGAGACCTTGGTGGTGAATTACCACAACCTCACCCCTCCCGAGTTCTACGCCCCCTGGGACAACGGCCTGGCCCGCCATCAGCTGCGGGCTCGTGCCGAGCTTGCCTCGCTGGCTCCTCGGGCCTCCATGGGCATCGCCATGTCCTCCTTCAATGAGTCGGAGTTGCGGGCAGCCGGCTTTGGCGCCACCGCGGTCGTGCCCCCGGCCGCCATGCTGCCGACAGGATCCACGGCCCGTTCCGGAACCGCCGGGGTGCGCCAGGGCGCCCAGTGGATCAGCGTGGGCCGGTTGGCTCCGAACAAGGCGCTCCAGCACGCCGTGATGGCGCTCCTGGTGGCACGGACGCACCACGACCCCGAGGCGACGCTGGAAATTGTGGGGCGTTGCGTGGTGCCGTCGTATACCGGCGCACTGCGCCGGTTCGTCGACGAAATGGGCCTCCACCACGCGGTGACGTTCCGGGGCCAGTTGGGCGACGACGCCCTCGTCCAGGCCATGGCTGGTGCCGACGTGATGGTGGTGACCTCCGCCCACGAGGGCTTCGGGGTACCGGTCGTCGAGGCCATGGCGATGGGGCTCCCAGTGGTGGCCAACGCCGCGGGCGCTCTGCCCGAAGTCCTGGGGCCGGGCGGAGTCCTGGTCGACACCACGGATCCCTGGGCGCTGGCCGAGGCCACGGCCGCCGTGCTCGCCGATCCGGTGCGGCGGGCCGCCCTCGCTGCCGGCGCACACGCCCGGTTGAGTGCTCTCGACCTGGCCACGGCGGGTGACCGAGCCATCGACCTGGTGAGACAGGTCTGCTGACAACGCTGGTCGCGAGGGTGACTCCTTGCAACGATGGACGCAGGGGAGGCGAGTGCACGATGGCGACAGATACCAGGCAGACGGTGCCCGTGATTCTGGGCACCTGGCCCACACCATTGGAGCCCGCCCCCCGGTTGGCCCAGGCCATTGGCCTCGGGGCCGAGGACCTCTGGATCAAACGCGACGACCTGACCGGCCTCGGGGGAGGTGGCAACAAGGTGCGCAAGCTCGAGTGGATCTGCGGAGAGGCCATGGCTCAGGGGGCCGACACCTTGGTGACCTGCGGTGCCCGTCAGAGCAATCACGCCCGGCTCACGGCGGCCGCCGGCGCGCGGTTGGGATTGAAGGTTGTGCTGGTGCTGGCCGGCACCAAGGGCGGATCCGACAATGGCAATGTCGCGCTCAATGGACTCTGTGGTGCCACGGTGGCATGGGCCGGCGACGTGGCGCACGAAGCACTCGAATCGGTGGCGTCATCCATCATGGAAGTACTTCGTGACCGGGGCGCCCGACCGGTGTGCATTCCCTACGGCGGTTCCAACGCCCTCGGGGCGCGGGGATACGTCGAAGGTGGCCGTGAGATCCTGGCGCAGATGCCGAGGCTCACCACGGTGGTCACCGCCGTCGGATCCGGGGGAACCATGGCCGGACTGGTCCACGCGCTCGGCGCGCGCCGAGTGCTCGGCGTTGACACCGGTGCCCTCGTTCACCCGGGCGAGGCAGTGGCTGACCTCCTGGCGAGCCTGGCGAGCCTGGCCGGCCTGCCCTCGGCACCGGAGGAATTGAGGCTGCGGGTGGACCATGTCGGTGCCGGCTACGGAGAGCTCACCGACACAGTGATGTCCGCTCTTCTGGTGGCGGCCCGAACCGAAGGATTGATTCTTGATCCGATCTACACCGGTCGCGCCCTGGCCGGCCTGGTCAGTGCGGTGAACGATGGGCAGATCCGACCGGGCGAACCCACGGTCCTGCTCCACACCGGGGGATTGCCCGGACTCTTCGGCCACCCGGTCACCATCTCGCGTGCCGCCGAGAAGGTGACAGAGTTTCGCTTTACCTAGCCGACCAATCCGCAGCACCGTCGGCGGACCGTGTGCAGCCGGTGTCCACCATGGAACCGCAAGAACTGGCATGTTGCGCCGTTGCCAAGGTGCCGGTGTGACCCCAAGACGGATTTCGGCGCAAGGAGCCCGGAGGTGCGAGCGCGTGATGGCCGGAACCGAACGGGTCGCCACGGTCCACGCATGGCGCTGAGGCTACGGCTGGGTATGGCGCTGGGCGTGCTGGCTGGCCTCGTGGGGGGAGTCGGGAGCACAGCTGCCGGATCCGACCGACCGCCGGTGATCGCCGCACAGTGCGCGGAGCAGGGTCTCAACACTCCGGTGTCCGACGTCAACGCCCAAGCAGGAGACCAGCGCATTACCGTCGGGTTGAATGCCGCCGGGACAGTCACCGTGTTCAAGTACCCGAACCCGAGCTTCTACAACCAGGTGAAGTACTACACGACTGGCAGCGATGCGAACGGGAACCCGGTCGGCGCCCTGCCGAACGAGGGAAGTTTCGCCGGGTTGCTCTACACCGAGGGCGGTGCCCAACAGTTCGCCTGGCTCAGAGACTGGCCGCACTCCCAGAGCTACCTGAGCGCCGACACACCGGTCCCCGTCACCACCTACACACAGCCCACGCTCGGCCTCACCGTCACTGACACCGACCAGGCCACCGTGGCGCCCGCCGACGCGTTCGTACGCTCATTCGTCGTCCAACGAGCAGCGTGGTCACCCGTGAGCGCGGTCTCCCTCGTCTACTACGAGAAGTTCAGCCCGATCGCCTCAAAGGTGCCTTACGCACCCGGTCAGGACAACTGCCTCCAGCAATTCGACGATCAGCAGCTGGCCGCCTACAACCAAGGGGCCCAGGCGATCGTCCACTCCTGGCTCGGCGTTGACGCCAGCACCGGCAAACCGGCGAGCGTCGCCGTCGCCTTCGGCTGGGACGCGCCTGCTGCGTCGCACGAGATCGGACGCGATGGTTCTGAGCCGCTCGCCCCTCCGGTGGGACCGGCCGATGGCTACGACCAACTCGTGGCGCCGCCACACCGTCTCGGTGGGGCCAATCAGGAGGTGGGACAGGCGACGGGCGCTCTGACAACCGCCCTGAATTTCGACCCCTCGGGTCGGGCGACGGCGCGCATGATCATCGCTCCTGCGGCGAATGCAACCCAAGCGTTGTCCGCGCTGAGCGTCGAGCGCCAGCGGTCATTCGCCGCAGAGTTGTCAGCGGTGCAATTCGTGTGGGCCAACTGGCTCAGGTCGGCGGTACTTCCCGCCACGACCGACAAGACTGTCCTTGACGACGCGATCCGTGCGTTGATCAGCATCAACCTGGCCATCGACCCGGACACCGGAGCGATCGTCGCCTCTGCTGACACCGAGACCCCGTATGGCGAGGACTGGATCCGCGACGGGTCGTTCATCAACCACGCGCTCGATGCCGCCGGCTATCACGACATCGTCACCCGCCACGATCTCTTCGAGGCGGCCGCCCAATCGGCGCCGGGCCACCTCGACCCGGGCGCGCCGCCGGGGAACTGGCCGATGGACGTGTACGGCGACGGGACTCCCGGGGGGCCCATCCCCTTCGAGATCGACGAGACCGGCTTCGGGGCCTGGACGCTGTGGGACCACTACGGGTACCTCGGAGGTGTGTCGAGCGCGGCGGCGACGGCCTACCTACGCCAGGTGTACCCCGCCATCGCGCGCGCCGCGACCTTCCTTTCGGCCTGCATCGACCCGAAGACGGGGCTGCAGTGCCCGGCCGACGAGGACGACAGCTACACACCGTCGCAGACCCTTCACGGTGCCGGCCCCGACCTTCTCGGCCTCAGGTCGGCGGTGGCGGCGGCCTCCGCCCTCGGGGACCAGAGCCCTGAAGTGGCGGTCTGGCAGCATCGCGTGGCCACCCTGACCGCCGCCATCGACAACCTCTACGACCCGAAACAAGGCGCTTACGAGGAACAGGCTGGCGCCGGCTCCGCTCTGCCCGTCTCCTATACCGACGGCGGCTGGTTGCTCTGGCCCGTCCAACTCCATCCGCTCGGCAGCCCGCCCATGCAGGGTGAGGCGTCGGCAGTCTGGTCCGCCATGCTGGCCTCGTTCGCCAGCAACTCGGGCGGCTACGAGGGAAAGGCGCTCTTGGGGGTGTGCACGGCTTGGTCGCCGCCCACCCCGGCCCAGCACCAGGCCCTGCAGGCCGAGCTGCACTTCATGGCGACGCAGCTCACGACCGACACCGGTCTGTTCGGCGAGTTCTGGCAGCGCTTCCCGGCGGGGGGCCCCATCCGCACGCAAAATGACATGCCCCACGTCTGGGCAGGTGCCTTGTTCTACCTGTCGGCCACGTGTATCGACCCGGCCGGCGTGACGCCCAGTGCCATCACCCAGTCGGCGCCAACCTCCGGTGCCACCTCGGTTGGCCGCGGGTTCAGCGGGCAGCTTGAAACGACGGGGGGGCAGGGTGCGGTCACCTTCACCCAGAGCTCGGGCACTCCCGACCTCACGGTCTCGCCGTCGGGTGTGGTCAGCGCCCCCTCGACCCTCGCCGCCGGCAGCTACTTCGCCAGCGGCAATGACACCGACGTCTCGGGTGACTCCGGCGTCTGGTCCTTCTCTCTGAATGTCACCGCCGCACCTCAGAATCACGGCTACTGGCTGGTCGGTTCCGACGGCGGGATCTTCAGCTTCGGTGCAGCCCGGTTCCACGGCTCGACCGGGTCCCTCAAGCTCCAGCGACCCGTGGTCGGCACCGCACCGACTGCCGATCGAGGTGGGTACTGGCTGGTGGCGTCCGACGGTGGAGTCTTCTCATTTGGAGACGCGGGCTTCTTCGGCTCAGTACCGGGTCTCGGGCTCTCTCCGGCCGGCACCGTTGGCGCAGCCAAGAAGCTCAACGCACCGATTGTCGGCATGGTCCCTTCTGCCGATGACGGCGGCTACTTCATGGTGGCATCTGATGGCGGCGTGTTCGCCTTTGGCGACGCCAAGTTCGAGGGCAGCTGCCCGGGCCTCGGAGGGTGTTCGGGAGCAGCGGTGGCCGTCGCCCCCGACGCCAGTGGTAAGGGCTACTGGCTGGTGACCCAGACCGGGCACCTCTACACCTTCGGCGATGCCCCCTACGACGGCGCACCGGGTCCCCAGAGTTCCCCGGTCACGTCCATGGTGCGCACCACCGACGGCGGGGGCTACTTGCTTCTCTTGGCCAACGGCACCGTCGACGCCTACGGCGATGCGGTGGGCCGCGGCGGTCCGACCGGCTCAGTCGGGGGTACGAACCCGGCCACGGCCATCTTCACCACGCAAGACGGCGGGGGCTACTGGGTGGCCTCGGCGGACGGCGGGATCTACCCCTTCGGCGATGCCCCCTCTGACGGATCCATGGCCGGCCAGACCCTCAACGGATCGATCATCGCAGGGACCGGGTTCTGATCTTCCGGTGCTCGCCCTGACCCCGCGGCATCCACCCATTCAAGCGTCGGCTATCTCTGATCGACCGCCCCCCGCACCAGGGAGACGAAGCGCGCCTGGGACGCCCCCAGGTCGAACTCGGCCGCCCGGGCCCGGCCGGCGGCAGAGAGGCGCTGGCGCAACCGAAGGTCGCTGATGACCCGCCCCACCGAAGCGGCGAAGGGGACGGCTGACTTGTCGGGCAGCACCAGGCCGGCACCGGCCACCGTCTCGGGGACGGCGGCGACGCCGTAGGCCACTATGGGGAGCCCGTGCCCCATGGCCTCGGCCAGTGGGACGCAGAATCCTTCGTGGTCGGAGGCGCAGACGAACACATCGGCGGCCTGGAAGTACGCCTCAAGCTCGGCGCCGTTCACCGATCCCGGCAGGAACACGGCGTCGTCCAGCTCCAACTCGGAGATGAAGGCACGCAACGCCGGCCCGTAGGTCTCCCCGAGGGGAGAGCCCACAAGGTGCAGGCGGGCCTCGGGGTCGTAGAGGCGGCGCAGGACATGGAGCATCTTGACCAGGTCGTGGGGTGCCTTGTGGGGCGAGATCTTGCCCACGTAGAGCAGGTCTGCCCCGCCCCGGCGCTCCTTGCGCCCGGACATCAGCTCGGCCAGGGCCCGATCGGGCTCCTCACTCTTGCGCTGCATGTCGACCAGCAACGGCACGACCGCCGTCTCCTTGAAGCCGAGCGCATGGAGCTCCGACTCGTTGAACCCGGAGTCGGCCACCGCCAGCCGGCTCTGCGCGGCCAGGCGGGCCAACTGGGTGCGGCCCAGGGCCACCTCGTAGGCCACGTTGGGCTCCCAGTCGCGCAGGAGGGCAGCCGGGGTGATGTTGTGGTAGTTGACCAGCTTCGGCTCATGGCGTGCCGCGAAGATGTCGTAGACCGGGCTGCCGATGGAGGACTGGTAGAGCAGCCAGCGGTCGCGCCCCGCCCGCCCGAGCTCGGTCACCGAACGCCCCTCGTGCTGCACATCGGGCGTGAAGCTGCCGTAGAAGATGTCAGAGTCGATGCCGGCACCGCGCAGTGCGTCGCGCAGGTTCAGCGTGTGCACCCCGATGGCATCGCGGCTGGCCAACGACGGAATGACCTGGTCGACCCGCACGGGCGTGCAGTGTACCGGTGCCTCGCTGCCACCCCGATTGCCGGGGATGCGCCCGTGGCCCGCCACCTCGCCGGTAGGATGGGCCCATCGTGCTGGCCGGTTCTCTTCGTGCGCGCCCGAAACTCCTCCCTCGACGACTTGGATCCACCCTCGTCCTGGGCCTGGTGCTGTCGCTCCCGGGCGCGACCGCTCTCCTGGGCGGTGCCACCCCGGCGGCGGCGTATCCCACATCCTCGGTCGTGCTCAACGGCCACGGCTACGGGCACGGGATCGGCATGAGCCAGTGGGGATCGCTTGGTTATGCCCTCGGGGCGGACGGTGGCGCGGGCAACTTCACCTACCAGCAGATCCTTTCCCACTACTACGGGAACGCTTCACTGCAGACGCTCGGCGTTGGGCCGGCCCCGGCTGCCTTTAACAGCGGCAACGTCCTCGTGGCCATGACCGAAGTCAACGGCAATGACGCCATCGTCACGGCCCAGTCAGGGAACGTGAACTATCCCGGCGGTTCAGCGACGGCGGTCCGATTCGCCATTGATTCCTCGGGGACGTACACCATCTACACCAGTGGCGGTTGCGGCGGGGATCCCGGTCCGACCCCGTGGACCCAGGTGGCAACAGGGGTCAACAAGCCGACGGCAACGGCCGCCAATGGTGGTCCTGTGTTTCTTTGCGGCCCGAACTTCACACTCCACGGCGCGCTGACTGCAGAGCCCAACTCAGTAGGTTCACCCCGCACGGTCAACACGCTTCCCTTGGAGCAATACGTGGCCGACGTGGCCCCGGCGGAGTCCCCCTCGTCGTGGGCCGGCCTCGGAGGCGCCGGGCCACAGGGTCAACCCTGGGGCTTCCAGCAGAGCGAGGCCCAGACCGTGGCCGCCCGTTCCTATGTCGAGTCGAATCCCGGGGGCTACGGCGGCTACGCCGACATCTGCGACTCGACCGCCTGCCAGGCCTACCCCGGCATGGCCGACGAAACACAATCCTCACGGGACGCCGCCACTGCCACCGCGGGTCAGGTCATGCTGACCGCAAGCAACACCGTGGCCAACACCGAGTATTCGTCGTCGTCGGGGGGGTATTCCACCGGTGGCCAGTTCCCCGCCGTCCTTGATTCCGGTGACGCCATCTGCATCCCCTCCGCCTGCAACCCCCACCACAATTGGTCGGCGTCCATTCCCGTGTCGACCATTGATGCCGCCTACTCGCAGATCGGCACGCTCAGTGCGCTGACCGTCACCTCGCGCAACGGCCTGGGCGACTTCGGGGGCCGGGTTGAGCAGCTGACCCTCGAAGGCTCGAACGGGTCGGTGTCGATGACCGGAGATGCCTTCGCTGCCGCCTTCAACCTGCAGTCCGACTGGTTCACCGTGGGTGATCAGCCCAGCGGCGGGGTCGGCGGCTACTGGATCAACGCCACCGACGGGGGCGTCTTCAGCTTCGGCAATGCGAGCTTTCACGGCAGCACGGGCAACATCACCCTCAACAAGCCCGTGGTGGGCATGACGGGCACCCACGACGCCGGTGGGTACTGGGAGGTGGCCTCCGACGGGGGCGTCTTCAGCTTCGGTGACGCCACCTTCCACGGCAGCACGGGCAACATCACCCTCAACAAGCCGATGGTAGGCATGGCGGCCACGCCCAGCGGTGGCGGGTACTGGCTGGTGGCGTCGGACGGCGGCGTCTTCAGCTTCGGCGACGCCACCTTCCACGGCAGCACCGGCAGCCTGAAGCTCAATAGGCCCATTGTGGGGATGGTCCCCACCCACGACGGTGGTGGCTACTGGCTGATCGCCTCCGACGGCGGCCTCTTCGCATTCGGGAACGCCGCCTTCCACGGTTCGCTCGGCAACAACCCGCCGCCCACGCCCATCGTGGGCGTAGCCCCCTCGGCCGACGGCGGTGGCTACTGGATGCTGGAGGCCAACGCCACCGTGCACGCCTTCGGCGACGCCCCGTCGGTGCCGCCCGGGGGCAGCTCTCCGGGTATTGCGACAGCCAACAGCCCCATGTCGGCGATGATCCCCGACTTCAGCGGAGGTGGTTTCGACGTGGTCGATCAGACCGGTCAGGCCTTCAGCTTCGGTGACGCCCCATACTTCGGGGACGTGGCCACCACCATCGCCGGTTATTCAGGACGTGTGGTGGGCATCGCGGTCACCCCAGGCTGAGGTTGGCCGCCCGCCTCCCTGTTCACATCGACCAGGCGGGGGAACCGGCGCAGCCGGCCGAGCGGCCCCAACCTCCCGGCGTCGACCCCGTGATCGGCCGCGCTGAGGAGGCGCAGGTCGCCCCGGCTGTTGCCATACGCCCACAGGACCGGTTGCTCCCCCCCGTGGCCCGACAGCAGGCCGTGGGCGCGCAGGTGGCCGACCAGGCGGGCGTACTTCTCCGCGCCGCGGCAGTTCTTCCCCTCGTAGCCACCGGTCAGGAGCCCCCCGCCGCCCACCGCCAGGCGGGTAGCCACGACCCCGTCGACCCCCAGCTGCTCCCCGGCCGGAACCACGTAGCACTCCGGTGACGCCGAGACGATGACCACGTGGTGGCCCTGACGCTGATGCCACTGGAGGCGCAGGCGGGTGTCCTCGCGCAGGTGGCGCCCGAGGTGCCGGGTGGCGAACGCGGCCGCCAGTCGGTCCACCTCGTCGACGGGGAGCCCACCCAACAGACGGGTGAAGAGCCTCTCCTTGGTCTCATCCGCCGCGGTGCCCCCGGCCACGGCGGCGCGCAGCAGAAGTGGCGCCAACCGGGCCATGGCCCGCAGCACAGGCCACGTGCCGCGGAGGGAGACCAGGAAGGGAAAGACGCTCCCGCCGTCGGTCAGGGTTCCGTCGAAGTCGAAGGCGGCGACGGCCGGCACCGGTGGTAAGGCAGCCGACGGGGTGGAGGAGGGGGGCATGCAGTTCAGGTGAGGGAAGCGCCGCCGCGCCCGGCGCCGCCGGCGAAGCGCAGGGCCCCGGCCAAGGTCTCGCCGCTGCTGATGACGGCGCGCCCCCGCCGGGCCTCGTTCACGGCGGCCTCCTCCTCGGACATGCCCCACTGTTGTAGGGCGGACATGCGGTCCGAGCGCAGGCAGAACTGGGGTAGCGCACTGAGCTGGTGGGCCAGGGTCCGCGATGCCTCCAGCGCCTCCCCGTGGCCGACCACCCGGTTGGCCAGTCCGAGCTGCAGCGCCTCGGGCGCCTCCACGGCGCGGCCGGTGAGGATCAGATCCATCGCCCTGCCGTGGCCGAGGATCCTCGGCAACCTGACCGTCCCCAGGTCGCAGAGGGGTACCCCGAAGCGCCGGCAGAAGACGCCGAAGATGGCATCCTCGGCGGCCACCCGGAGGTCGCACCACAGGGCCAGCTCAATGCCTCCCGCCACCGCGAAGCCCTCGACGGCGGCGATCACGGGTTTGGAGAGGGTCAGACGGGTAGGACCCATGGGCCCCGTCCCCTGATCGGGGAGGGGCCGCCGGTCGCCTTCCGCCACCGCCTTGAGGTCGGCTCCGGCGCAGAAGGTGCCCTCCGCTCCGGTCAGGATGGCCACGGATTGGGAGTCATCCTGGTCGAAGGCCACGAAGGTGTCCCGCAGCTGATCGGCACACAGGCTGTCGACGGCGTTCCTCCGTTCGGGCCGGGTGATGGTCACGACGGTGACCGCACCGTCACGTTCCACCGCCAGCGTGTCCGTCCGGTAGGGCGAGTAGTCGCCGCTGCCCAGGAAGTCGAGCGCGGGCGTGACGGGTGACCCGGATTCCTGGGCAGCCATGCGCCATTCTCGCACGAACTCCCTGGTCAGTGTCCCCGAGGAGCACCGCCACACCTCCGCGTTCACCCGGCGCACGCCCGGAGATCCATTCCGCATAAAGATGACCAAAGGAGTCGACAATTGACCGGACAGCCGGTAAGGTTCCGGTCTCCAACCCCCGGCAGCACATCTACAGGAGGATCACATGGCAGTACGACTCGGGGACACCGCTCCCGACTTCACGGCCGACACCACCGACGGCACGATCAACTTTCACGAATGGCTGGGCGACAGCTGGGGGATCCTCTTCTCCCACCCCAAGGACTTCACCCCGGTCTGCACCACCGAGCTGGGTGCGTTCTCTGCGGCCAAGCCCGAGTTCGACAAGCGCAACGCCAAGCTGATCGGTCTGTCCGTGGACTCGGTCGAGTCCCACAAGGGCTGGGCCGGCGACATTGAGGAGACCCAGGGCTCGGCGCTCAACTTCCCCTTGATCGGGGATGAGGATCGCAAGGTGGCCGACCTCTACGACAT
>DATLSH010000029.1:0-16449 GCA_035534235.1 Acidimicrobiales bacterium | reverse complement strand
ATGCCGAGGAACGCCGCTGCGGCCAGGAACATCACCATGTTGGTCGAACGGAACAGACGGCCGGAGAGGAGGCGCAGGTCCACCATGGGTCGGGCCACCCGTAGCTCCACCAGCACCAGGGCGGCCAGCAGTGCAGCCCCGGCCAGGCAGGTGGTCGTCACCACCGTCGACGACCAGGACTTGAGGGGGCCCTCGGAGACCCCGTACATGAGTAGGCCCAGGCCGGCTCCGCCGAGAATGAACCCGGGCACGTCGAAGACGCCGGCGTCAATGCGTTCGGTCCGTTCCAAGAACAGGGCACCGAAGGTGATCGCGGCGATCCCGAGCGGGAGATTGACGTAAAAGACCCAGCGCCAGGTCAGGTCGGTCACCAGGAACCCACCTAGGACCGGGCCCAACGCCGGCGCCATGGTGGTGGGGACGGTGAGGATGCTGGCCGCCCGGACCCGCTCGGCCGGAGGGAATACCCGGAACAGCATGGCCATGCCGACGGGCGCCATCATGCCGCCACCCGCGCCCTGCAGGACCCGGAAGAGGACCAGCTCGGCCATGTTCTGAGCCAACCCGCAGAGCACCGAGCCCACGGTGAACACGCCGATCGCCGCCAGGAGGACCCGCTTGCCGCCGAAGTGGTCGCCTAGCCACCCCGAGGCGGGTATGAACACGGCCAGGCTGACCAGGTAGGCGATCACTATCCCATCCACCGCCGTCGGTGCGATTCCGAAGGTCCGCCCGATGGTAGGCAGCGCCACGTTGACGATGGTGATGTCCATGATGTTCATGAACATGGCCGAAACGAAGACGACCCCCACGGCGATCTTCTGGCTCAAACGGACTGCGGGCACGGTCTGGTGTTCCTGACTTCTCGCGAGACGGTCTCTGGCGGTGCGCCGACCCTAGGCGCGACGCCGCCCTGTTCGGGCACGCGCGCCCGGATGCTGCGGCGGTGGGGTGGATGATCGTGTGATCGAATATCTTTGCCTTGGGGTGCACGGTCTCAAGGCGGAGCACCAGGAGATGGAGAGCAACGCAGTGGGATGGGTGAGGAAGGAAGTTGCCGAGGCGAAGAGCCGGTCAGCCCGCCGAGCCTCGTTCTTCGTCAGGGTCGGAGGAGTGCCTCTTACCGTCGCCGTCTTGAGCACAGCACTGGCGTTCTCGCCGCCGGACACGGGTGCGGAAACCGAATCGTCGGTCCCCTGGCACGCCGTGTGGTTGTGCAAACCCGGTCAGGTGGACGACCCGTGTGTTTCTGACCTGACGGTCACCAGCGTGACGGCGAACGGCACCACCAAGGTGGTACCTGCCGCCAACGCGACCTCGTCGAGGTTCGATTGCTTCTACGTGTACCCGACGGTCTCGACCGAGACGTCGGACAATGCCGACCTGACCGTGCAACCGGCCGAGAGAGGGGCGGCCGAAGCCCAGGTGGCACGCTTCTCGCAGGTCTGCCACGTGTGGGCACCCATGTACCGACAGCGCACGGAATTGTCGCTGGCCAAGGGCCTGGGCGGCGACCCGACCGCAGACACTTTGGCCTACCAGAGCCTTCTGTCAGCCTGGAAGGACTACCTGGCCCACGACAATCACGGGCGACCCGTCATCTTCATCGGGCACTCGCAGGGTGCGGCCATGCTGATCCGGCTGATCCACCACCAGATCGATCCTTCGGCCAGCCTGCGCAAGCTCATGGTGTCGGCCATCATCCTGGGAGGGAACGTGCAGGTGCCGGTCGGCCGGGACGTGGGTGGGAGTTTCCAGCACATACCGATTTGCGGATCGGCCGCCCAGACGGGCTGCGTGATCGCCTATTCCACCTTCGGGTCCACGCCGCCGCGCCGCGCCCTTTTCGGCCGTCCCGGACAGGGCGTCAGCTTGCAGTCGGATCAGAGAGCGAAGGTCGGCCAACAGGTGGCCTGCGTGAACCCGGTGAATTTCACTGACTCCTCGGCGTCGCTCCTCCCGGACTTCCTGACCGCGTCCTCCCATGTGTCCGGGGTGCCGGTGTCCACGGCCTGGGTGACGTACCCGGGTCTCTATGCGGTGAAGTGCGAGAGCCTCGGAGGCGCCACCTGGCTGCAGGTCGACGCCAGGTCAGCGCCCGGCGATCCCCGTCCCAAGGTGACGGCCGTTCTCGGGCCGAAGTGGGGCTACCACCTCGACGACGTAAATCTGGCCTTGGGCAATCTGGTGCTCGACGTGGCGGTTCAGGAGTCCGCCCATCGCTGAGGCTCCTCACCGAGACGGTGCGGTCTCCTGCAGCGTTCCCTTTTTCGTTCCGGGCACCGTGGTGGGGAACCACGGCAGGGAGAAGAGGCGCACGCGGGTCACCGGCACCCTGGGTTTCCCCGCCACGCGGGGTTCTTGGTCGACGGCGGCACTGCTCTTGCCGTCGTAGACTGCCCGGATGATCAGAGTCGTGGCGGTGGCCAATCAGAAGGGCGGTGTGGCGAAGACCACCACCGTGCAGTCCCTCGGCGTGGCCATGGCCGAGCAGGGCCGCCGGGTCCTGGTGGTCGACCTCGATCCCCAGGCCTGTCTCACCTTCTCGCTGGGCTTCAATCCCGACGAGCTCGCGGCCTCACTGCACGATGTCCTCGTCCGGCGGGCCCGGGTGTCCGAGGTTGTGCTGAAGGTGCCCGGAGTGGATGGGCTGAGCCTGGTCCCGGCCACCATCGATCTGGCCGGCGCCGAGGTGCATCTCCTCAGCCGCACCGGGCGCGAGCACGTCCTGGCCCGGGCTCTTGGCCCCGAGGTCGGCGGGTACGACGCCGTCCTCATCGATTGCCCGCCTTCGCTCGGCGTTCTCACCATCAACGGACTCACCGCTGCCGAGGCGGTCGTGGTCCCCCTGCAATGTGAGGCGCTCAGCCACCGCGGTGTGGGCCAACTACTGGAGACCATTGAGGACGTCCGCCAATTCGCCAACGAGAAGCTGCGCGTGCTCGGAGTGCTCCCCACCATGTACGACGCCCGCACCACTCACGCCCGCAAGGTGCTGGCCGAGGTCGAGGAGCGCTACGGGCTCCCCCTCTTCGATCCACCTGTGCCCAAGTCGATTCGCTTCGCCGAGGCCCCTGAGCTCGGCCGATCGGTGCTGCAGCACGCGCCCAGGTCACCCGGTGCCGCCGCCTACCGGGCACTCGCCGTCCAAGTCTACGATGCCATGCAGGCTTGCTGAGGTGCCCGGCCCGACGAGCGGCAAGGCACCCGACCCGCTGGGCAAGCGGGCCCTGTTCTGGGTGCCCTCGGCCACCAACGCCAGCGGCAGGGGGACCCATCGGGGAGCCGCCACGCAGGTGGCACTCCCGGTCGGCAAGCGGGCGCTGTTTTCTGGTGCCTCGCCCGAATCCGACAGCCTGTGCACCACTTCCGAGAACCCGCTGGTCGACCGCGGAACATTCACCATCGCCTGCCAACGCTGTCAACAGATCTCCTACATCGGCGTCCTCGATCTTCTGATCTTCCAGTTCCCCTTCGGCGCCTGGCTCCCCCGTGGTCAGTTCGATCGCCGGATGACCTGCCCGTCGTGCCGCAAGCGTTCCTGGTGCAGCGTGACTTTGCGCAGCCAGTAGCCTGGCCCGGTGTTCGGGACAACCCCGTCCCCGAGCCAGGGGAGCCGCCCGCTCCGTAGCTACTCGACGACGTAGAAGCGCGCCGGCACGGAGAGCTCGCGCCTGACCCGTCCCCGGCGTTCGAGCAGGACCAGGTGGGCCAGGGTCTCACCGTTGGCGGCCCGCTGCATGTAGTCGGGTATGTCATCCCAGAGCCGCGACCATGAGAGTGCGAGTGTGGTGTCCCAGCAGGAGATCCCCGGTCGGTCCCGCAGCAGCCCCTCAATTTCTCCCAGGCGTTCGGTGTGGTGGGCGACGAGGTCGTCCACTCGCTCATCCAGGCCCGAGAAGCGGTATTCGTGGGCCGGCAGGACCTCCTCGGGATGGAGCGCCCGCACCTTGGCCAGGGATTCCAGGTAGTCGCCAAGCGGGTTGGCGAACTGCTGGGAGTGGAACGAGATGTTCGGTGTGATGCGTGGAAGCACGTGGTCGCCCGAGAGCAGCAGCTTGTGGTCGTCGGAGTAGAGGCAGATGTGGCCGGGCGAGTGCCCGGGAGTCCACACGGCCCGGAAGTCCCATCCCGGGAGGTCCAGGCGCTGCGCGTCCTCAATCAGGATGTCGGGCTTCGCCACGTCGAGCGTCGCCTTAATCTCCATGGACGCCATCGCCAGGTCGGGGAGCTTCTCGTCGGGTACGCCCGACATGGCCAGCAGCTCGCGCATGCGATCCACCAGTCCATCGGTGTCGTGGTAGCGGGTCTCCAACAAGCTGGCATCGGCCGGGTGGAGGCCCACCCAGGCACCGGAGGCCTCACGTACCCGCCCGGCCAGCCCGTAGTGGTCGGGATGGAGGTGGGTCACCACCACGGCGCGGACGTCGCCGATGGAGCCGCCCGCCTCGGCCAGCCCGGCACCCAGAGCGTCCCACGACTCATCGGTCGGCCATCCGGCGTCGACCAGGGCCACGCCGCTCTTCAGTTCTACGACGTAGACCGAGACATAGCGCAAGGGGTTCTTCGGAATGGGGACGGGAATCGACCACAGCCCCGGGCGCACCTTCTCCACCGGCGGGAGGACGTTGCGGTCCCAGGCCTCCTTCTGTGCGGTGCCGGTGACGGTGAACACGGCGAGCACGGTACCCGAATGGTCGGGATGCGGGGATTTGAACCCCGGACCTCCTGCTCCCAAAGCAGGCGCGCTGCCAAGCTGCGCTACATCCCGTGAAAGGCGATCGGGCCAGCGTACCGGGTCAGCCGTCCGCCAGGATTTGCCCGTCCGCGCTGACCGCGACGTGAATGGGGGTCAGTCCCCGGGGGGCCGGCGGGCTGATGACATCACCGGTGGTCGGGTCGAATTCGGATCCGTGGCAGGGGCAGACGATGAGCTTGGCGGCCTGTGAGTACCCGACCGTGCACCCGGCGTGCGGGCAGACGGCGTCATAGGCGACGAACTGGCCCTTGGTGAGCTGGACAATCAGTGCGGGATCGCCGGTCGCGGGGTCCTGGAACGAAGCCGCGCCACCGACGGGAACCTGGCTGGTCCGGCCGATCGGGGTTCCCGCCGAGCGGGCAACCGTCGTCTTCGGGCCGTTCGAGGCCGAGTTGGTCGCCGACTTCAGGGGGGCAGCGGATGCCGCCGGCGCCTTGGCCCCGCCCACGGCCCGACCGATGCCTGCAGTCGCCCCGGCCGCAACCGCTCCCGCCAGAGCCGAGGCCGCTACGGCGGTGCCCCCGAGGACCAGGGTGCGGCGGTCGATGGCGTCGGGACCCCGCTGGAGCACCGAACCTCGCTCATCGGTGAGGAACGGGCAGCGGTACACGTCACACGGCCGACCCGCCTGGGCCGTGCAGGTGTCGTGCGCATAGTGGCCACACACCTCCTGCACCAGCGCGAAGCGGACCGGGACCAGGCCCGGGGCCCCGGTCTTGGACTCCGTGGCCACCCGGGAGGCGATCTGGGCATCGAGGGAAAGCACCCCGCCCGCCCCGGCCAGCAGCAAGGGGATCCAGGCGAAGAAGAAGACGATGTCGGCACCGGTGTAGTAGGGGGAGGAGTGGAAGCTCACCGTCAGGAAGAGGGTCAACGACAGCGCCATGCCGCTGGCCGCCGCGGCCCGGGTCCACAGGCCGAGCAGCGCGCCCATCCCCACCGCCAGTTCGGACAGTGCAATGAGTATGGCGATCGGGACGGCGAAGCGGAGGAGATGGCCGAGGAGAAAGTGCACGGGGCTGACCCGGATGGAGGCGATCAGCTGGGCCTGAATGCTGGACGGGCTGTTGGCGTTCAGGAAGTTCGGGTTGGCCAGCTTCTGCAACCCGGCGAAGGTGAACGTGAAGCCCAGGAACGCCCGCAGCGGCAGGAGGGCCCACCCCGAGAGCCCGAACGGATTGGGTGGAGGGGCGAGGAAGTTGGTGCGCCGCCGGCGCCGACCCCCCGGAGGGCCTCCCTTCACCCCGGAGGAGTGACGGCCCTGGTTCTTCTCAGCGGGTCTGGTGCGTTGTGACATGCCGGTCTTCTCCTGCTATTCCCGTCCCGAGCAGCACGCTCATGGCTGCCGCATAGGGATAGCACGTGCCAACCCCCGGTCCCGGTCAGGCTCAGCCTGTCTGCGGGTGGGTGGGCGTGGTGCCGTTGGGAAGGAGGAGGTCGAATCCGTCGGGGATGGACAGCAGTCCGTTCGCGGTGCCACCGGTATCGGTCAACCCGTACTGCCACACGATGGTGTCGTAATTCGGGTCGATGACCACCACCCGGTTGCGGTAGTCGTCGTTGGCCATGATCAGGCCGTTGGGGAGCCTCTCGGCCAGGGAGGGCTTGCGCAGCATGCCGTCTCCAGCCGGCACATCGTAGGTCCACACAATGGCGCCCGAGCGGTGCACGGTCAGGATCTTCCCCTCCGCCGGAGGGTTGTAGTCGCAGAGCAGGTAGAGGTCCTGGCCGATCTGCTGTGGGTCCGAGGGGTAGTTGACCGTCGGCAGGTGCACCGTCCACACCAGGTGGCCGGAGGGGGTGTACTCGGTGATCCACGAGCCGATGATCTCCGACACCAGGACGTTGCCGTCGGAGAGCGGGGTGTCGCCGTTGGGATAGGCGATGCCGGTCGGGGGGTTGTGCACCGCCACACCGTTGGTCCCGATCTGCCCGATCTCGGTGCCGCCGGGGGAGATGAACAGGATGCGGTCGTTGAGGGCGTCGGCCACGGTGACCTCGCCGTTCTTGAGCAGGTAGGCGTCGTCGGGCTGGTTGAGGTAACCGGGGGTGCTCCCGGGAGTTCCCGGGTGGCCGTACTGCCAGAGGATCTTCCCCGACGGGTACCCGATCTCCACAATGGTGTGGTTCTCCTCCTGGTTGGAGATGATCCCGGTGCCCTTGTGGAAGAAGAAGGAGTCGTCGGGGAAGTAGAAGCCGCCGGGAGGCGGGGGCATGGCCGCCGACGGGTAGTGCCAGAGCAGTTGGCGCGCCGGGTCCATGACCAGCAGGCGGTCGTTGCCCCGGTCCGCGATGAGGAGGTGACCGTGGAATGGGGCACCGGCGGCGGCGCCACCGACCGGACCCCCGTAGCGGCTGGGGCGCAGCGAGATCACCGTCCGCAGTGAGCCCGACGGTATGCCGGCCTGATCGGGCCCGGATTGCTGGGTCACCTCACCGCCCACCAGGTACCCAACCGCACTGCGCCCGGTTCCCATGGTGGCGTAGCCGGAGAAGGCCACCGCCTGGGGGAGCAGGCCGGCCGAGTGCACGCGGCGCGCGTTCTCGTCGAACTCGTAGAGCTGGGTCAGCGTCTGCCCGTCCCCGGTCTGGCCCCCGGCCACGTACACGTGGCCGTCGAGGACGAAGGCGGCGGCCCCGTACAGGGCGTGGGGGAGGGAGGCGATCACCCGGGTCGTGTGGGTGGAAGGGTCGACCTCCTGTATGTCTGCGGTGGCGGCACCCGGCCCCGTCTCGCCCCCGAAGACGTAGAGCGCACCGCCGATCGCCGCCACGGCGGGGTAGCGCACCGGGACCTTCAGGTCGGCCACCGTGGAGAAGTGCCGGCCGTCTCCGGTGGCCAGGATCGAAGGCAGGTAGGTGGTGCCGTCGTATCCGCCGACCAGGTAGACCTCACTCCCGATAGTGGCCACCGTCAGATCGGATCGCGGCTGGGGGAGCTGGCCGACCGTGGCGCCGCTGCCGCCGGAGAGGCTCAATGACTGCACGGTCGAGACGGTGACCGGAGAACCCCCGCCGAAGACGAAGGACGACGATCCGATGGTCGTGCCGGCGGCGTCGTGGACGACCGTGGCCAGGGACCCGGTCGGAGTCAAGGTCCCCGTGGCCGGGTCGAGCGAGTAGGCGGAGCTGAGCGAGCTCCCCGCCGACGACAGGCCGCCCAGAATCTGCAGGAGTCCCCTGTGGGCGGTGACGACCTCGCGCGATAAGGGTGCGGCGAGCTGCCAAGGTTCCACGCCCGCCTCCAGCGAGGCGGGCGTGGTCGAGGTCGGGGTCCCGGCGCCGGACCCGTGCGATCCGGGGGACGAACCCCCAGTGGTCAGGCCCACCACCAGGGCGACGACCACCGCCAGGGCCAGCAGCGCAGCCACCGTCCTCCGGCGCCGGATCTGCAGGCGCCGCTGTTGCTGCAGTCGACGGTGTGACCGTGGGTCCGGAGTACTCACCCTTGTTCGACGGCCAGTATCTGCCACTCGTCGGGCACGCCCTTGAGGTTGTGGCGGCCGCGGTCGTCGAAGACGATGCCCGAGCCCACGACCAGGTCACGCACGGTGCCCGTGGTGAGCACCTCGCTCGGCCCGGCCAGCGCGCTGACGCGGGAGGCAATGTGGACGGCCAGCCCGCCGATGTCGTCGCCGCGCAGCTCGATCTCACCGGCGTGCAGCCCGGCTCTGACCTCAAGCCCGAAGTTGTTGGCCGTCTCCACCATGGCGCGTGCACAGCGGATGCCTTGGGCCGGGCTGGCGAAGCGGGCCAAGGTGCCGTCACCGGTGTTCTTGACCAGCACGCCGTCGTGGCGGGCCAACAGGCGCGCCACGTTCACGTCGTACTCATCGAGTACGGATCTCCACTGGCGGTCGCCCGCAGCGGCGGCCAGCACGGTGGAGTCGACGATGTCGGTGAAGAGGACGGTGGCCAGGGCCCGTTCGGCCTCATGGCCTCGCCGGGCCCCGGTGACGAACTCCTCAATCTCGTCGACCATGGAATCGAACTCACCGGACCAGGGCAGCATGTCGGCCCCCGGGAAGGTCTCGAAGCGGGCACCCGGAATCGACTCGCTCAGATAGCGGCCGTGCTCGACCAGGTCGGCGAACATGTCGGCGCGCGACATCACCAGCGTGGGGCACGAGATGTGTGGCAGCTCACCCCGCATGTCGGCTGAGAAGTTAGCCAGGTTCCACGCGATTGCCGTGGATGGGCTGGCCCCCCGCCGGGCCGCCCGGCCCCACCACTCGCGGAACCCGACCCGGTGCGCCAGGCTGGGCACGTAAAGCGAGATATCCGGTGGCACCTCGGGTTCGGCTGCCCGGGGGCTCTCGATGTTGAACGGGATGGAGTCCAGCACCTGCTGGGGCACCCCGATCGGGTAGTCCTCGGCCCACAGGACCCGGGCCGTGCCGTTGATCAGCACCAGTGAGCGCACACGCTCGGGGTGCCGGGCGGCCAGCCACACGGCGGGCAGGGTCCCGCCGCTCGTGGCCAGCACCGCCGGGCGCGCGCTGCCGGCGTCGTCCAGCACTGCCAGGGCGTCCCGGGCCCAGCCCTCGACACTCGGGGTCAAGTCGGTGGGGAGAGGGTCCGAGAGGCCGAGCCCCAGGGCGTCGAAGCGGATCAGACGGCAGAAGCCGGCCAGGCTCTCCTCGTAGCGCAGCCAATTCGGCTCGTCGGCGGTCTCGTCTATGGAGATCATCAGCCCGTTGTTGAACTCCAGGACGTCGACGGGCCCGCTTCCCCAAACCTGGTAGCCGATGTGGTTCCCGTCACGCAGGGCGTAGCGGGTCTCTGGTGCCTGCATAGGACGTCAGTCTGCCGTGCTCAGTGGGTCATGCAGGCACAGATGGTGGCACGCCGCGGCGTGCCTGGCTGTTCAGTCCTTCTTCTTGCCCAGGATCCGGTTCATTTTGGTGCCGCAGACTGGGCACAGCCCCTGCGCAGCGCGACGGCCGTTGGCCAGCTCGACCTCATGCCCGTCGAACTCCCGCTTCTCGCGGCACTTCACGCAGTATCCCTCGTAGTTAGCCATGACAACTCCTCTTGGTAGTCGGCCCCCGGATGGCTCAAAACGGTAGCGGGAGGGTCCCGCCAAGGGGGGGATGCTCGGACCAGGCCAGGCACGGGACCGCTACGCTCAGGAACATGGCGGGCGACGACGCAGCTCAGATAGGTGGCCGGGACGAGGATTGGCCCAGGCGGGGAGCGGTGGCGACGGCGGCGCTGGCCGAGACCTGGGGCTCGCTGGCCGAGGTCGGCCACGACCTGGTGACCGCCGAGTGGGCCCTCCCGACCGGCTGCCCGGGCTGGGACGTCAAGGATCAACTGTCCCACCTGATCGGGATCGAGCGCATGCTGCTGGGGGAGCCCACGCCCGAATGGGATGGCCCCCTGGGCGCGCACGTGAAGGGGGACTTCGCCGCCATGAACGAGCGGTGGGTGGCCGTCCGCCGGGCCGGGACGGGGGCCGCCGTGCAGGCCGAGTTCGTCGAGGTGACAGGCGAACGCCTGGCTCGGCTGGCGGCCCTCTCCGACCAGGAGTGGGCCGAAGTCGGCTTCAGCCCGGTCGGCCAGGTGCCCTACGCCGAATTCATGGAGGTGCGGGTCTTCGACAGCTGGGTCCACGAACAGGATGTCCGCCTGGCCCTGGACCGTCCTGGCGGGAGTGGCGGCCTGGCTTCTCGCCTGGCCATCGACCGCGTCCAGTCCTCCATGGGGTACGTGGTCGGAAAGAGGGCGGCGATCCCCGACGGCAACGTGGTGCGCTTCGAGGTTGCCGGCCCGGGGCACGACGCCCGGCTCTTCGCCCTCGGCGTGGAGGGGGGCCGGGCCAAGCCCGCGGCGGAGGGCGCCGCACCCACGGTGACGCTGGCCCTCTCCAGCCTCGACTTCGTGCGCCTGGGTTGCGGCCGGGCCACGGCGGCAGAGGTCGGTTCCGCCGGGGGGATCGGCATGGGAGGGGACGCGGCCACCGCTGAGCAGATCCTCGGCGCCATGAACTTCCTCTTCTGAACCGACCGGTAGAGTGTGCTGCTCGTCATGCGTGCCACCACTGAATCGTTAGAGGGGAACCTCGTCCGCCTGAGCGTGGAGATCGACGAACCGGAGTTCGACCAGGCTCTCGGTGACGTCGCCCGGACCCTGGCTTCGCAGATCCGCGTGCCTGGGTTCCGGCCCGGCAAGGTGCCGCGCCGTGTGCTCGAGGCGCGCCTGGGTGGGGCCGGCGCGCTGCGGGCCGAGGCGTTGCGCGAGTCGCTGCCCGACTTCTACGCCCGGGCCGTGGTCGACACCGAGCTCGACCCCATCGCCTCACCCGAGATCGACATCACCTCGGGCGAGGACAGCGGTGGAGTGGTCTTCGACGCCGTGGTGCAGGTGCGGCCGCTCGTCTCCATCCCGGGCTACGACGGGCTGCAGGTGACGCTGCCCGGGTTGAGCGTCAGCGAGGAGGACATTGAGCTCCAGGTGGACCGTCTCCGCGAGAACGACGCCGAGCTCGACCTGGTGGCGCGGCCCGCCGTTGACGGCGATCTGGTCACCATCGATCTGCACGGCAACGATGGCGACGGGGCCGAGGTCGTGGGCATCGACGACTATCTCTACGAGGTGGGCAGCGGCAGCGTGGTGGCTGAGCTGGATCAGCAGCTCCGGGGGACCAAGGCCGGCGGCATCGTGGCCTTCGACGCCCCCACGCCCGGCGACGAGGAGAAGATCGTCTCCTTCCGCGTCCTGGTCAAGGAGGTGAAGGTCAAGAAGCTTCCTCCGACCACCGATGCCTGGGCGGCCGAGAGCTCCGAGTTCGCCACCGTGGTCGAGCTCCGGGCTGACATCGCCGAGCGGATCTCCCGGGTGAAACTGGTGCAGAGCCAGATGGCCCTGCGCACCAAGGCGGTCGAGGCCGTCGCCGACCTGGTCTCCGACGACGATGTGCCCGAGGTGCTGGTCGACGCCGAGGTCAACCAGCGCCTGCATGACCTGCAGCACCGGTTGGAGGCCCAGAAGCTGGGCCTGGCCGAGTACTTCGAAGCCACCGGGCAGGCGCCCGACGACCTCCTGGCCGGCGTGCGCACCGAAGCCCACCGGGCGGTGAAGGCCGATTTGGCCCTGCGGGCCCTGGTGGAAGCCGAGAAGCTCACGCTGAGCGACGAGGAGCTCGACACGGAAATGGCCACCATGGCTGCGCGGATGGAGACCACCCCGGCCGAGCTGCGCCGCCAGCTCGACACGGCCGGGCGGACAGGCGCGGTACGCTCGGAGCTACGCAAGGCCAAAGCTCTGCAGTGGCTCTTGGACCACGTGGATCTCTTCGACGAGGAGGGCAACCCGATGTCACGGGATGACCTGAAGACTGATGCTGCGAAGGAGAGCGAATGAGGGCCCACAATTATCTCGTCCCCACCGTCATTGAGTCGTCCAACCGCGGCGAGCGGGCCTACGACCTCTACTCGCGATTGCTGCGCGAGCGCATCATCTTCCTGGGCACACCGGTCGACGACACCGTGGCCAACCTGGTCTGCGCCCAGATGCTCTTCTTGGAGTCCGAGGAGCCGGACAAGGACATCCACCTCTACATCAACTCGCCCGGCGGGGACATCACGGCGCTCTTCGCCATTTACGACACGCTGAAGTTCATAAAGGCCGACGTCTCCACCTTCTGTTTCGGGCAGGCCGCCTCGGCGGCGGCCGTCCTTCTGGCGGCCGGGGCCGCGGGCAAGCGCTTCGCGCTGCCCCACGCCCGCATCCTTCTGCACCAGCCCTGGGGTGGGGTCGAGGGTCAGGCCAGCGACATCGAGCTTCAGGCCAGGGAGATCCTGCGCATGCGCGACCTCCTCTCGGGCATGCTGGCCGAGGACACAGGGCAGACGCAGGAGAAGGTGGCCAAGGACACCGACCGGGACTTCATCATGACGGCGGACGAGGCGGTGACCTACGGCATCATCGACGAGGTCATCACCGCCCGTACCGTTGCCCCGCTTGAAGCCATCGGCGCCGCATAGGGCCTGTCGAAGGGGGAGGGCGATCACGTGGCGAAGTTCGGTGAGGGTGGGGATCTGGTCAAGTGCAGCTTCTGTGGCAAGACCCAGAAGCAGGTCAAGAAGCTGATCGCCGGCCCAGGCGTCTACATCTGTGACGAGTGCATCGACCTCTGCAATGACATCATCGCCGAGGAGCGCGACGAGACCACGGAGCTGAGCTTCGAGGACCTGCCCAAGCCCCGGGAGATCTTCGACTTCCTCAACGACTACGTGGTGGGTCAGGAATACGCCAAAAAGATTTTGTCGGTGGCCGTCTACAACCATTACAAGCGGGTGCAGGCCGGGCCGACGCAGGACGATGGCGTCGAGCTGGCCAAGTCGAACATCCTGCTGCTCGGCCCGACGGGGTGCGGCAAGACCCTCCTGGCCCAGACGCTGGCCCGCATGCTCAACGTGCCCTTCGCCATAGCCGACGCCACCGCGCTGACCGAGGCGGGCTACGTGGGGGAGGACGTCGAGAACATCCTGTTGAAGTTGATACAGGCGGCCGACTACGACGTGAAGCGGGCCGAGACCGGCATCATCTACATAGACGAGATCGACAAGATCGCCCGCAAGAGCGAGAACCCTTCCATCACCCGCGACGTGTCGGGTGAGGGGGTCCAGCAGGCGCTGTTGAAGATCCTTGAAGGGACCACGGCATCGGTACCCCCCCAGGGTGGCCGCAAGCACCCGCACCAGGAGTTCATCCAGATCGACACCACCAACATCCTTTTCATCTGTGGCGGCGCCTTCGCCGGGCTGGACAAATTGATAGAAGGTCGTATCGGCAAGCGGGGCATCGGGTTCCGGGCCGAGGTGCACCGCCAGGAGCGCGACAACGGCGAGATCCTGCGTCACGTGTTGCCCGAGGACCTCATAAAGTTCGGGCTCATCCCCGAGTTCATCGGGCGCCTCCCCGTGGTCAGCGCCGTGTCCCCGCTGTTCAAGGACGCCCTGGTGCAGATCCTCATTGAGCCCAAGAACGCACTGACACGCCAGTATGAGCGGGTCTTCGCCCTGGACAATGTGGAGCTCGAATTCACGCCCGACGCCCTGGAAGCCGTGGCCGAGCAGGCGTTGCTGCGGGGCACCGGGGCCCGCGGCCTGCGCGCCATTCTCGAAGAGGTGTTGCTGGACGTCATGTACGACCTGCCCAGCCGCACCGACGTCGGCAAGTGCGTGGTGGACCGATCCGTCGTCCTGGACCGGGTGGCCCCCACCCTGGTGCCGGTCGGAGGGGTGCCGGTCAAGGCGGCCCGTTCCCGCCGCGCCGCCTCCTGACCCTCCGCCCCTAAGCGCCGTGGTCTTCACCCGCGTGGAGGAGGCGTTGGACTGGTTGGACGGACATATCGATTTCGAGTCGACCATGCCGAGCCGTCGCGTGTTGCCCACCTTGGAACCCATGCGCGCCCTGATGTCGGTGTTGGGGGAGCCCCAGGAGAACATCCCATCGGTGCACGTGACCGGTACCAACGGCAAGGGCTCGACATCCGCCATGGTGACGGCGCTGCTCATGGCCAAGGGCTTGAGCGTGGGGACCTACACCAGCCCCAATCTGCACCGGGTCAACGAGCGCCTGGCCATCAACGCGGTGCCGATTGACGACGAGTCGCTGCGCGGCGTGCTCTCCGAACTGGCCGAGGTCGAGCCGATGGTGCGTGATCGCCCGACCCGGTTTGAGCTCCTGACCGCAGCGGCGCTGTCGTGGTTCGCCACCGAGGCGGTTGACGCCATAGTGGTCGAGGTGGGCCTCGGCGGGACCTGGGACTGCACCAACGTGGTCAACGGCGACGTGGCCGTCCTGACCAATTTCAGCTACGACCACACCGACGTCCTGGGGCCGACCCTGGAGGGGATCGCCGGGGACAAGGCCGGGATCATCAGTCCCGGTAGCCGGGTCGTGGTGGGTGAAGCCGCTCCCGAATTGGTCGGGATCGTCGAGTCCCGGGCCGCCGGAGTCGGGGCCGCCGCACCGTGGGTGGCCGGGCGGGACTTCGGGTGCGCGGCGAACCAGGTCGCCGTGGGGGGACGCCTGGTGTCGTTGTGGACCCCGGGTGACCGCTATGACGACATGCTGGTCCCGCTGCACGGCGCCCATCAGGGCAACAACGCCGCCACTGCCCTGGCGGCGGCGGAAGCGTTCTTCTCCAGCCCGCTCCACCCCGACCTGGTTGACGAGGGCCTGGCCGCGGTGCGCATGCCGGGGCGGCTCGAAGTGCTGGGGCGCCGTCCCCTGCTCCTGGTCGACGGCGCGCACAACGTGGCCGGAATGTCGGCCCTCGGCGCGTCGTTGGCCGAGGAGTTCGCCGTCGACGGCCATGCCGTTGCCGTCGTGGGGATGCTGTCGGGTCGTGACCCCTCCGCCATGCTGGCCGCCCTCGCTCCGGCGGGCCTGTCCATGGTCATCGCCTGCCAGCCCGACTCGCCAAGGGCCCTGCCGGCCGATGACATCGCCGAAGCCGGTCGGGCGCTCGGTCTGGCCGTCCGCCAGGAGCCCGACGTGCACCACGCCCTGCGGTTGGCGCGGAGCCTGGTCGACGCCCGCGGCCTGGTTGTCGTCGCCGGCTCTCTCTACATTGTGGGGGCGGCCCGGGAGGACATCCTCTCGGGTGCCGTGCGCTGGGAGGAAGCCGCCCGCTGACGGAATGCCGTGCAGGTTGCTAAGGTCCAGCCCCCGTGGACCGCACCCTTGTCATTGTGAAGCCGGACGGTGTCGAGCGCGGCCTGGCCGGGGAGATCATCAGCCGCCTGGAGCGCAAGAGACTGCGCCTGGTACGCGCCGAATTGCGGACCATCACCCGAGAACTGGCGGAGCGCCATTACGCCGAGCACGCAGCCCGCCCGTTCTTCAACGACCTGGTGGCCTTCATCACGCGTTCCCCGTCGCTGATCATGGTGGTCGAGGGCCCCGAGGACACCTTTGCCGTCGTGCGCCTCATGATGGGCGCCACCAACCCGGCCGCAGCGGCGCCGGGGACGATCAGGGGCGAGTTCGGCATTGAGACCACGGAGAACCTGGTGCACGGCTCCGATTCCCATGAGTCGGCGGCGCGCGAGATCGCGCTTTTCTTTCCCCAACCCCAGTAACTGCCGACAAAGAGCTCAGTAATGGCGCGCGCCGCCAGCGCGCCGTCCTCGTCGAGCGTTGAGGGGAGCCCCCGGAGCACAGCGGCGCGGAGGTTGTCGCCCTCGGCTCCCAACGGGATCACGTCAAGGCGACGGCAGATGCCGGTGCCCGCCCGTGCGATGGATTCGGCCCGGAGAAGGAACAGGCTGGTGCCCGGATCGGGGACCAAACGGGTCGTGCTGGCCCATTACGCCCGCAACGACCGACTGGCCGCTGATGACCCTTGCCAAGCAGCACCTCGACATCTCGGCAATCGCCTTGTGGGCAGCCTCCACTGCTGCCTGATCAGCCAGACCGCCTACGACGAAAACACCGCCTGGTACCAACAGGCGGAGATCGAACTTCCAGGAGTCGCTTCACATGTGCCCACGCGATGACGCTTCCCCCTGTTTCTCGGCAATGTGACCTATTGCTCTAGCTCCCTTGGGCGACCTCTGGTAGACCGCTACTTGCGGAAAGGCGCACGGCCCTTTGGTCACACGTGCTCCCGTCGAGCGATTTCTCGCCGTACTTCAAGTGCGACGGGAGTGAGTCGCGTTGAGCAACCTGCCGAC
>DATLSH010000028.1:0-75817 GCA_035534235.1 Acidimicrobiales bacterium | reverse complement strand
GTCGACGACGACCGGGGCGTGGTCCGACGGCTTGACGCCCTTGCGGGCGTCGCGGTCCACGAAGGCGGCGGTGGCGCGGGCGGCCAGGTCGGCGCTGACCAGGAGGAGATCGATGCGCATGCCCCGGCCCTGGTGGAAGTCGCCACCCCGGTAGTCCCACCAGCTGAACACCCCGGGTGGGTTGAAGCGCCGGAAGATGTCGTGCAGACCCCATCGCTCAACCCGGCGCAAAGCCTGGCGCTCCGGATCGCTGACGTGGGTCAGGCCCGCGAAGTGGGACGGATCCCACACGTCGCCGTCGTCGGGAGCGACGTTGAAGTCGCCGCACACGGCCACCGAATCCCCCTCACCGCAGGTTTCGTCCAGCACGGTCCGCAGCCGGGCCAGCCAGGCCAACTTGATGCCGTAGAACTCGTTGTCCAGGCTCCGTCCGTTGGGCACATAGACCGAGTGCACCCGTACTCCCCCGCAGGTGGCCGCCACCAGGCGGGCCCCGTGCTCGTCCTCGAGCGAGCCGAACCCCCGCACCACGTCGGCCAGCCCGACGCGGCTGATGAGGGCGACGCCGTTCCATCGGCCCTCCCCATGGTGCGCCGACTCGTAGCCCAATGCGGCGAAACATTCGCCGGGAAAATTCTCGTCCGACATTTTGGTCTCCTGCAGGCAGAGCACGTCGGGCCCGTGCATCTGCATCCATTCGGTGACCCGGGAAAGCCGGGCGGTCAGCGAATTGACGTTCCAGGTGACCAGGCGCATCACTCCGCCCCGGGAGCACCGCCATCGACGATGACGAACAGGAGATCCGCCTCGCAGGCCTTCTGCCCGTCCACCGAGGCGACTCCGTGGCCCTTGCCGGCCCGGGCCGACATGCGCTCCATCGTCACGACCAGGTCGAGCATCTCGCCCGGGAGCACCTGGCGGCGGAAGCGGGCCCGTTCGATGCCGCCGAAGAGGGGGAGCTTGCCGGCGTAACGAGGATCTGTGAGGACGGCGATGCCCCCCAGCTGTGCCAGCGATTCCACCATGAGGACCCCGGGAAGCGTCGGGCGCCCGGGGAAGTGGCCGGCGAAGAAATCCTCGTCGCCGCTGAGCTCCCATCGTCCGGTCGCCGACACACCGGGCTCGACGCTGGTCACCGCGGTGACCAGGAGGAAGGGTGGCCGGTGGGGAAGCACATCGGCTGGGTCAGGCATCTGCATGGCGCCGAGGCTACCGAGCCGGGCTCAGGGAGACTTCCCGGCGGCCTTCTTGGCCGGTGCACGGCGCTTCTTGGGCGGGGCGGGAAACGCCAGCTCGGCCACGCGTCGGGGCGGGTCGAGCCCGGACAGGACGAACGGGCGCACCTCCCCCTTCTTCATCACTTCGCGGGCCTTGGTGGGTGGAGGATCCCCCATGGCGCCGAGCGGGATGTAGCAATGCAGGAGACCGCCATCGGGCAGCGCGACATCGACCATCGCCCCATGCGACGTGAAGGAAGCGACTTCGCCCTCGACCGTGCTGCCAACCTTGTAGGCCGCCACGAAGTTGATGAAGGAGAGAGGCTCGTTGACCGCCGGTGGCGGCGTGCTCGCATGCTTCGTCGCCACGGTGGGCGTTACGGCCTTCTTGGCGTTGGCTTTCTTGGCGGCCTGCTTCTTCGCCGGCGCCTTGTTCGATGCGACCACTGCCTTGGTGGCGGTGCCACCCTTGGCGGGCCCCACCAACTTGGCGGCCCGGACGCTCTTCTTCTCCGGGGTCCGGACTGCCTTGGAAGGCTTGGGGGGGCGGAGTGCCTCGGCCACGGCGTCGTCTATGGCGCTCGACAGGTCCGGGTCGACCTTGCGGGCCGGTGGCGGCACCGCAGGCGTGATGGGCCAACTCGAGTCCACCGCCGGGGTTGCCTTCCTGGTCACCTTCTTGGCGGCCTTCTTGGCCGCCTTGGCCAGCTCGGCCGCCTTGGCCGGCGCAGACGCCGGATCATGCCGTTCCTTCTTCTCGGCCGTGGCGGCCCTGCTCCTGGGGCCGCGGATGGGAAGCCGGGGCGTGAAGATCCAACCGACGCCGTGCACCGGTTTGCCGCCGATCAGGCGTCCTTCTTCGAAGAGCCACGGGTGCTCGCCGTGGAACTCCTGGAAGGAATCGTTGGACAGCACCACGGCACCAGTGCGCTGGGCGATGCGAAGCACGAAAGCGTCACCGCGGCCGATGGCCCCGGCCGGCGGCGACACGACCTCACCGTTGAGCATGGCCTCGCGGAGCGTCTCGCGCTCCGACTCGTCGATCCGATGCTCGAACGACGCGTCGACCACCACCGTGATGCGGCTGCCGGGATCCTCTTCGGCGTAGGTGCGCACCGCCTCATCGAGCTGCGCCAGGCTGGGGAGCGTTCTTCCTTCGGTGGCCAGGTTGGAACCGTCCACCACGACGTGATGGGGCTCAGCCAATGGCGCGCCGTAACAGGTCGGCCTGCTCCAACTGGTGGAGGGCGGCACTCCCGATGGCCGGGCTGGACGACTCATTCCGGCTCACATGGCGCAATCGGAGCCTGGTGGGAAGGGCAGCATGGAGGCGAGCGTGCACGAATGACCAGCCCCCCATGTTCTCGGGCTCCTCCTGCAGCCACACCACTTCGGTGGCCTGGTCGTAACGTTCGAAGAGCGCGGTCAGGAGGTCAATGGGCCAGGGGTAGAGCTGCTCCACACGGATGACGGCCACCTGCGCCGCCTCGGCGGGGGTCAACTGGGTCCGCTGCTGGGCGGCTTCGTGCGCGATCTTCCCGCTGCACAGGACGAGGCGCCGGATGGCCGAGGGATCCATCACCTCGGCATCATCGATCACCGGGGCAAAGGATCCGGTCTCCAAATCGCTGAGCCCCGAACGTGAGGCGTGGGCCCGCAACATCGACTTGGGGGTGACCACGATCAACGGTCGTTGGGGTTTCCGCAGGGCCTGGGACCGCAGCAGGTGGAAATACTGTCCCGCAGTTGACGGAATGGCGACGCGCATGTTGCCACGGGCGCACAAGGCGAGGAACCGTTCGAATCGCGAGGAGGAGTGCTCCGGGCCCTGCCCCTCATAGCCGTGGGGAAGCAGCATGACCAGGCCGGCGTACTGCCCCCACTTGAGCTCTGCGGCTACCAGGAAGTTGTCGATGATGATCTGGGCCCCGTTTCCGAAATCCCCGAACTGTGCCTCCCACGCCACCAGCGCTTCGGGTGCTTCGACCGAGTAGCCGTACTCAAACCCGACGGCGGCGTACTCGGAGAGAAGCGAGTCACGCACGGTGAAGGTCCCGATCTTCCCGTCCGCCGGCAGCAGAGGTATGGAGCCGGCGCGGCGCAGGCCATCGCCGACATGAGCCAGGGGGACGAACTCCTCGGCGTTGGCATAATCCACCAGGACGGCATGGCGCTGGCTGAAGGTGCCGCGACGGGTGTCCTGGCCCGTCAGGCGCACATTCACCCCCTGTTGGAGCAGCGATCCGATGGCCAGAGCCTCGGCCAGGGCCCAGTCGACCTGGCCGTCGGCGATCAATTGGTCGCGCTGGGCGAACTGTCGCTCCAACTTGGGGTGCATGGTGAACCCGTCAGGAACGGTGCGGACCAGAGTCGCCAGCGCATTGAGGATCGGACCCGCCACACCGGTCTCCTCGGCCCGGAGGTCGCCGCCTTCGGCTTCGTACGCGGGGAGTTGTGTCGGTGCCAGGGAGGGCTCGCCCCGCACCTCGTCGAGCACCACCTGCAGCTTGGTATTGAAGTCGTCGAGGGCCGACTCGGCTTCTTCCAGGGTGATGTCACCCCGGCGCACCAGGGTCTCGGTGTAGAGCTTGCGGACCGACCGCTTGGCGTCGATGCGCTGGTACATCAGCGGCTGGGTATAACTCGGATCGTCCCCCTCGTTGTGGCCGTGCTTGCGGTAGCAGACGAGGTCGATGACCACGTCCTTGTGGAATTCCTGCCGGAACGCGAAGGCCAGCCGTGCCGCCCGCACGCATGCCTCGGGATCGTCGCCGTTGACGTGGAAGACGGGCGACTGCACCATTTTGGCCACGTCGGTCGGGTAGACCGAAGTCCGGGCGGATGCCGGCGCCGTGGTGAAGCCGAGTTGATTGTTGATGACCACATGGACCGTGCCCCCGGTCCGGTAGCCCGAAAGCCCGGAGAGGTTCAGCGTCTCGGCCACCACCCCCTGACCGGCGAAGGCCGCATCGCCATGGACCAGGACGGACATGCAGGGAAAGCCGAAGGTGCCCTCCGACATCGCCTTGGGCGTCCCATCGGTGGGCGGCGACAGCCGGTCCTGCTTGGCCCTGGTCATGCCCTCGACCACGGGGTCGACCGCCTCAAGGTGGGACGGGTTCGAGGCCAGCGTGATGGGGAGCTCCCCGCCTGCGCTCCCGAGGAACACCCCGCGGGCCCCCTTGTGGTACTTGACATCGCCCGAGCCCTGTACCGACTCGGGGTCCAGGTTGCCCTCGAATTCGGCGAAGATCTCCTTGTACGACTTGCCGACGATGTTGGCCAGCACGTTGAGCCGGCCGCGGTGGGCCATCCCCATCACGACCTCGGACACACCCGCACGGACGGCTGAGTCCAGCAAGGCGTCCAGAAGGACGATCGTGGACTCGGCGCCCTCGAGGCCGAACCGCTTCTGGCCCACGTAGCGGGTGTGGAGGAATCGCTCGAAAACCTCGGCCGCGTTCAGCCGGTCGAGGATGTGGCGCTGCTCCATCTGGTTCAACGTGTTGGGTTGACCCTCGACGTGCTGCTGGATCCAGCGCTTCTGCGCCGGGTCCTGAATATGCATGTACTCGATTCCGAGGGTCCGGCAGTAGGCGTCGCGCAGTACGTCGAGGATCTCGTCGAGGGTGGCCATGTCGCGCCCGGCCAGACCATCGGCCACAAAGGGACGGGGCAGATCCCAAATGGTGAGCCCATAGGTGAGCGGGTCGAGCTCGGCGTGAATGTGGGGCGGCTCCGCGTCCAGTGGGTCGAGATGCGCGATGAGGTGGCCGCGCACGCGGTACATGTTGATCAGGGTCTGCACCCGCACCTGCTTGACCAGTCTCTGGTGCTCTCCCTCCTCGCTGCCCTCGCCGGCATTGTCGTCCGCCTTCCAGCGTACGGGCTCGTAGGGCACCCCCATGGACTCGAAGACGGCGTCATAGAAGCCGTCGGCGCCGGTGAGGAGGGCTGCGACCCGACCCAGGAAGATCCCGGACTCCGCCCCTTGAATGATGCGGTGGTCGTAGGTGGAGGTGAGCGTCACCACCTTGCCCAGTCCGAGCTGGGCCAGGACCCTGGGGTCGGCGGCCTCGAAACCGGCCGGATAGCCCAGCGCCCCGACTCCGATGATGGAGCCTTGTCCGGGCATGAGCCGCGGCACGGATTGCACCGTGCCCAGCGTTCCCGGGTTGGTCAAGGTCACCGTCGTCCCGGCGAAGTCATCAGGGGAGATCTTGTTGGTGTGGATCTTTCGGATGAGATCCTCGTAGGCCAGCACGAAGGAGCGGAAGTCGAGGGTGTCCGCCTCCTTTATGCAGGGCACCAGGAGCGTGCGGGATCCGTCGCTCTTCTCCTGATCGACCGCCAGGCCGAGACCGACGTGCTTGTGGTGGATGATCCCGGGCTTGCGCTCCCCGCCGACCATGTCGACGAAGGCAGCATTGAGCGCAGGCACGTCATGAAGGGCGCGCACCACCGCATAGCCGATGAGATGGGTGAAGCTGACCCTGGCCCCGGTCGTGCGCGCCAGCTGATTGTTGAGGACCTGGCGGTTCACCTCCAGCAGCCGGGCGGGCACGGTGCGGACGCTGGTCGCCGTGGGCACCGTCAAGCTGTCCACCATGTTGGCCACAATTCGGGAAGCGGCTCCACGCAGCACCGTGGCCTCGTCCGACCCCGCCGCGACCATCGGCGGGGGTACCGCGGCGGGTGGTGCCGGGGAGGACGTGGGTGCAGGCACTGTGGCCGGGACCGGTGTGGGAACCGGTGCCGGCCGGTAGTCGGCGAAGAACTCCTGCCAGCTCGCACTGACAGAGCTCGGATCGGCCAGGAAGCGGTCGTACATGTCATCGACCAGCCAAGCATTGGGGCCAAAGGAGCCCGTGGCGGGGCCTTGCTGGGTCACAGACCCACCCTACCGGCGGGGATCGGGGTCCCGGGGCGCAACGATATGGTCATCCCAGCCCATGAAATACCCATCCGGACTCCATCTCATTGAGCGCCCGGCAGCCCGATCCGCCACCCTGTCCATGATCCTCGTCCATGGCTCGCTGGATCGGGCCGAGAGCTTCCGCCGCGTCATGCGGCGTCTGCCCGACGTGGACATCCTGGCCTACGACCGCCGGGGCTACCAAGGATCTCGCGCCGCCGGAGTGGTCGATCTCGATGGGCACATCGCCGACCTGGTGGAGATCGCCGGAGTGTTGCGCTCCCGGGCGGACCGACCGATGGTCGCCATCGGGCACAGCCTGGGCGGCGATGTCGTGGTCGGAGCCGCGCTGGCCGCTCCGAGGGCGTTCGGTGCCATCGGTGCCTTCGAGCCCCCCATGCCCTGGCTGGGGTTCCGGCGCAACCAACCTGGCGAAGGCCGCCCGAAGGGGTGGGCGCCTCTGGCCGATGATCCCGGCGAGGAAGCCGAAAGGTTCTTCACCCGGATGATGGGCCGGCAAGCCTGGCTGCGGCTCACCGATGGGGGGCGGGACGACCGCAGGGCCGATGGTCCGGCCCTGGTGGCGGATCTGCGGAGCATGCGGGGCGAAACTCCTTTTGCCGTGACTGAACTGGGAATCCCGGCCGTCTTCGGGATGGGGGGGCCGCGCACGATGCCCCATCACCGGCAGAGCGTGCTCTGGCTCGGCACCCACGTGCCCGGAGCCATGGCCTACGAGATCGTCGGGGCCCAACACGGGGCCCACCTTTCGCATCCCGACCACTTCGCCGCCCTCGCGCGTACGGTGATCGCGCGCGCCGCCCGCACCTAGTGCGAGGAAGACGGTGACAACCCGCTGTCAGGAACAGGGTCCTGGTCCCGTGCGTGGCCCAGGTGCTTGACCCGGCGGGACAGCATCTCCTCGTACTCGGCGCCCTTGCCCTCGCTCTTGATCCCGGTGACCAGGGGTGAATGGGAGAGGGACATGGCGCCGAGGAACATGACGAGGAGGGAGATGGCCTCCGACGGACCCCAAGGACCCGAGGTACGCAGGTTGTCGCCGTACAAGGTGATGCCGATCACGATGCTCACCAACGGGTCGACCAGGACCAGGGTGGACTGCGACGCCGCCAGCGGGCCGGCATGGAAGGCATTCTGCGTCAGGAACAGTCCGGCCAGGCCGAAGACGATGACCCCGTAGGTCTGCCAGTGACCCAGCATGGAAACCCAATCCTTGGCGGCGTAGTTGCTGACCACCTTGATGAGAGCGGCCGTGAAGGCGAAGGCCACCGCAGCGGAGGTGCCGAACATGGCGGCCTTCCACCAGCGCGGTCCCCAGCGGGTCGCCACCACCGTCACCACAATGAGGAAAGTGGCGCTGCCTCCCACAATGAGCCACTGGAAGTTCGTCGGCACCCGGTTGCCCTCGCCCGGGTTGGCAGAGATCAGGAACCCTGAGAGCCCGAAAGCTATCGCCGAGGCGCCCAGCCACTCCCGGACCGTGATCCGGTACCCGAAGTAGGTCCCCAGAATGAAGACGAGGAACAGCAACTCCAAGGTCAGGATCGGCTGCACGACCGAGAGGCGCCCGACGTGCAGGGCGAAGGCCTGCAGGAGGAATGCGCAGACCATGAAGAAGAAGCCCAGAAGCCAGACCCCCCGGCGCAGCGCGTGGGTCATCAGGCTCAGCCGCATGGAGGACTCTGGCGGAGCGTCTTCGACGCCCATCCGCTGAAACACGCTGGTCAGCGCATTGGAGAGTGCCGCCGCAACCGCAAGTACGTAGACCATCGACCTGTCCCGATAGTACCGGGGAACCACTCCCGGCACGCAGATGGCTGCCAGCCGGCCCCAAGACTGCGTAATCGGGCGCCGTCCCGAACCGGGACGCACGAAATGTGTGCCCCCGAGCCTTCGGCACCGGTCCGGAACGTCCTTCCCGGGGGTGATGGCGAAAAATTGAGGTGTTGCGCCCCACGGAATGTGGCAGTTGCGTTACGTTTACGGGAACTTCCCGCACGGCGGTGCGGGAGGGCGGGGTAAGGATCGTCACCGAGGCGACCGAAGAGCAAGGGAGTGCTATGCGATTGAAGGGGTATCTCAAGCAGGTGGCGTCGGTCGCCATGGTCGCAGGGGTGATGGGCACGGGGCTCGTGCTGGCCAGTCCGGCCACCAGTGGGGCGGCGTCGAAGCCGACCACGGCCACCTACGCTGAAGCGCCTTCGGTCACGCCGAACTACATCCTGCCCTTCTACCCGGGAGCCCTCTGCTCGGTGGCCAACATCGATCAGTTCCAATACCTGATGTTCCGGCCTCTCTACTGGTTCGGTCAGGGTTCGACCCCGAGCCTGAACTCCTCCCTTTCCATTGGCAATGCGCCGGTGTTCTCCAATGGAAGCTCCACGGTCACCGTCAACCTCAAGAATTACAAGTGGTCGAACGGCGAGTCCGTTACCGCCCGTGACGTTTTGTTCTTCATGAACATCGATCATGCCCAGAAGGCGAACTGGTGTGGCTACACCCCCGGTGAGCTGCCGGACAACCTCAAGAACGTGACCGCCAGCGGCAACAAGGTCACCTTCACCACCACCAGCCCGGTCAACTCCTACTGGTTCACCTACAACGAGTTGTCGCAGATCACCCCCATGCCTGTGGCTTGGGACATCGCCAGCGCCAGCGCCGCCCCGGGCTCGGGTGGCTGCTCCAATGCGGCGTACGGGACGAATGACAAGGGCTGCACAGCGGTGTACAACTTCCTGTCCAACGAGGCCGGTTACAACGCCAGCAACCCCAACGCCACCAACAACTCGCTGTCGACCTACGCCACCAATCCCTTGTGGAAGGTGGTGGACGGCCCTTGGAACCTCAAGACTTTCAATGCGGACGGCAATGACAGCTTCGTGCCGAACCCCACCTACTCGGGACCAGTGAAGCCGACCCTGACGTTGTTCACCGAAGTGCCCTTCACCAGCGACAACGCCGAGTTCAACGCCCTGGTGGCCGGGAACCTCAGCGTGGGCTATCTGCCCACGCAGGACATCACCAAGGGAGCGCCCTCTCCGGGCAAGGTCGGGCCCAACAATCGCCGGGTGTCCAACTTCACGCTGGATCCCCTCTACACGTGGGGTATCACCTATTTCCCGATGAACTTCAACTCGCAGGCCAACAACGGCACCGCCGGGAAGGTCTTCTCGCAGGCCTACTACCGTCAGGCGTTCCAGTCGCTGGTCGACCAGCCACTGTTCATCTCCAAGGTGTGGAAGGGATACGCCAACCCGACCTACGGTCCGGTGCCCGTCGTGCCGCCCAACCCGTTCGCCTCGAAGTTGGAGAAGTCCAACCCCTTCCCCTACAACCCCTCGGTGGCCAAGAAGTTGCTCTCTTCCCACGGTTGGTCGATCGTGCCCAACGGGACCGACACCTGTCAGAAGCCCGGAACGGCCGGAAATCAGTGCGGGGCGGGCATCCCCAAGGGCACCCCACTGTCGTTCGATATGCCCTACGCCACCGGCCAGCAGGCCCTCACCGAGCAGATGACGGCTGAGCAATCCGCCTGGGCGTCCGTCGGCATCCACATCACCCTGGTCCCTCAGACGTTCAACACCGTCATCGGCAACGCCGTCGCCTGCACGCCGGGACCGAGTTGCACCTGGTCCTACGAGCAATGGGGCGGGGGCTGGATCTTCGCGCCGGACACGTACCCGACCGGTGAGACCTTGTTCGGCAAGGGCTCCACGGCGAACTACGGGAGCTACTTCGACCAGAAGAACCAGAATCTGATCAACGACACCATCACGAAGAATGTGAGCCTCACCCAGTGGGAGGACTACCTGGCCAAGCAGCTCCCGGTGGTCTTCGAGCCCAATCCGGCTTCGTCGCTCACCGAAATCAACAAGAAGCTCTCGGGTGTGACGCCCCAGAACGTGTACTGGGACGTGGAACCGGAGAACTGGCGCTGGTCGTAACGGAGGCCACGGACTGACCGGTCCCCCGCACGGGCGGATGGCCGGCCAGTCGTGATGGATGGACCCCCCTCGGTCCGGCACCAGCCGGTTCGAGGGGGGTCCCATCATTTTGAGGGGGGCCCTGCCATATGGTGATGGGGCGATGATCGGATTTCTCATACGCCGGACAATTCAGGCGGTCATCGTGATCATCGGCGTCACCGCCATTGTCTTCCTGCTCGGGCGCCTGATCCCGGGTGGCGAGGCCCGGGCGGCACTGGGTCCACAGCATGCAACCCCGTTCAACATCGCCCATTTCAACCGGCTGAACGGGCTCGACCTGCCCCTCTGGGACCAGTTCTACCGTTACCTGCGGGGACTGGTGCACTGGCCACCCAACTTGGGTTACTCGTTCAGGAACAATCAAGGGGTCACTTCTGTCATCGGGGCGCGCCTGCCCCGGACCCTGTCGCTCGTCGGTGCCTCCACCCTGCTGGCACTGATTGTGGCGGTCCCCCTCGGGATCCTGCAGGTGGTGCGGCGCAACAGCCTGCTCGACTACACGCTCACCGCCGCCTCTTTCATCTTCTACGCCATGCCTTCGTTCCTTCTCGGGACGCTGCTCATCCTGTGGTTCGCCCTGGACATCAAGATCTTCCCGGTGTCCCCTCCGGGCCAGAGCACCTTCGTGACGATCCTCACCGACCCCCGTGGTTTCGTACTGCCCGTCCTCACCCTTTCGGCCATAACCATCGCCTCGTTCAGCCGCTACATGCGCTCGTCCATGATGGACGCCATGGCGCAGGACTACGTCCGGACCGCCACCGCCAAGGGAGCAGGTGGGATGCGCGTCCTCTACGGCCATGCCCTGCGCAATGCCCTCATTCCCATCCTCACCCTCATCGGGCTTTCGCTTCCCGCCATCGTCAGCGGGGCGCTGATCACCGAGACGGTGTTCAACTACCCGGGGATGGGCCTGCTCACAGTCAACTCCGCTCTGGGTGATGACATCCCGACCGTGCTGGGCACCACCCTGGTCATCACGGTGGCCACGGTCCTGGGTTCCCTGCTGGCCGACCTGCTCTACGCCATGGCAGATCCACGTATTCGTTTCGGGGGCGGGTCGTCATGACGCAACGCGAAGATCCGTTGGAGATGGTCGTGCTCCCCGAGGGTGGGGAGGCGTTCAGCGCGGGGAGCATGACCCGCCAGATCCTGCGGGTCTTCGTCGAGAACAAGCTGGCGGTGGTCGGCGCGGTCATCGTCGTGTTCTTCGTGCTCTTCTGCTTCGTCGGCCCGCTCCTCTACCACACCAACCAGACCAACACGCAGGATGCCTTGCTCAACTCGGTGCAGAATGCGCCACCCGGTGGCTCCAATCCTCTGGGCACCGACGACAACGGGTTCGACATTGTGGGGCGGCTGATGTTCGGCGGCCAGGCATCGTTGATCGTCGGCTTCGCCTCCGCATTCGTGGCCACCGTGGTCGGCGTCGCCTACGGCGCGCTCTCAGGATTCTTCGGAGGATGGCTCGACGCGCTCCTCATGCGGTTCGTCGACATCAACCTGTCCATTCCCTCCCTTTTCCTCCTCATCGCCCTGGTGACGATCTTCCGCCAGTCCGAGCCTCTGTTCATCCTGGTGATCGCCTACATCAGCTGGCTGGTGCCGGCCCGGCTCATACGCGGCGAGACCCTGTCCCTGCGCGAACGCGAGTACGTGCAGGCGGTCAGGATCATGGGGGGCAGCCGTAGGCGCATCATCGCGCGCCACATCGTGCCGAATTCCATCGGGACCATCGTGGTCTTCGCCACCTTTCAGGTGGCGGACTCCATCCTGCTCCTGGCCGCCCTGGGCTTCGTCGGTCTGGGCATCCCGGCTCCCGGCACCGATTGGGGGACCATGTTGTCCAACGGGGTGAGCTATGCCCTCAGCGGGTACTGGTGGGAGATCTATCCGGCCGGCCTCTCCATCATTTTGGTGGTGATCGCATTCAATTTCGTCGGTGACGCACTCCGGGACGCGCTCGAGGTCCGCCTTCGCCAGCGCTGAGGGTCGGCGACCCTTCAGGGTGCGGAGACTGCAGCGGCCAGCCGCACCGGGGTCTGAAGCGGGAAGTGGCAGGCGGCGACGTGGCCGTTGTCGTACTCGCTCAGGCCGGGTTCCTCCGCCGCACACCGCTCCTGGGCCCGGGGGCACCGCGTGCGGAACCGGCAACCCGACGGCGGGTCGACCGCGGAGGGGAGCTCGCCCATGACGCGGATGGTCCGATCGGCTCTGGCCGATTCCACGTCGGGCACCGGCACGGCATCGAGGAGGCCTTGGGTGTAAGGGTGGGCCGGGCGTTCGTAGACTTCCGCCGCCGGTCCGATCTCCACCAACTTGCCCAGGTACATCACTCCGATGGAGTCCGCCATGTACCGCACGACGGCCAGGTCATGGGAGATCAAAATGTAAGTCAGTCCGCGCCGGAGCTGCAGGTCCTTCATCACATTGAGCAGTTGCGCCTGAATGGAGACGTCGAGCGCGGAGACGGGCTCGTCGGCGATCACCAGCTTCGGGTCCAGGGCCAAGGCGCGGGCGAACCCGATCCGCTGCCGTTGGCCCCCTGAGAACTCGTGGGGGTACCGCTCGACGGCGGACGGGCTCAATCCGACCTCCTGGAGGAGCTCGACCACGCGGTCCTTGCGATCGGATGGGGTCCCGATACCCTGCACCACCAGGGGCTCGTTGATAATGGGGCCCACCCGCATGCGCGGATCGAGTGAGGCATAGGGATCTTGGAACATCAGTTGGATGTCGCGGTGGCTGTTCCGCAGCTCACGCCGGGAGATGGTCGTCATTTCGGTGCCTTCGAAGACGATCGATCCGGAGTCCGCCTTCTCCAGCGCGACGAGCAGGCGCCCCACGGTGGTCTTGCCGCAGCCCGACTCCCCCACCAGCCCGAACGTCTCTCCTCGGCGGAGACGGAACGAGATGTCCGAGACAGCCTTGACGCTGCCCACCTTGTGTCGGAGGACCGTCCCGGCCATGACCGGGAACTCCTTGGTCAGGTGCTCTATCTCCAGCAGGATCGGTTGGTCGTCAAGGTGGGCCACCCGGTCGGCTTCCGCGGGGTTGGCCACGGTCCGCGCCACCAAGGCCTCGTCCACCCCGTCCGTCGGGAGCGCGACGGGGTGGAAGCAGGCGTAGCGGTGATCGACGTCGTGCGGCGCCCCGGACCCCCCGATGGGGGGCTCCTCGTTCCGGCACCGGTCGGTGGCGTAGGAGCAGCGCGGTGCGAACCGGCAGCTCGTGATGGTCGTCGAGAGGTCGGGAGGAAGGCCGGGGATGCTCATCAATCGTTCCGTCCGGTCCTGGTCCAGTCGGGGAACTGAGGCCAGGAGCGCCTCCGAGTAAGGGTGGCGCTTCATCCGGAACAAGTCGTGAGTGGTTGCTTCCTCGGCCACCTTGCCGGCGTACATCACGACAACCCGGTCGGTGCGGCTGGCTATCACGCCCATGTCGTGGGTGATCAGGATGACCGCCATGCGGAGCCGCACCCGCAGGTCGTCGAGCAGATCGAGTATCTGCGCCTGAATGGTGACATCCAGCGCCGTGGTCGGCTCGTCGGCGATCAGCAGCTTGGGCTCACAGGCCAGCGCCATGGCGATCATGACCCGCTGACGGAGGCCACCGGAGAGCTCGTGGGGGTACTGGTCCAAACGCTCAGCCGGACGGGGCATCTCCACCATGGCCAGGACCTCAAGGGCGCGGGACCGGGCCCCCTTCTTGGTCACCTCCCTGTGCAGTGTGACCGCCTCGGTTATTTGCTTTCCGATGGTCATCGTCGGATTCAGCGAGGTCAGCGGGTCCTGCGGGATCAGGGCGACCTCGTCACCCCGCACGTGGCGCATCTCCTTCTCCGACAGATCGGCCAGGTTGCGCCCGTTCAGCGAAATCGTGCCCCCGCTGACGTGCCCGTTGGCCGGGAGCAGGCGCATGATGGAGAAGCCGGTGGTGCTCTTCCCGCAGCCGGACTCGCCGACGATGCCGACGCACTCCCCCTGGTTGACCCGGAAAGACACCCCGTCCACCGCTACGACGTTGGACGTCCGCATGTGGAACTCGGTCCGAAGATCCTCGACGTGGAGCAGGGAGGGCACTGGCACAACAGTAACGCGGCCACCGCGTCGTTCAGGAGCAGCGGCCCTGGTCAACGTGGGTTTTGACCGCGGGCGGACCCGCCGGCCGACCAGGGCAGGTTCTGGACGTATGACCAGCTGCGCCGATGGATGGCCGACAGTCCGTAGCCCCGGAGCGCCGCCTGGTGCGCCCGGGATGGATAGCCCTTGTTCCGCTCGAAACCATAGGGAGGAAAATGGTCGGACTCCCCGCGCATCAAACGGTCACGCACCACCTTGGCCAGCACCGAGGCGGCCGAGACGGAAGCGCACCGGGTATCGCCCCCTTTGACCGGCCTGACCACGCCGTGGAAGGGCCCGGCGGCACGTCCGAGCAGGTTGACCGGCCCGTCAATCAGGAGTGCGTCCGGTGGGTCCGGAAGGCCGGCCAGTGCACGTTCGGCAGCCAAACGGAGCGCCGCCGCCATGCCCAATGCATCGCACTCCTCGGGCGAGGCGTGCCCGATGGCCCAGGCGTCGCACCAGGTGCCCACGGGGACAAATATCCCTTCTCTCCTGGCCTCGCTGAGCAATTTGGAGTCGCGCAGCCAGGCCGGGATCGACCGCTCGGTAGCGCCCGGCCGCATCATCGCCACGCCGACCGTCACCGGTCCGGCCCAGGCTCCCCTACCCACTTCATCCAATCCGGCCACCCGGCGGTGACCCTCGGCAAGGAGTTGTCGCTCCTCGGAGAGGCCGGGCGCCGTCACCACCGAGGGCCGGGCATCAATACGATGGTGGAGTGAGTACCGGCGGGGGGGCGACACCTGATCCGAACGCACGGACCCCCCTTGCCCCTGGCACCCAGGTCGATGTGCGCAACCGCTATCAGGGGATGTGGGTCCGCGGTTTTGAGGTCGTGGAGTTCACCGGTGAGGGTTACCGCATCCGCCGTCTCTCCGATGGGAGCGTGCTCGGGGAGCTGTTCAGCCGGGACGATGTTCGGCGTGAACGCAAGCGCCAGGGATTCTGGTGGCACTGAGGGGCGTCAGTCCCCCGCGGCGTGGCGCACCGAGTCTATGTACTCGGCAATGGGAATGGCCGAGAGAGTCAGGGTCTTGAGCGTTCCCCTGGCTCCGAGGACGAGAGCCACCCGGGCCATCGTCATCTCATCGGGGGCGTCAAGGATGGTGCAGAAATCGTAGGGCCCGAGGAGGGCCCACTGGGCCTGCACATGGACGCCCATCGCCTCGACTTCGGCGTTGACCTCCAACAGCCGGTCCGGGTTCTCGGACAAGGTGGCCGCGCCATCGGGTCCCACTGTGGAGAGCATGAGGAAGGTGGCCATAGGTGGCTCACGCTACCGCAGGTGCCCGGTTCGGGACGGCTCAAGCCCCCAGGTGGAGGTCGCGCCGGACCAACTTCCCCATGGCGTTGCGGGGCAGGGCCTCCACAACAGTGAACTCCCGGGGGCGCTTGAAGGGCGCCAGGTTCTCCTCCGCCAGTGCTCGCAGGGCACCGATGTCGGGATCTCCACCCGATCCGACGACGTAGGCCACGACCGACTCACCCCACTCAACCGAGGGCACGCCCACCACGGCCACCTCGGCCACCGACGGGTGGCTGGCCAGGATCGCCTCCACCTCCGCCGGATAGACGTTGTGGCCACCGGTGATGATGAGCTCCGTCCTCCTGCCCCGGATCGTCACATATCCGTCAGCTTCCACCGAAGCCAGGTCGCCAGTGGCGAACCAACCGTCGACCCACATCGATCCGGTGGCGTCAGGTGGCCCCCAGTAGCCCCGGCACAGAGACGGCCCACGGACCAACAATTGGCCCACTCCGTCCCCGTCAGGTTGGTCTATGGCCGCCTCCACCCCGGGGAGCGGTGACCCCACGGAACCCGGGCGACGCTCACCGACAAGTGGGTTGGACAGCGTCAGAAGGGTCTCGGTCATGCCGTAGCGCTCCAACACGTCGACGCCGCTTCCCTGCAGACGCCTCCACAGGTCAACGGCCAGGGGAGCCGATCCGGACACGCAGAGCCGCAGGGCAGCGAGCTCGCCCGCCCTCCCGGTCTCCACCAGCCGGTGGTACATCGTCGGGACGCCGAAGAACATGGTGCTCCCGGGCACCGCAGCGAGGACCTGGTCCTCCGAGAATCGACCGAAGACGACTGCTGAGGCGCCAGCGGTCAAGGACCCGAAGAGGCCCGCGCACAGACCGTGCACGTGGAACAGCGGCAGGGCCAGAATGAGGCGGTCCGACGGCTGCCAGTCCCAGGCCAACCGGATGCTCTGCACCCCAGCCAGGAGGGAGCCATGGGTGTGGACAGCCCCCTTCGGCCTGCCGGTCGTGCCCGACGTGTAGACGATGAGCGCATCATCTCCGGGGAGGGCCCAGTCGAGGTCGGGAGCTGAAGGTGGGTTGGCGTCACCGATGAGGTCCGGGGTGAGGAGCAGGGGGAGCGAATCGCGGGTGGTGGAGATCAACCGAGCCTGAGCGTCCCGATCCACCAACGCGGCCGACGGCCCGGCATCACCGATGACGTGGTCCAGTTCGCTCCCGCTGGAGGAAAGGTTGACTGGGACCACCACCGCGCCCAACCTCAGGGCGCCCACAAGTCCCACGATGGACTCCAACGAAGCGGAGCAGCACCACAGCACGCGATCTCCGCCAGTCACACCGAGTCGGGCCAGAGCGGCGGCGGCCTGGGCCGTCCTTCGCTGCAGGAGCTCACCGCTGAGTGTCGGGCTGGCGTCGCCTCCGGAGATGAGCACGGGGCGGTCTGGGCGCGCTTCCCAATGGTCGCACCACACCCTGAGGAGCGTTTCCCCTGAAGCGTCTTCCCTGTCGCCCGGCCGGGAGGGCACCCTCAACCTCACCGTTGACCGTCAAGGGTCATAGTCTGAGGACCATGACCGCTCGTCGCATTGCCATCGTTCCGCATACCCATTGGGATCGTGAATGGTACAAGTCCTACCAGGAGTTCCGCCTGGCACTGGTGGACCTGATCGACGTACTCATCCCATTGCTGGAGTCAGATGCCGGCTATCCCCACTTCATGCTGGACGGGCAGATGGCGGTGGTGGACGACTACCTCCAGGTCCGTCCCGAAGCCGAGCCGCGACTGCTCGCACTGGCGGCGGCCGGCCGCATCACCATGGGACCCTGGTACATCCTGATGGACGAGTTCCTCTCATCGGGTGAGACCATCATCCGGAATCTCCAGATGGGAATGCTCCGGGGCGCCGCCTTCGGGGGCACCATGGACGTGGGCTACCTCCCCGACATGTTCGGCCACATCGCGCAGATGCCGCAGATTCTCCGTCAGGCCGGCTTCGGCCATGCCGTGGTCTGGCGCGGCGTACCTTCGGGAGTTACCAAGAACGCATTCTTGTGGGAAGGCCCCGATGGATCGACGGTGCGGGCGGAGTACCTCCCTGTCGGGTACAGCAACGGAGCCGCTCTGCCCGACGATGCCAAGGCGTTGATCCGGCGCACCGCTGACCATGTCAAGGAGGTGGAGGGGTTCCTCTTCAGCGACCTCCTGTGCATGAACGGGTCGGACCACCTCACTCCGCAGCCCTGGCTGGGGAGGGTTGTGGCCGAAGCGAACGACCTTCAGGATGAGTTCGCCTTTGAGGTCACATCCCTACAGGGTTACCTGTCGAAGGCGCCGACCGAAGGGCTGGAACGGGTTAAAGGCGAGTTGCGCTCTGGATTTCGCTCCAACATGTTGATGGGCGTGACGTCGAACAGAGTAGACGTCAAGCGCATGGGAGGGCTGGCCGAACGTGAGCTGGAGCGACGAGCCGAACCGTTGGCGGCGCTCTTCGGCTTGCCCGGAGGCTACCCGGCGCAACTTCTCCACCTGGCCTGGAAGGAGATGGTGCGCAACTCCGCTCACGACTCCGTATGCGCGTGTTCGATCGACGATGTCGTCGATGCCGTCCTGCACCGTTACGCCGAAGCCAGGACGATCGCCCGCGGGGTGGCGGACCGGGCAATCAAGTCATTTGCCGGCTCGCTTTCGGAACCGGGAACCTTTGTCCTGAACCCGTCTCCCCGTCAGCGGTCAGGTGTGGTCGAACTTGTGGTGCCCGCCACCACTCCGGCCTCCGCGTACGAGCAGGTCCTGTCCGAACGGACGGGCCTTCCCGGTTCGATGGTCCTGGATGCCGGAACCGTTCGCACCGTCCTCGGAATGCTGCAGGGCCCGAAGATCAGCGATGACGCCTGGGTGCACGACATCAGAATTGAGGAGGATGACGAGGGGATCGACATTACGTTGACGGTAGGGACCCATGAGCGTCCCAACGTGCCCATTGCCGAGGCGAAGCAGGAGATATTCACCAAGCTCGGGGCGCGACCGGATGCCGTGGTCCGCGTCGCCATGGACCAGCCCTCGACCAGACGTATCGCTGCCCGGGTGCGCGACATCCCGGGTTACGGATGGCAGGCATTCGAGGCCGCTGAGGTGGACCATCCCACCCACGTCGACATCGGTGATGCCTTTGTGACCCTGGCCAACGGACTGGTGACGGTGGACATCGATCGGGTGCTGGGGACCTTTGCGCTCAACGGACGGGTTGGCTACGGCAAGCTGGTCGACGGCGGTGACTACGGGGACTCCTACAATTACTCACCCCCGCTGCAGGACACGTTCGTCGACACACCGACGGCCGTGGCGGTGCAGGTCCTTGAGCCAGGGCCCATTCGATCCCGCGCCAAAATCACGGCAACTTTTCACTGGCCCGATCATGTGGACGGCTCATCGCAGGTCCGCGTCGGTGAGCACCAGGTCGAGGTTGAGACGGTGGTGGAGATCCGAGCGGACGAGGACGTCGTGCGCGTGACGACCACCTTCGTGAATCCCAGCCGGGATCACCGGCTTCGGGTTCACCTTCCGCTGCCCGAGCCCGCTCAGGGCTCACAGGCGGAGAGTGCCTTCACCGTCGTGCCGCGCGGGCTGACTGCCGAAGGCCGGAGTGACGAATTCGGTTTGCCGACGGCGCCGTCTCACAGATTCGTCAGCGCGGGTCGCCTGACGGTGGTCCACGAAGGTGTCTGTGAGTACGAGCTCATCGATATTGAGCCCGGGTCCGATGGGGATGTGGCGTCGACCATGGCCCTGACCGTGCTGCGTTCCACCGGCATGCTGTCCAGGCTCGGTATGGCCTATCGGCCCTTCCCGGCTGGACCCCTCACGCCCGTCGAAGGGCTGCAGATGACGGGTCGTCCGATCATCCTGCGCTACGCCCTAGCCGTTGATTGCGAAGACCCGTACGGGCTGGCCGACGATGTGCTCTTGCCGCTTGAGGTCGTCCCCACCCTGGGTGGGGGATCTCGGCCCCCATCGGGAAGTGAGTTGACCGTCAGCGGCGCCGAAGTGAGCGCGCTGCGCCGTGAGAGTGACCAGATGGAGGTGCGCGTCTTCAACCCCACGGCCCTGACAACCACGGTCTCGTTGGCGGGACACTCTGGGTGGCTGGTCGACCTCCGGGGCTACCCGGAGCAGTCGTTTGAGGGCTCGTTCGAGCTACACCCCTTCGGCATCGCCACCGCCCGCCTTGACCCTGGCTGAACCGGCTGGGCGGTTGCTGGCGAGCAGGCGCTCACCCACTCCACGGAGCTCCTCTAGGTCTCGGAGTACCTCCGAAAGGCGTTCCCAACGCACATTGCGGCGGCGGTCGGCGGCCATACCGGTCCCGTCGGCTTCTTGGCCCGCACGGCCGCACCACCAGAGCTGCACGCGTCCCAGGTCCTTCAGGAGCCGCGGCCTTAGTGCCTGGCCGGTGAACTCCCCGGGAGCAGCCTCTGTCAACGCGGTGTGAAACTCGTCTGAGATCAGCACCGTTCCCGGATTCCCGATGTTGACGATGCGGTGGGCCAGGTTCACGGTGGGTCCGAAGTAGTCCCCGTCGTGCAGGAGCACCGGTCCCGATGCCAAACCTACACGGACGTCAGACAGGAGGTCGTCGTCGGCGTAGGCGTCGGCCAGGTTGAGGCCGATGCGGGCGGCATCGGCCACCGTGTTCACGACGAACATGACCTCGTCGCCGATCATTTTGACCACCCGACCCCCCAGTTCGGTGACGATGTCATGGGAGAGCTCCTCAAACCGTCGGACCACCGCCGCCAACTCTTGATCGCTGAGGTGTTGGCTGAGCAGGGTGAACCCCACCATGTCGGCGAATCCCACCGCGAGAACGGGGCTGTCGCCTGGGGCGACGCCGTGGCTGCGCATCAGCATGCTGCGTTGGATCCCCGCTGCCACCTGACGCCTCCAGATGAACTCCAGGAGACGGACCATGGCCGGGATGGTGACGTCAGCCACGCTGGCAAAGGCGGCGGCGGCCAGCACCGTGTCCACGTTCGCGCTGACCAGTCCTCCCGGCACCAACTCCGCCTCGGCGATGCGCGACATGGACGATCCGATGACCCGGGCCAACTGCAGCGCCGTTTCCGTGCTCGTCGTCCCGAGGGCCTGCATGCCCTGGAACAGACGGACCGCCTCCAGATCGAGGTCGGTGAACATCTGGTCCTCATCGTCCACATTGGGGAAGCCGAGGGCTCGCCAGAACCGTTCCAACGTCCGAATATCGACACCGGTGAGCTCCGCCACCTCAAGGCGGGTGTACCGGCGGCAGGAAGGGACAAGCATCCGGTCGACCACGAAAAGATCGAGCACGTCGCCAGCCACCGCCTGGTCAATTTCCTCTGGCGTGGCCCCGTTGAGGAGCAGGACCTCTCGGACCTCGGCCAGGGCAGCTTCCCTCTGTTCTTCATCAGGAGGACTCGAAGGCGCTTGGTGATCTCCGAACAAACCGCTCACGCCTGCATGCCCCGGAGAAGCGCCTCATCCCATTCTGGACGTGACGGTCGGTCCATGAGCGACATCAGAGCCTCACGAGGTGTGCAACGCCCATCGACGATCGCCTCAACCTGCTCGGCTATCGGCATCTCCACCCCGTGCGCCCGCGCCAGCTGGACCAGGGGTCCGGCACTCTTGACCCCTTCTGCGACCATCTGCATCCCACTGACGATCTCCTCAAGAGTCCGGCCCTGACCGAGCTCGAATCCGACAGTCCGGTTCCGGCTCTTGGGGCTGGCGCAGGTGGCCACCAGGTCGCCTACCCCCGCCAAGCCGCCGAACGTCAGGACCTGGCCACCGAGTGAGATCCCGAGGCGACCCAGCTCTGCCAACCCTCGGGTGATCAACACGGCCCGCGTGTTCTCACCGAAACCGAGCCCGTCACAAATGCCGGCGGCGATGGCCATCACGTTCTTAGACGCTCCGGCGATTTCGCAGCCGATGACGTCGGTACCCATGTAGACCCGGAAGGTGCGGGTGTGAATGAGATCCTGTACCCGCCGGGCCAGGGCTTCGTCGGGCAGCGCCACTACACTGGCGGCCGGTTGGCCCTGCGCCACCTCCTGGGCCAGATTTGGCCCCGACAACACTCCGGCCGGCACTTCAGGGAGCACCTCGGAGATCACCTGGGACATTCTCAGGTTCGTCCCGTTCTCAATGCCCTTGGCCAGGCTGATGACGGCCTCGAAATCCGCCGCGAAGGGCTGCATGGCGCCGAGGACGGACCGGAAACCGTGTGACGGCACCGCCATGAACACCACACCCACACCTTCGACAGCATCTTCCAACGACGAGGTGACCCGGAGCGCGTCAGGAAGCCGCACACCCGGAAGGTAGGTCGCGTTCTCCCGGGTCACCCCCATGGAGCCGGCGAGTTCGGGTGACCTCACCCATAGCGATGTGGGGTTGTGGGCGCCAACCAATGCCGCCACGGCCGTACCCCACGACCCACCACCGATGACTGCCACCCGGACGCTCATGCCCAAAGCCTATGGCGGCCGGTGAGGCACCCGGCTGCCACCCGTACACTGTCTCGGGTGTCCGCCGCAGGCTCCGCCACCCGGCACACCAATGCTGGACCAGGAACAAGTGGGCTGGGGTCCGAAGTGGTGCTCATTCCGGTCAAGGGATTCCGCCAGGCCAAGCGACGCCTGGGGGCCACATTGAGCGACGCCCAGCGCGTGGAGCTCGTCCGAACCATGGCTGAGCAGGTGGTGGCCGCCTCCGCACCCCTACAGGTTGCCGTGGTATGCGACGACATCGAGGTGGCCCAATGGGCCACCGGTCTTGGCGCCGTCGTCATGTGGGAACCCGGTCAGGGGCTCAACGTCGCCGTCCGGTCGGCCGTGAGCCGACTCGCCGAAGCTCGGGTCGCCTGGGTGATTGTGGCCCATGGCGACCTTCCCCGCGCCTGCGGGTTGGGCTCGTTGGGATCCTTCGACGGCGTGACCCTCGTTCCTGACCGGCTTGATGACGGCACCAACGTCCTTCGGTTGCCGGCGGGTTGTGACTTTCACTTCGCGTATGGGCCAGGTTCCTTCCGGGCACACCGCGCCGAAGCCGTGCGCCTCGGTCTCCGGGTGCGCGTGGTACGGAACCCGCTCCTGGCCTACGACGTGGACTGGCCGGCCGACGTGTTGGAACTCACCTCGTAAACGTCGGGGCACCACGGTCTCCCGAATGCAAAGCCGGGGGCCCGCAGGCCCCCGGCTTCACTCGTTCCAACGGGAACGCGTTGCTCAGCGTCGACGCGCCGCCTTCTTGGCCGGAGCTCGCCTGACTGCCTTCTTGGCTGCCGGGCGCTTCTTGGCCGGAGCCCGCTTGACTGCCTTCTTGGCTGCCGGGCGCTTCTTGGCCGGAGCCCTCTTCACTGCTTTCTTTGCTGGGGCCCGCTTGACGGCCTTTTTGGCCGGAGCCCTTCTTTTCGCGGCTACTGCCACAGGTGCACCTCCCTAGGAGCATTGACACTGCATAGAGGTGAAGCCTGCGCCACTCCGATGTCAGGTACCCATCTTCGTGCGCAATGCCGCACCGGTTTCATTTGCAATTGGAACGGATGGCGTGCGTGTGGTGAGGTCATCGACTTCTCCTCATGCCGCCAACTCGCGCAATTCGCCCGAAATGCAATGAATAATTGAGATGCTGCAACTCATCATGTCGCGCGAAATCGACGATCCGACAGTTTCGACTTGCGCGCTGCACATGGTTGTGTCGCAGCACATAACAACCCTCCCTAACACATCGGGTAACCACATTCTCGGTTGTGAACGCGCTCAGGTCAAGCATCCTCATCCCGCGTCGCAACTTTGACCTTGCGGATTTGCGGAGATTTGCGTCGTTGCAAGCACTTAAAATGTGCTCATTCTGCTCTTGTTCGATGTGCGTGGCGAGAGTTAGTCGGTCCCGAACGGACAATGTCCTATGGAAAATTCTGCACAAGGACATCAACATCGCTTGCATGGAACACGCTCTTGGGCCTCAGTCAGAAGTGCCCAATGCGTTCATGAATTCCACGCGGGCTCTCCATGAAGTCCATCGACTTGCTGGCCACAGTATTTACCTGGGAACCGGACCTGGTGGATGGGCGTGGGCGGGTGCACAGCGCTCGACTCTGGTGCTCGGACCTTCTCGCTCTGGAAAGACATCATCCCTGGTCATACCCAATCTTTTGCTGTCCGACGGACCGGTCGTCTCGACCTCGACCAAGCCAGACGTGCTGCGTGCCACGGCATCGTCACGGTGCCGTGAAGGCTGGGCGTTTCTCTACGATCCGAGCGGAGAAATCGAGTGCCCCAAGGGTGTGGAGCGAATCGGTTGGTCTCCACTGACCACCGCGGCCAACTGGGACTCAGCAGTGCAAACGGCGGACTCCATGGTGGGCGCCAGCCGTCTGAGCGGAGGATCCTTGTCACTTTCATCGGGAGAGCAGCACTGGACCGAGCGGGCCGGCGCGCTTCTCGCGCCATTGCTCCATGCGGCGGCTTCAGAAAATCTTCCGATGCGATCGATTTTGCGGTGGATTGACCGCCGAAACGGTGTGACTCCACTCGAAATCCTCACGTCGACTGTTGGCGAGGATGCCACGGCCACCGACCTCTTGGCCGGAATTGTGGCAACCGATGCCCGGGAACAGTCGGGAATTTGGTCCACTGCATCTGGCGTACTCGCCGCCTATCGAACCGAGGGGGCCATGGCGTCCACCATGGATCCGCCCCTCAATCTCGACGAATTCTGCCGAGGACCGAACACGATGTACATATGCTCTCCCGGTCGACGGCAACATCAGTTCGCACCACTCGTCGTCGCCTCCATAGGCGACGTGAGAGATGCCACCTACGTGCGCGAAAGAGAGGGTGCATCAGGGGCACCCACTTTGTTCGCACTGGACGAAGTGGCCAACATTGCCCCAATTCCCGATCTTGTCTCAATGGTCAGCGAAGGGGCCGGGCAGGGACTCCTGGTGCTGGCCTGCCTCCAGGATCTCTCCCAGGCTCGTGTGCGCTGGGGGACGGCTGCGGACGGATTCCTATCGCTCTTCGGCACGACTGTCGTGATGCCCGGGATCGCAGACACTGCCACTCTGCGGGACCTGAGTGCGCTCGGGGGCGAGCACGAGGTCACGACAACCACGGTGGGCCGCTCGGTGGGCGAGCGGGGCCGGATCCGCCCTTCCAGCTCGGTGGGCACCGTGCGCCTGGCACGGCATCCGGTGGATGTGATCTCCCGCGGCTGCGACGGTCAGGCGCTTGTCCTCGGCCCGGACAAGACGATCGGAACCGTCACCCTCACTCCCTCCCACTTGCATGGACCATGGCGCGACCTGATGCCGGTTGTGCGCTCGGTACCCGCCCGCCGGCCGATGGATCGCGGTCGCTGATTCAACGTCCGCGGGCCAATTCCATGACGTGTGGCTCCCTTCGTCCCATGAATGCGCGCGCCTGTTGTACGGCCTGTGTGGTGCGCAAATGGTCGACCAATCGGTTTGTGGGTAGCGCGGCCAGGTCCGTCGACAGAGCGCCGACGCCGTATGCATCCATTGACCTCGTGACGCCCCAACGCTCCCGGTAGCCGTCTATGGCCAGGGCGGCTTGACGCCACACTCTGTGTTCCTCAGGGTCAACCGGGCGCGGACCAAGGGTGCCCAGAAGATGTCTCCCAGGCACGAAGGTGCGCCGCTGGTGCGTGTCTTCAGCCACACCGACTTGGGCATGGGAAGGCGACGGCACCCACATATCGGTCAGCGTTTCGAGGGCGCCGGCGGCAGCGCCGTCCGCCGCGGCGCCACCAAGTGCAGCTATGACGTCACGCCGCCGTGCCCCTCCGTCGGGCGACATTGAGAGCAGGGCGGCGAATTGGTGTTCATTGAATGACTGCCGATCCGGTATCCCCTGCCCCAGCACCATGGCCAGCTCGGATTGGTCCACCCCCAGGGACCGGGCTCGCCGTCCCCAGCTCGACGTGAGCTCCGAGTAACTGGCGCCGCTCTGTTTGGTGGGTCGGGTGACCGCCCATGCAATGTGATTGGCCCGGCTCGAGTGGGTTCCTACTTCGGCCAGGTGCCGGCGAATGTCGGCCGAGCGGGAGGAGAACTCGCCCAGCAGCAGCGGGGAGACTCCGCTGACTTCGGCCCGCTGCAGGGGTGCCTGAGTCCAGCGTACGCCGAGGCGTGCCGTCATCCCTGAGCGCAAATGGGCGTCGTAGACCGCCGATGCCGCTTCTCGATGAGCCGAGATCCCGCGCTGGTCACAGGCACTCCAGCGGCCGTCCTGCCCGTGCACCATGTTGGCCATCACGATGTGACTGTGGAGATGTGGATCCCCATTGCGGCTCACCCCGTGCGTGAATGACCCTGCGAGCACGCCGGTCGTCGGCACCACTTCGCGCCACGTTCCGGCACGCCGAGTGGCGGAGACCCCGTGGTCTTCCATGTAGGTCAATGCGCCCCCCACGGCCTCGGCGTGCGCCATCAGGATGTGCCGAGCCACGTCCTCACCACCGAGCGCGAACAGCACGCTGGCGGACTTCGGGGCGCTGAAGGTCAGATCGAAGCCCAGGACGGTTGCCCTCCCCGATCGCATCTGAGGGCCGTTCTCGGGATGGCGACCCTCCAGAACGGCTCGCAACCGCTCCTCATCCACCGGGCCCCGCAGACCCAGGCCCGACGCGGCCTGCCCGATCCATGCGCCCTGCCCCGGATGGGGAGCCGATGACACCGGGAGCTCCTGGGCCAGATCGGAGAGGTAGTAGTCCGCTCGGCTCGCGGTGAGGCGACGCACCCCCAGCATCGGTCTCCTTTCTCTATAATAACTCCCCTGTCATTCTATGTCTTTTTGATACACGTGCAATACCCTTCTCGCCGCCTCAGCAGCCAGGGAGGTCAGCTCCGGCGGGCTCACGACATAGGACCCGTGGCCGAGTTGGAGAAGGAGCCGCTCGAACCAGGCCATTCCGGCCACACCTAGGACCACGTCGGTCGCCGATCCGTCGGGGGCTCGCCGGACGGCCCGGACCGGCACGGATTCGGCCACCCACTGCGCCCCCGGACCCAGGTGAAGATGGACTTCCAGAGCCCCTGGACCCGGAAGAAAGGCGTCCTCTCCGGAGCGGACAAGCCGGGGAGCGCCGGTCCTGGCGGCATCAATGGGGCGGACGGCGTTGATCCGGTCAACCCGAAACCGCCTCATGTCGTCCGCCCTGTGGCAGAAGGCATCGAGGTACCAGTGGCCATCGACCGTGGTGACCTGGGACGGCTCGACCGTCCGCGTGCTCAGCTCGTCGCGGGATGCGGAGAGATAGTCGATCTCAAGGATCTCCCCGAAATCAGCTGCCTGGCGCACGACGGCCAGGTGCTGGGGTGCATCAACCTCAATACCCACCGCTCCCCGCGAGCCCAGCGCGGCGTCAAGTTTGGCCAGGGCCCGGCGTAGCGGATCATTGTCTGATCCGGGCACGGCCAGGATCAGGCGAGCCGATGCGGCGACGGCAAATCCCTCGGCCGCCGTCAGGCGGCGCGGGAGTGCATGGTCACCGGGGAGAAAGGCCCGCACGGAGGTCTCTGACACTTCAATCTCCATGAGCGTGTCCGGGGTGTAAGGCGGGACGCCACAGCACGCCGCCAACTCAAGTTCGGCCACCAGTTCCCTTTCACTCATGCCAAATCGCAGGGACACCTCGGAGAGCGGCGCCTCTCCCACGTGGGCCAACCAGCCCACCACCGCCAACAGGCGCCGTAGGCGCTCGCTCGTGTGGCGTCCCGGCAATCCCCTGGCTTCTCCGAGCGCTCGCTCGCCATCCGACGATGAGGGGACCAGAGCGGCGGTCCGCCGCACCTTGGGCACGGGGGCCGTAGCCAGAGCGGTGAGCCAAGCGATCAGCTCCTCCCTGAATTCCCGAGGTTCGAGGATCTCGGCGTGATGGAGCAGGCCCAGGACCCAGGATCGGATCGCCGCGAACGAGTCCACCTTGAGATTGAGGTCGACGGACCCGTCATCGTGACGGCGATCGACCTTGTCGTGGCCAACCTCCTCAGCGACCCGCGGGCCCTCCAGAGCATCGACGCGTATCCGCATGAGGGCGTGCTCATCACCTTCCAACTGCCAAGGCCTGTCGGGCAGCGCCGCACGGACATCGATCCCCGGGGGCACCTCGGCACTCCCGGGGGTGCCCTGAACGACGCCACTTCTCATGCGGTCGACCCGGAAGGTCCGTACGGACTGGCGATCCAGGTCCCATGCCACCAGGTACCAGTGGCCGAAACGAAACCAGAGCCCGACCGGCGCCACCCGGCGGGTCACGTTCCGGTAGTCGAAGGTGGCGACGGCCCGGGTACGCACTGCTTCGAAGAGGTCGATGAGAGCCTCCGGCGGCACCAGGGTGGCGATCGGCCGGACCTCGTGCAACCCGGTGGCGCCCAACTTCAGCAGCGCATCACGCCCACTAGGATCGCCCAGGTGGACGCCGGCCACGGCCAGGTGCAGCGCAATCTGCTCGTCTGGTTCGAGCGCCAGGTCGGGCAGATAGAAAGCGTCCCGATCGATCCGGTATCCATACTGCTCGCGCCCGCTCAGGCGCTCCGTGCGGACCGGGATCCCCTCATCGCGCAACAGGCGCTTGTCCCGCTCGAAGGCCTGCCGCCTTGCCGCGACCTCGTCAGGGTACCCGGGCACTTCGTGGGCAATGGCATCGAGGGTCAGGGGCACCGGGGTCTGCAGGAGAACCAGGACAAGGTCTGTGACTCGTTCGAGTCGATCGACTCTGGCTGGCCTGACCATCGGCCAGAGCCTACGGCGGCGTGTGCGCAGTGACCGCGTTGAACCAACCGTTTGCCTGGCACCTTCACCTGGGGTGGACCCTGGCCGTGCTGGCCATCGCCGCTGGGTACCTCCGGGCAACGCATCACGCCGGGTGGGGGGCCACTCCCCGGCAGCGTACGCAGTTCTTCCTGGCCTTGGTCCTCCTCTTGGGCTCCGTGGCGTGGCCCCTGGGCGACCTGGCCGCCCACTGGTCGCTCCTGGCCCTGGTGCTCCAACGCTTGCTCCTGACCCTGGCGGTGCCCGCACTACTGGGGATCGGGACGCCGAGCCCGATCATCGCCCGGCTCACCCGCCCGTCCCCCGTTGACGCCGTGCTGCGGATAGCCGCCAAACCGCTCCCGGCAATCGTTGCGGTCACTGTCGTGGCTGTGGGCACGTTGACGACTGGAGCCGTCAGCATCGCCTCCCGGTCCGACCTGGCGCGGGTGGTGGTCCAGCTGTTGGTGCTGGCTTCGGGCTTTGTGCTGTGGGCACCGGTGCTCTCCGCCTTGCCTGGCGCCCGACAATTGCCCGCCCTGGGTCGGGGCGGCTACCTCATTGTGCAGTCGATTGTGCCCAGCTTCCTCTGTGTGGTCTGGATCTTCGCCCGCAGGCCGCTCTATCCGTCCTACATCCATCGGGGAACGGTGCTGGGCATGTCACCCTTGCTCAATCAACAATTGGCCGGGTTCCTGGCCAAGTTGAGCACCATCGCCGTGCTGTGGACGGTGGCGTTCATCATCATGCGCCGTGCCCCGGAGCTGGCCGGCACCGAGGACGATCCCGAACCGCTCCTGTGGTCGGACGTCGAGCGCGAGATCGAGCGCGCCGACCGTCGGGAGCGCCGGGAGGGAGGGCGCGGGTAATGGAAGTAGCGTCTCAACCTCGTATGGCGTCGGTGAAAGATCCGGAGGAAGCATGGAGCATCCCCGACGTCTACCTCCTGACGAAAGGGGTGGCGCGACGCGTGGCCATTCCCGATCTGGAGCTCACGTTCGGCGCCCGGGACCTTGCGTTGGCCAGATCCAGCGGCAAAGTCATCTGGCGCTGTACCTGGTCCAAGGTGGATGAGCTGTCGATCGCCGAGCGGTCCATACTCCCTGACGGGAGGGAAGGCGTCGTGGTCGCCGTGGTCGAGCGTGGTGGGCGTCACCATCGCTTCGTCCTGCCGACCGACGATCCGGTTGCTGTGGAAGCCAATGTCCGGGCCCTGGCGGCCGCCCACCGGATAAGGACGTTGGCCCCGCAGGCAGCCGTGGTACGCCGGCTGACGGTGGCGGTGATGGTGGCGACCACCGCCACTTTGATCTTACTGCTGCTCTCCGCCGCCCATGTCCTTCACTTCTGAAGGGGCGTTCAGGCGAGTGCGGCGCTCCTGAGGTCGTCGAGTGAAAGTTCCGCAGTCTGGTTGCCCCCGCACTGTGGACATTGCTCAACGTGGCGCCACGAACGGAGGAGGCGTGTGCCCTCCGGGTTCAACATCACCACGAACGATTCCGAAATGGCGTCGATCTCCAGACCGAAATAGGCCCGCCACGCCGTCGTGGCAGCATGGGTCTCCAACGCCAGTCCCTTCAGGACGCGCCGGAAGCGGAGCCGATCAGTATCGAAGATCCAGGTGCTGTGGCAGGACTCCAGCACGAAGAGCCCTGCATCTGTGGGGGGGGCCACAACAGTGATCATGCCCGATCGTTTGCCCGGTTCGGCGTCGAATCACCCTCAGGTACATTGCGAATTGATGACAATCGCTCTTTCCCCTGTTCACATGCCTATTGCGGACCGGCGTCGTGTTTCCGCCCCACCACGAGTTCACGCTTCGTGCTGAGCTGGCGGAGGACCGAACACAACATGATCCGCGTCTCCGCCGGGTCGATTACCTGGTCGACCAACCCCCGTTCCGACGCCGGCCAGGGGTTCAGGAACGCCGCTTCGTACGCCGCCTCTCGGTCGGCCCGCTTCCCCACCTCACTGCCGCGATGGAGGATCTGCACCGCGCCGGAAGCACCCATGACGGCGATTTCTGCTGCCGGCCAGGCCAAGCAGACGTCGTTGCCCACCCCCCGGGAGTCCATGACGATGTAGGCACCCCCGAAGGCCTTGCGCAGGATGAGGCAGACACGCGGTACCGACGCCTGGGCATAGGCAAAGGCGAGCTCGGCACCGTGGCGGATCATGCCTCGCCACTCGAGATCCTTACCGGGCAGGAAGCCCGGCGTGTCCACGAGGGTCACGAGCGGGAGGTTGAAGGAATCACAGAAGCGCACGAACCGGGATGCCTTCTGGGACGCCGCAATGTCGAGGGTCCCCGCCAGGATCCTGGGCTGGCTGGCCACGAAGCCCACAGGAATGCCTCCCATACGGGACAGGCCGGTGACGACCTGCCCTGCCCACCGCGGCCACAGCTCGCGTAGCCCGCCCTCATCGGCCACCGCCCGGATGACTTCGCGCACGTCGTACGTGGCCGCCTTGCGATCCGGAATGATCTCTCGCAGCTCCGGCGTGGCCCGCTGTACCGGATCGACCATGGTCCTCAGCGGGGGCATCTCATCGGTGTGCGCGGGCAGATACTCCAGCAGTTCTGCCACGGCTCCGTCCACGTCGTCGGACTCAACTGCGCACAGGCCACTGGACCTGGCGTGGGTAGCTACGCCACCCAATTCCGGCAGGCCGATCTCGACGCCGGTGAACTCAGCCACCATCTGCGGGCCCGACACGAAGGCCACGGCCTCCGAGCTCATGACGACCAGATCCGCCAGACCGAGCAGCAGCGCCGGGCCTGACACCACCGGACCGGTGGCCACCGCAACCACGGGGACGATGCCACTGCACCGGGATATCGCCGCGGCGGCGCGGCCCCAACCGTGGAGCGCCGCCACACCGTCGAGCACGTCTGCCCCACTGGAGGCCACGAAGAAGATGAAGGGGATGCGGAGTGCGCACGCCTGATCGGCGGCCTCAGCGAGGCGGACCCCGTCGGCATGGGTCATGGCGCCCCGCCGCAGGCTACCCAGCGATCGGGCGATGACCGCGTTGCGTCCCCCGATTCGTCCGACGACCGACGAGACGGCCCCGACGATGCCTTTCCCGACATCGGGCGGATCCACCACGCGGACAGTCATTGGAGGAGAACTTAGACACCAGCCCCGCTCTGGGTGCGGGCGAGGAGCTACAGGTGGACCTCGGACCGCCGCCAGGGGCCGGAACGCCCCCCGGACTTCTCCCACAACGCCAGGTGCTCAATGGTCATGGTGCGATCCGCCGACTTGCACATGTCATAGACGGTCAGTGCCGCGATGGTGCACGCCGCCATCGCTTCCATCTCGACGCCCGTCCGGTCGACGGTCTCCACTTGGGCTTCCACTTCGACGAAGTCGTCACCGATTGAGAAGTTGACCGCAATGGAGCCCACCAGGACGGGGTGGCACATCGGGATCAGCTCGGCGGTGCGCTTGGCAGCCTGAATCCCGGCAATCCGGGCCGCGGCCAGCACGTCGCCCTTGGTAATGGCGTTGTTGGCCACCTTGGTCGTGGTCTCAGGCAACATGGCCACCCGGCACCGGGCCAGGGCCCGGCGGTGGGTGGGCTCCCGGGGGGTCACATCGACCATGCGGGCGCCGCCCAACGGATCGAGATGGGCCAGGCTGCGATCGGACACGAGACAACAGTCTATGACCTGGGACGACCCGGGAGGGGCGGTACCGGCCGGTTGGGGGTCGGTTAGACTTGGCAGTCGCAAGTAGCGAGTGCCAATCCGAGGAGGGACATTGCCGACCTATGAGTACGCCTGCACGGCGTGTGGGCACCGGCTCGAGGCTGTCCAGAAGTTCTCCGACGAAGCCCTGTCCGACTGCCCGGAGTGCGGGGGTGCCCTGCGCAAGGTTTACGGGGCGGTGGGCATCGTCCTCAAAGGCAGCGGGTTCTACAAGAACGACTCACGGGTCGGCAGCGCCAAGGCGAACGGCAAAGGGTCCGCCAGCACGGACACCCCCGGTGAGTCCAAGAGCGCCGACTCATCCGCCAAGTCCGAGAACACGAACACCGGCGCAGGCGCCAACCAGCCGGCCAAGGAGTCCAAGGAGTCCAAGGAGACCAAGGAGACCAAGGCGCCTGCCGCGGCAGCCAGCTGAAGGGTCAGTCCCCGCTGAGTTGCATGTCGGCGACGGCCAGCGTCTGGCCGGCCGCCAACCCCGGGAGCCAACGCAGGTCGCTCCCGATCTCCACCACCGCCTGGAGCATCCGCTGCAGGGTGGAGGCCACCGTCACCTCGCGCACCGGTTCGGCCAGGTGGCCGCCCCGGATCATGAGGCCCTCGGCTCCGACCGAGAAGTCCCCGCTGACGGGATTGACCCCCGAATGGATGCCGGTGACCGATTGCACATAAAGGCCCTCACCGACAGCGGCCAGGATCTCTTCCGCCCCCATCGCTCCGGGGATGAGGGTCAGGGCGCGGCATCCGGCCGAGGGTGTCCCGGCGAAGCCGCCCCGCACGGCTGAACCGGTCGACTCCATGTTGGCCCGACGGCCCGAGACGGCGTCGAAGACGAACATACGAAGGATGCCGTCGGAGATGAGCACATTGCGCCGGCAGGCCAGACCTTCCCCGTCGTGCGACGACGCGCCGTAGGCGCGGACGTCCGTGGGGTCGTCGACCAGGGTCACGGCACCGTGCGCCACTGCCTCGCCGATCCTCCCGGCGAAGAATGAGCGTCCCTTGACCACGGCCTCTCCCGACAGGGCCGCCGCCACGACCGAAAGCAGGGTCGAGACGACACGGGGGTCGAAGACTACCGTGCAGCGCCCCGATCGGGCCTTCTGCGCCCCCAGGAGCCGGGTGGACCGCAACACGGCGTCGTCCATGGCTTCCTCGGGGTCGAGGTCGCCCGGGGCCCGGCCCACGCTGAACCCGGTGCCCGTCTGCGTGTCGGACCCTTCACCGGCGATGGCGTCCACCGAGACGAACGCGTTGGTGCGGCGCGCCGAGGACCTGATGCCAGTAGTCGAGGCCATCGCCACCTCAATCCGGCCGTCGGCATAGTCGGCCGAGGAGACCTGGCGCACCCGCGGGTCGGCGGACCGGGTGGCTCGCTCCAGCTGTATGGCCAGTGCCACCTTGTCTTCCATGGGCGTGGAGACCACGCCCTCGTCCCACAGGTTCAGGTCCACGGCGGCGACCCCGTCGGGGGTGGCCAGGACGACGTCAGGGTCCGGGGTCGCGTAGCGCGCGTTGTCCCTGGCATCCGCCACGGCAGCGTCGATCACCGTCGGGTGAAGGGAGCCGGCCCACGCGAAGCCCATACGGCTGCCCGCCCCGTTCAGCAGGATGCGGATCCCCACGCCAGACGAGTCGGCCGAGGTCAACGATTCGATCTTCCCTTCATAGGCCCGGACCTCGGTCTCGGTGCCCCGGGTGACGTAGACCTCCATCCCCTCGCCCTCCCGGGCCCGTTCCACCACCGAGGTGGCCAGGTCCATGAGCTCGACCACTATGCCGTGCCCCCCAGGGTGACCCCGGTGATGCGCAAGGTGGCCTGGCCGCAGCCCACGGGGACGCTCTGTCCGTCCTTCCCGCAGGTCCCCGGGGTCATGTCGAAGTCATCGGCCACCGCGTCAATGCGGCGCAGTACCTCGGGACCGTTGCCGATCAGATTGGCGTCCCGCAGGGGCTCGGTGATACGGCCGCCCTCTATGAGGTAGGCCTCGTTCGTCCCGAAGACGAAGTCGCCGGTGGCGGTATTGACCTGTCCCCCACCCAGCTTCTTGACGTACACACCGGATGGGGTCTGGGAGATGATCTCGTCGGCGTTCTCGGTCCCGGCCAGCAGATAGGTGTTGGTCATGCGGACCATCGGGAGATGCTGGTAGCTCTGCCGGCGCCCGTTCCCCGACGACTTCCTCCCCTCCTTGCGCCCCCGCAGCCAGTCCCACATGTAGTCGGTGAGGATGCCGTTCTCGATCAGCACGTTGCGAGCCGGGGCGCAGCCCTCGTCATCGACGGCGAAATTGCCCCATTCACCGGGCACCGTGCCGTCGTCGACCAGCGTGACCAGGGGACTGGCCACCAACCGACCCACTTGCCCGGTGTAGACCGAGGCGTCCTTCAAGATGTGGTCAGCCTCAAGCCCGTGCCCGCACGCCTCATGGAACAGGATGCCGCCACTGCCGCCGGCCAGGACCACGGGTACCTCTCCCGATGGTGCCGGGCGGGCCGAAAGTTTGGCCAGGGCACGCGCGGCAGCCGACCGGGCGATGTCCTCCACCAGGTAGCGCTCGAAGATCTCGTAGCCCTCGGTACGGGCCAGCGACTCGTGTCCCGTCTGCATGCCCGTGTCTCCGTTGGCGACGCAGATCACATTGAAGCGGGTCCGGATTTGATCGTCCTCCGCCAGCAGGCCTTCCGAGTTGGCGATGAGCACGCGCCGGCGGGAGTCCCCGCAACCCACCTGCACCTGGGTGATGGCGCCACCCGACCCCCGCGCCGCATCATCGGCCCGCGCGAGCAAGTCGAGCTTTCTCGCCTTGTCCACCGAATCGGGCAACGTGCGGTCTCCGTGTCCCCACCGCGTGCCCGATCCGAGGGCGACGGTGCGCACCCGGCCCCCTCCCTCACGGGCCACGGCAGCCGCCGCGCCGGCTGCGGCCAGCAATCCCGGCTCGCTCAGGTCGGCGGTGTGGGCGAATCCGGTCGTCTCACCGACCACCACGCGGATCCCCGCCCCCCGCGAACGGCCCGACGAGAGCTCCTCCACCCGGCGATCGTCCATCATGGCGCTGGCGGACGTGCTGTCCTCTGCGAAGACCTCGGCCATGTCCCCGCCGCGAGCGAGCGCTGCCGTGAGAACCCGCCCCAGGACCACCGGGTCGATCAGGGAGGTGTCGGTCACGAGCGGTATCGTAACCGTCGTGCCCGATCAATCCTCCGGTCCAACCACCTCGGCCGGGCACGGTCCCCACGCGGGCCTGACCGCACAACTGGAGATCACCGTCGCCGACGGCGACACGGCCGACCATTTCCGATCCGGAGACGTGCCGGTCCTGGCCACTCCCCGTCTGATCGCACTGTGTGAGGAGGCCACGTGCCGCGCCACCGATGGGCACCTCACCGGAGCGCAGTCCAGCGTGGCCACCCGCGTCCAGTTCGACCATTTGGCCCCGGTGGCCGTGGGCTCGGTCGTCCTGGCCGAAGCCACGCTGGTCAAAGTGGAGGGGCGGCGCCTGAGCTTCACCGTGTCGGCTGCCCGCCTGGAGGGTGACGGCGGTGGCCTGGTCGGCGCCGGAGTGGTGACCCGGGTAGTGGTCGACCGGGCCGTGTTCTTGGCCAAGGCGGGCGCCGCCGGCACCCCCTGAGCGTCCCGCCCGCATCAGAGACGGGACGCCGGTCACCGCCGGGCAGCGGTCCGGTGGTGGCAGCCTTCATCACCTTTGGGCTCTTCTGGGGCAGCTGGGCCGTCATGTTGTTCAACATCCAGCACGCCTTCTCCCTCTCTGACTCCGCGGTCGGCGTCCTGCTGGCGGTGGCGGTGGCGGTCGCCGGGGCCTCCAGCGCCGTCATGGCCCACCTGGCCGATCGGGTCGGAGCCCGCCGCCTGTTGTGGATCGCCCTCCTGGCCTGGTCGGTCCTCCTTGTGCTGATGGCCGCCACCCGGCAGCGTTCCCTCTTCACCGTGGCCCTGGTCCTGGTGGAGATCGCCGGAGGGAGCATCGACACGGCCATGAACGCGGAGGCGTCCCACCGCCTCGTCGGCAATCCGGCCGGCCTGGTCCGCTTCCATGCGCTGTTCAACGCCGGTGCCCTGCTCGGGGCCGCCTCCGCCGGGATCCTCATCCACTTGGGGCTCTCGTGGCGCTGGGTCTGGCCCGGCATCGCGGTGGTCGCCCTGGCCGTCGGGGTCTGGGCCTGCCGCACCGACCCGGGCACCGCCATGGCCCTCGCCGGAACACCGGCCACGGTCCACCCCTGGCGGCGCCTACGCCAGGAGGGCCTCCTGATGCTGCTCGCCGTCTTCGCCCTGGCCGAGGTCACCGAGGGGGGCGTTGACACCTGGGGCGTCCTCTACCTGCGGAACCATCTGGCCACCGGGGTGCTGCTCGGTGCCGGCGCCTACGTGGTCGGCCAGACAGTGGCCGCTGCCACCCGGGGCGCCGGTGGCGCGCTGCTCGGGCGCCTCTCCACGCGGCGCGCTCTCGTCGTCGGTGGTTGCGTGGCCGGGGGAGGCATCCTGCTGGAGTCCCTCTCGCCGCTCCCCGGAATGGCAGCCATCGGCCTGGCGCTCGGGGCCGGTGGGGCCTCGCTGTTCTGGCCGTTGGTGATGAGTACGGTCAGCCGCCTGGCCAGCCAGGTTGTCAGCGCGGTGGGGACCTTTACCGCCGCCGGCTACATCGGCTGGGTGGCCGGCGCCCCCGTCGTCGGGTGGATCTCGCAGACCTACGGCCCCGATCGCGGCCTGCAGCTCCTGGCCGTCGCCGCCTTCATGGTGGCCGTGAGTTCGCTGCTCCGCCCTGAGCGAGGTGGAACCCGGGTGGCGAGGGACTAGCGTTACGCCACTGCCATGATCCTGCAAAGCATTGAGACGCCGGCCGACCTCAAGGCCTTGAGCAGTGGGCAACTCGACGCCCTGTGCGAGGAGATCCGCTCCTTCATCGTCGAGACCGTGACCACCACCGGTGGCCACCTGGGGTCCAATTTGGGAGCGGTCGAGCTGACCCTGGCCCTGCACCGCGTGTTCGATTCGCCCCGCGACGTCATCTTGTGGGACACCGGCCATCAGGCCTACGTCCACAAGCTGGTGACCGGTCGGCGCTTCGGATTCAAGACCCTCAAGCAGGCCGATGGGATGTCGGGCTACCCGAACCGCGCCGAGTCCGAGCACGACTGGATTGAGAATAGCCACGCGTCAACCGCTCTTTCCTACGCGCACGGGCTGGCCAATGCCTTCACGCTGCGAGGTCAGGCGAGCGAGCGCAAGGTGATCGCCGTCGTCGGCGATGGTGCCCTCACCGGCGGGATGGCCTACGAGGCTCTGAACAACTTGGGCCACTCGGGTTGCCGGGTGGTGGTGGTCCTGAACGACAACGGTCGGTCCTACGCTCCCACGGTGTCGCAGCTCTCCCAGAGCCTGACCACCCTGCGGCTCAACCCGACCTACCTGCTGGCCCGTGAGCGCCTGCGGTCCCGTCTGCGCCGGCTGCCGGCCTTCGGTCCCCTGGCCTATTCCAGCGTGCACTCGGTCACCAGCGCACTGCGCGAAATGGTGGCGCCCCACACCTTCTTCGAGGCCCTGGGGGTTCGCTACGCCGGCCCCATCGACGGTCACGACATTGAGCTCATGGAACAGGCCTTCGCCCACGCCGCCGCATGGGACGGGCCCATCGTGGTCCACGTGCTGACCCAGAAGGGCCGGGGCTATGCGCCAGCCGAGGAGGACGACGTCCAGCGCCTCCACGATGTCAAGGCGATCGCGCTCGCCAACACCGTCGGGAGCTCGGCGGGTGTCGCAGTGGGCGGCTCCGCCGGGGCCGATGCCGGCGGGGTGGCCACGCCGGGTTCGACTCCCGAAGCCGAGGTCAACGACTCGCCCCAGCGTGCCGCCACCTACACCGATGCCTTCTCGCAGGCCATCCTGGCTGCCGCCGAGACGGACGATCGGGTGGTGGCGCTCACCGCGGCCATGCCCGGGCCCACCGGGTTGCTCGCCTTCCAGGCCCGGTTCTCCGACCGCTTCTTCGACGTCGGCATTGCCGAGCAGCACGAGGTCACTTCCGCCGCCGGCATGGCCATGGGTGGCCTCCGGCCGGTGGTGGCGGTGTACTCCACCTTCTTCAGCCGAGCCTTCGACCAGGCCAACCTGGACGTGGGCCTGCACGGCAGCCCGGTGGTCTTCGTGCTGGACCGAGCCGGCATCACGGGTGACGACGGACCCAGCCACCACGGGATCCTGGACATTGCCCTGGCGCTCTCCATCCCCGGCATGACGGTCTTCGCTCCCTCGGCCGCCGAGGAGATCGCGCCCATGCTGCGCACCGCGCTGGAGCTGCCCGGCCCTTCCACCATCCGCTTCCCCAAGAGTGCCCCCCGTCACGTCGCAGACGACCAGGGGGGTCACGGCCTCGACGCCCACCGGTTGCGGGACGGCGACGGGTCGGTCTGTCTGCTCGGTGTGGGCAAGCTGGTGGGTGCCTGCCTGGAAGCGGCCGCAGCTTTGGAGGCCGAGGGGATCGATGCCACCGTGTGGGACGTGCGCGTCGTCTCGCCGCCTGATGCCGGCATGCTGGCCGACGCGTCCCGCCACGCCGTTGTCGTGACGGCCGAGGACGGGGTGCGCCACGGTGGGGCTGGGGCTTTCCTGATCGATGCCATGGAAACCCCGGGCGACCGGGGGCCGGTCACCCGGGTACTCGGGATCCCACGCCAGTACCTGGCCCAGGGCCGGGCTGATGACATCCTGGCCGGTCTCGGACTCGACGGCGCCGGCATCGCCGAGAGCGTCCGGCGGGCCCGACAGCACGTGCCGGCCGACCACCAGCCGGGCTGAGCTCAGGCCCGATTGGCTCCGTTGGCGCGCACGAAGTCGTTCACCGCGTAGTACGCCTCAATCGATTCGCCGGCGTCACCCCAGAATCCCTCCAACACGTCGTAGGTCATCCGTCCCTCGTTGACGTAGTGGTTGTTCACGTCGGTGATCTCCAACTCGCCGCGTCCTGAGGGAACGAGGGTCGGGATCACGCTGAAGACGTCGGCGTCGTAGCAGTAGATCCCCGTCACGCCGAAATTGCTGGCCGGATGCTCCGGCTTCTCCTCAATGTGCTCCACCTTCCCATCGGCCGAGAGCACGGGAACGCCGAGATGGCGCAGGTGCTCGGGCTCGTCCACCGCGGTAAGGAGGATGCGCGCGCCCGACGGGTTGGCCCGGAAAGCGTCCACCATGGGCCTGATCGATCGCTCCATGACGTTGTCGGCCAGCATCACGAGGACCGGATCGCCATCGACGAAGCGCTCGGCCAGGCCGAGGGCTTCGGCGATGCCGCCCGCCTGGTCCTGGTACGCGTAGGAGAGCCGGTCGATACCGAACTCGTGCCCATTGCCGAGCAGGCGCAGGAACTCGCCCGCGTGCGTCCCGCCGGTCACCAGCATGATTTCGTCAATGCCGGCCGTGACCAGGGCCTCAATCGACCAGGCGATCATGGGCCGGTCGTAAATGGGGAGCAGATGCTTGTTCGTGATCCGCGTCAGGGGGTAGAGGCGTGAGCCCGTCCCACCCGCCAGGAGGACGCCCTTCATCGCTGCCGGCTCTGGTTGTGAGGAGTGTGCATCCCGCGTGCTTAGTCGAAGGTGAGCACGCCGCGCGCCACCCTCCCGGCGTGCATTTCGTCAACCACCTCGCCGAACCGGTCCAAGGGTCGGGTCAACGACACCAGCTCGTCCAGCATCAAACTCCCCGAGAGATAGAGATCGACCATAAGGGGGATGTCGAAGTGGGGTCGGGCCGACCCGTAGCGGCACCCGATCAGCCCCCGGTCGACATAGGCCAGGGCATTGACGTCCACGGACACTTCCGTGCCCCGAGGGGGGATCCCGATGGCCACGGCGGTGCCGCCCCAATCGAGACAGTCCAGGGCACTGCGCAGCACCGCTGGATGGCCCACGCAGTCAAAGGCCCACGTCACCCCGCCCAGTGGGAACAGGGCGCCGGCGGCGGACTCCCGGTTGGCCGGAACCAGCTGGCGCACCACGGCCGCGGCATCGCCCGAGCCGGCATCGACGAAATGGGTGGCCCCGAACTGCCGTCCCAGAGCCTCCTTCGAGGCCATGGTGTCCACCGCCACAATGCGGGTGGCCCCGGCGATGCGCAGACCTTGAATGACATTGAGCCCCACTCCTCCGACGCCGAAGACGGCAGCGGTGTCGCCCGGTCGGACCTTGGCCCGGTTGAGCACGGCACCGACTCCCGTGAGGACCCCGCAACCGATGAGGCAGGCCGACGAAAGCGGCACCTCTTCGGGGATGCGCACGACCTGGACCTCGCTGACGACGGTCACCTCGGAGAAGACCGATGCCGCCGCGAAGTTGGATGCCGGCTCCCCCTTGTAGGTGAACGGTGTCGTGATGTTGCCCAGCGAGCTCTTGCACCAGGTCGGGTGGCCCGTGCTGCAGGCCCGGCACGTCCCGCAACTGGCCAGAGTGGCGATCACCACGTGGTCGCCCGTCTTGACCGATCTGACTGCGGAGCCGACGGACTCCACGATGCCGGCCCCTTCGTGTCCCAGAACCGCGGGCGCCGGGAACGGAATGGTGCCGTCGATCACCGACAGGTCGGAGTGGCACACGCCAGCCGCCTGCATCTGCACACGCACCTCGTTGGGTCCCGCCCCGCGCACCTCCAGCGCGTCGGTGACCTCCACCCCGTCCCCTGTGTAGACGATGCCTCGCACTCAACCGCTCCTCTCGTTGGTCACCACATGATCGATACCGGTGGCGTGACGCGCGCGCAGCTCCCGCTTGAGCACCTTGCCGCTGGCGTTCACCGGGAGTGAGTCAAGCACGACGATGCCCCGGGGCACCTTGTAATTGGCCATGGCCTGGCGGGACCAGCTGAGGATGGTGCGCCCGAGCTCGTCGGGATCAACCGCTGCACCCTGCGCCGCCGGCACGACATAGGCACAACCCACCTCTCCCAGGCGTGCATCGGGCACGCCGACCACCGCTACCTGGGCCACCGCGTCATGGGCTCGCAGCATGGCCTCAATTTCGGCCGGGTAGGCGTTGAACCCACCCACCACGAACATGTCCTTGACCCGGTCGGTGATGGTGACGTTCCCCCCGCTGTCCATCACGCCGATGTCCCCGGTGTGCAGCCAGCGTTCGGAGTCGATGGCCGCCGCCGTGCCCTCCTCGTCACCCCAGTAGCCCGACATCACCGTGTAGCCGCGCACCACTATTTCGCCAGGCTCCCCCGGGCCCGCCGCCCGTCCCCCGGCCACGGCCCGGACCTCAAGGCCCGGGATGGCGCGCCCCGAGGTCCCGGCGATGATCTCGGGTGGATCGCCGCGCCGGCACATGGTGACCGTGCCGCAGGACTCGGTGAGACCGTAGGCCGTGAGCACGGTGGAGAAGCCCAGTTCCCTGCTCATCTGGTGCACCAGCTCCACGGGGACGACGGCGGCACCGGTGACCCCGAGGCGCAGGGTCGAGAGGTCGTGCCGGCTCCGATCGGGGTCGGCCAGGAGCGTCTGGTAGAGCGTCGGCGGCCCGGGGAGCACCGTGATGCGCTCGGCCGCGATTCGCTCCAGCACCTGGGCGGCGTCGAAGACCGGTTCGGGGACCACCGTCGCACCGGCCATGAGGCAGGCCAGGATGCCCGCCTTGTAGCCGAAGGTGTGGAAGAACGGGTTGACGACGAGGTACCGGTCTCCGGCCCCCAGCCCGACGATGGACGCCCAGGTGCCGAAGGTCCGCAGGGACTGCGCGTGCGTCGTGACCGCCCCCTTGGGGTGGCCGGTGGTGCCCGAGGTGAAGATGAGGTCCGACACGTCGTCCGGCCTGATGGCCCCGGCCCGGGCCGCCGTCTCGGAGGGGTCCACCACCTCTCCGGCACCGAGGAAGGCGGGCAGCCCGACGATCTCCGCCGAGGGCGGCCCTTCGCCCCCCGGCCCGCCCTCGTCGCGCAACAGGACGATCCGGCGCAGTGTGCCGACGTCCTCGGGGCGCAGCAGGGCGGGGTAGTCCACGCCCAGGAACCCGCGAACCGAAACCAGCACCGTGACCCCGGCGGAGCGCAGGATGTAGGCCGCTTCACCCCCCTTGAATCGGGTGTTCAGCGGCACCAGCACCGCGCCCGCCCGCAGCGACCCCAGCGCGGCCAGCATCCATTCGGCGCAGTTGGGGGCCCAGACGGCGACCCGGTCACCGGGCTCGACGCCGGCGGCCACGAAGCCGCGTGCGTACCGGTCCACCTGGTCGGCCAGCTGGGCGTAGGTGAGCCGGACGCCGCCGTCGACCAGCGCCTCGGTTCCACCGTGACGCTCGGCCCCGTCGGCCACCAGGCGGGGAATGGTCCCCCAGATGAGGTCGGCTCGTGGGTCCTCCTGTGCCGGCGGTGCGCCGCCGATACCCGTCACGGGTGCTGGCTGCTGACGGAGATGACCTCTCCGCTCATGTAGCTGGAGTAGTCACTGGCCAGGAAGACGATGACATTGGCCACCTCCCACGTCTGAGCGCCGCGCCCGAAGAGCTCGCGCCGGCGCAGGACGGCCAGGTCCTCGTCGGGAATGGCCCGGTTGAGGAAGGGGTGCTCGGCCAGGCTCGGTGACACCGCATTGACCCGGACCCCGAACGGCGCCGCCTCCGCGGCGGCACACCGGGTGAGGGCCATCACCCCGGCCTTGGCCGCGGCGTAGTGCGCCTGCCCGGGCTGGGCCCGCCACCCGAGCACCGAGGCGTTGTTGACAATCGCACCACCCTGCTGCGCCAGCAGGTGGGTCAGGGCAGCCCGGGTGCAGCGGAAGGTTCCCGTGAGCGTGACCTCCAGCACGCGCGCCCACTGCGCATCGGTCATGTCCACCAGGGGCACCGTCCCCCCCAGCCCGGCGTTGTGCACCGCCACGTCGAAATGCCCGTATTGTGCCCTGGCTCCCTCGTAGAGCGCTCTGACCTGGGACTCGTCCGTGACGTCGCAGGCGATGGCGTGGACCTCACCTCCCGTCTCGGCCCGTAGCTCCTCGGCCGTCTCGCCCAAGCGCCGCTCATGGGCATCGGAGACGACGACGGCCGCCCCCTCTTCGAGGCAGCGCCGGGCGGTGGCCGAGCCGATCCCCGTGCCGGCGGCGGCCGTCACGATGACGACCTTCCCGGACAGCAGGCCGTGACCCTCCGGGGGGGTCGGAGGTGGTGGTGGTTCGAAGGAAGCCCCGAGGCTCACACAGTCCCTTTCGGCTCGGACGGGAGACCGAGCACCCGCTCGCCAATGATGTTCCGTTGTATCTGGTTGGAACCACCGTAAATCGTTTCCGAGCGTGAGAAGAGAAACGAGCGCTGCAGGTCGTTGAGCCCGTAGGGCCACTCGCCGAGCACGGTGGCCGCCGGACCCATCACACTCAGGGCCAACTCGCCCAGCCGGCGGTGCCAGCTGCCCCAGAAGAGCTTGGCGATGGACGCCTGGGGGGGCGCTACCGGACCCTCCACGCCCGAGAGGCTGCGCAGGGTGTTGTAGCGCATGATGGAAAGTTCGACGTGGGCCTGAGCCAACCGCTGGCGGAGCACCGGGTCGCGGGATCGGCCGTTCTCCTGGGCCAGGGCGACAATCCGGTCCAGCTCGCGCCCGAAGCTCAGCTGGTGACCGAGCAGCGCCACCCCCCGCTCGTAGGACAGTGTCGCCAGCGCCACCCTCCACCCGTCGCCGACGTCGCCGACCACGTTGTCCCGCCCGGTCCGGGCCCCGTCGAAGAAGACTTCGTTGAACTCGCTGGTCCTGGTCAACTGCATGATTGGCCGCACCTCAATGCCCGGCTGGTCCATGGGGACCAGCAAGTAGGACAACCCCTTGTGGCGCGGGGCGTCGGGATCGGTGCGGCAGATGGCGAAGCACCAGTCGGACTGGTGGGCCAGGGAGGTCCACACCTTCTGGCCGGTGATGACCCATTCGTCGCCGTCGAGTTCCGCCCGGGTCTTGACGTTGGCCAGGTCACTCCCGGCGTCAGGTTCGGAGTACCCCTGGCACCAGAGCTCGGTTCCCTCCCTGATCGGGGGCAGGAAGCGCTGCTTCTGCGCCTCGGTCCCGTAGTGAATGAGGGTCGGGCCCAGCAGCCCCTCGCCCAGGATGCTGACCCGGCCCGGTGCCGCCGCCCGGGCGTACTCCTCGTTGAAGATGACCTGTGCCGCCACCGACGCCCCCCGGCCACCGTGCTCGGTCGGCCAGCCCAGGCAGGTCCAACCGCCCTCGGCCAGCACCTTCTCCCAGCGCAAGCGCACCTCGAAGCCGTAGGTCTCGTCGCCCGAGCCGCCACGGCCCCCCAGCGCGGCGAACTCGCCCACCATCTGCTCGTCCAGGAACCGGCGCACCTCGGCCCGGAATGCCAGGTCCTCGGGGCCGTCTCGCAGGTTCATGGCCCCGAGAGCGTAGCGGTGCCGACCCGCTGGGCGTTCCTGGCGATGCCCTGGAATACTCAAGGGTCACCATGCCCTATTCCGTTGGCCGGATCGTCCACGATGCCGATGCGCACCTCATGGAGACGCCCACCTGGTTGCGGGACCACGCCGAACCGGCCTACCGCGACCGCCTCCCCGTGCTGCGCTATCCGAGCGGCAACGAGCTGCGCCAGACGGGGAGCCCCGAAGAGCAGCAGCGAGACCTGGTGGCCTCCTTCGAGAGGTTGCGCGCCCACCACGGAACCGAGGAGTACCGGAGCACCGAGGACGCCGAGATCATGGCCCGCAAGAACTTCGCCGCCACCGGTTCGTTCATCGCCGAGGACCGGCCGCGGGCGCTGGACCTCCTGGGCTTCTCCAGCCAGCTGATCTTCAATACGTTCCACAACGGCCGCCTTTACGGCCTGGAGCATTCTGGCGACGTCGCACTGGCCCACGCCGCGGCGCGGGCCCACAACAGGGGCATGCTCGAGTTCTGCTCGGTCGATCCCCGCCTCCTGCCCTCGCTCTACGTCCCGCTGGTCGATCCCGCTCGGGCCGTCCAGGCCACCGGGGACGCCCTCGAAGCGGGTGCGGCGGCGCTGCTCGTCGCCTCGGGATGCCCCCCGTCGTTCTCGCCCAGCCACAGCGACCTCTTCGGCGTGTGGTCCCAGGCCGAAGAGGCCGGCATCCCGGTGGTGTTCCACGTGGGCGGTACCGGCGACCTGGTCGATCCGCACTACTTCGTCAACGGGCTCCCCGTCCCCCCCGACTTCCACGGGGGCGACGAGAACTTCCGCTCCGTCGACTACATGGGCATCCCCGTCCCGCCCGCGCAGACGCTGGCCACCATGATCTTCGACGGCGTGCTGGAACGGTTCCCCGCCCTGCGCATCGGGGTCATAGAGCAGGGCGCCATCTGGGTGCCCTCGTGGCTGCGGCAGATGGAGTCCGCCTTCGAGGCCTTCCACCGTCACGAGGAGCGCCTCCGGGCGCTCTCGCTGCGCCCGTCGGAATACGTGCACCGCCAGGTCCGCTTCACGCCCTACCCGACCGAGGACGTCGGCTGGATCGTCGCCCAGGGCGGTCCCGATCTCGTGATGTTCTCGTCCGACTACCCCCACGTCGAGGGCGGGCGCAGGCCGATCGAGCGGTTCGAGGCCTCGCTGGGCGACGCCTCCGACGAGGTGCGCCGGCAGTTCTACGTCGACAATTTCCTTCACCTGATGGGCGAGGCCGGCACCCGGCTGGCCGCCTGACCGATGACGACCGTGGTGGGCGGGCTGGTCGAGCCGGGGTTCGAGGCGGTGCGGGACGCCTTCGTGCACAACCACGAGGTCGGGCGTGAGCTCGGCTCCGCCTTCTGCCTCCACGTGGGCGGCCGCAAGGTCGTCGACATCCACGCCGGCCACTTCGACCGCCGGCACAGCCGCCCCTATGACGAGCACACCTTGCAGCTGGTCTTCTCCAGCACCAAGGGGGCCACCGCAGCCTGTGCCAACTTGCTGGCCCAGCGGGGCCAGCTCGACCTGGGCGCCCCGGTCGCCACCTACTGGCCCGAGTTCGCCCAGGGGGGCAAGGAGGACATTCCGGTCCTCTTCCTGCTCACCCACCAGGTCGGGCTGCCGGCCGTCGATCGCCGCCTCACCGCCGCCGAGGTACAGGCGTGGGACCCCGTGGTCTCAGCCCTGGCCGAGCAGACCCCGTTCTGGGAGCCCGGCACCGCGCACGGGTACCACGCCCTGACCTACGGCTGGCTGGTCGGCGAGGTGGTGCGCCGCGTCAGCGGCCGCTCACTCGGCACCTACTTCGCCGAGGAGATCGCCGGCCCCCTCGGCCTCGACTTCTTCATCGGCCTCCCGGCAGAAGAGGAGCACCGGGTCTCCGCCGTGTCGGGTGGCGCAATTGTGGCGTCCGAAGGTGGGGGGGCCGACGCCGGGCTGTCGGCCGGCTTCTCGTCCACCCTCCTGGCGCGGGCCCTCAACGTCGGCGGTGCCTTCAGCGACCCCGGATGGGCCAACCGACCGGCCTGGCACGCCGCCGAGGTGCCGGCCGCCAACGGCATCACCAACGCCACCTCCCTCTCCCGCCTCTACGCCGGCCTGATCGGCCCCGTGGAGGGAGGGCCGCCCGAGCCGCTTCTCACCCCGGCCCAGGTCGATGAGGCCCGGACGGTGCGGACCTTCGGTGCCGACCAGGTCTTCTTGTCCCTGGGCTTCCCCATGGAGCAGAAGATCGGCCAGGGCTTCTGGATCTCCAGCCCCTTCTCCCCCTTCGGTGGGGCGGGATCATTCGGGCACACCGGGGCCGGCGGTTCCTTCGGCTACGCCGATCCGGAGAACGAATTGGCCGTCGGCTATGTCATGAACCGGATGTCGATCGGCATGCTGGGCGACCCCCGGGCCCGGCGCCTGACCAAGGCTGTCTACGCCTCGGTCGGGGTGGAGCCGAAATACATTTAGCCACGAACCGGTTGTACCGGCCAGGAGGGAGCCGCCATGTTCCATCGCAAGTCCGCCACGCAGGAGCCACCCATGGAGTACGAAGTCGCCAAGACCGAAGAGGAGTGGAAGCAGGAGTTGTCGTCTGAGCGCTATGCCGTGCTGCGCCGCGCCGGCACGGAGCCGGCGTGGTCCGGAGAGCTGCTCCACGTCGAGGGCGAGGGCGTCTTCCGGTGCGCCGGCTGCCGGGCCGAACTCTTCGACACCGATGCCAAGTTCGATTCCGGGTCCGGCTGGCCCAGCTTCGACCGCGCCAAGGCGGACGGCACCATCGTTGAGCACACCGACCGCAGCTTCGGCATGGCGCGGACCGAAATCCTCTGCGCCCGGTGCGGGGGCCACCTGGGACACGTGTTCCCCGATGGCCCCACCGACACCGGACTCCGCTACTGCGTGAATTCGCTCTCGCTCACCTACGAGCCGACCCCCTCGGAGGCCTGAGGCTCCAACAGCCTTCCCTCGATGTGATCGAACAGCGCGGCGAGGCGCGTCGCTTCTGCGGGCATGCCCAGCCGCCGGAGCAGTGATTCGCCCAGCGCCAGCGCACCACAGATTTCGAAGACCTCTTCTTTCAGGAGTTGGATCCGCGCCGTGAACCGTGCCGGTCCCGGTGGCTCAGCAACCCCAGGATGCCCAAGATCGTGACCGATCCCAGGCTCACGAGGAGCCACCACAGTGGGGTCGTCGCCGCGTGCAGGCCCATGGAGGTGATCAGCCAGGGATGCACTCACGCCTCGACCGGCACGGCTCCCGAGACCTCGTCGATGTCAGCGCCGGTCTCGGCCTGCCCAACGGCCCCCCGGCGCTCCACCTTCTGCACGTCCGCCGTGGCGAAGCGGAGGCTGGGTCCGACCTCGTCGGCGGTGATCTCGACCTTGGAGCGGTGCTCGCCCTCTTCGGTCTCCCAGGTGCGCTGCTCCAGCCGGCCGGTGACCACGACGCGCATGCCCTTGGACAGGCTCAAGGCCACGTTCTCCGCCAGGTCCCTCCAGCAGATGACATCGAAGAATGACGTGGCCTCTTGCCACTCCTGGGTCGCCCGATCCTGCCACCGTCGGTTCACGGCGACACCCAACTGAGCCGTTGCCTGGCCCTCCCTGGTGTAGCGGATCTCGGGCTCGCGGGTCAGGTTCCCGGTGATGGTGGTGGTGTTGGCCATTGAATGCTCCTCGCTTCAGTCCTGCCCCCGCTTTGGCGAGGGACAGGGGGAGGATGAACGCCTGACCTTGCGGGGAAACTTGCCGGGATCCTTGCTTGGCGAGATTTCCTGGCCGGTGATCCACCGTGGCCCTGCGCGATGATCGCCTTCCATGCATCGGCGGAGACTGACCGGTGGCCTCGCACTCGGCCTGACGGGGCTTGTCGCATTCGGGCCTTCGGCGCCGGTGGCCGGATCCACGACGACCACGACTGTGCCACCAGCCACCACCCCGTGCAGCACCGCGACATCGACCCCCGGACCCATACTCCCCTCCCCGTCGACGAACCTGCCGACCCGACCAGCCGGGCTCATCGCCGTGCAGGAATACACCCCGGGAAACGAGAACGTCTTCACGAGCCGGGTGTACACCAACCAGGCCATTTCCGGCGTTGCCCTGCGCGCCAATTGGGTGGACGTGGAACCGTCCTTCAACCGCTGCAACTGGCGGCTCATCGACAACGTCTTCGCCGCCGCCCAGAGCAGCAAGAAGTTCGTCGTCCTGATCCTGGTCCCCGGATTCGGGACACCCACCTGGACCGAGCAACCAGCCACCTCGCCCGGTGAGACATCAGGAACGGTCAAGACGGCCGTGTTCAACCGCCAGTACGCCCAAGGTGCCGGTACGCCGGGCACCCTTCCGGTGCCCTGGGATCCCACCTACCTGGCCCGATGGTTCGCCTTCCTGCAGGACGTGGCGGACCGGTACGGCAACCGTGCCGATTTCCTGATGATCTCTGCCGACGGCCCCACCTCGGTGTCCGCCGAGATGACGTTGCCGGGGCGGATTAAGGACAGCGCGCTCCCCGGTGACGGCTCGGACATCAAACAGTGGGAGAGTCTCGGCTATACGCCCGAACTGTACGAGGGCGCGTGGAAGACCGTGTTCAGCGAGTACGCCAAGATCTTTCCCCACCAGTACGTGTCCTTTGCGCTGGGTTCAGGACTACCCATTGGGAACAGCGGCAAGCGAGCCAAGAGCGAAAGTCTTGACACGACGAACACCGTGCTCGCCGAGGGCCAGCAGTACGGGCCCAAATTGGCGATCCAGGAGAGCGCCCTGACCGCCAAAGGCGATTTTGCCGGTATCTACGACATTGTGAAGGAGAGCCGCGGCAAATTCGTGACCGGGTACCAGGACGGGACCAACGCCACGCACAACGCCGGTTACATGGGGGACACAGGCAATCCGCTGGGTGCGCTGACACGGACCCTGCACCGTGGACTGGCCGGGCATCCGACCTTCCTGCAGGTCTACGAGACCGATGTCAACAACCCCATGATGCAGTCCCTGCTGCACGCAACTGCGTGCCAGCTCGTCCCCTGCCGGGCGAGCCGATAGCCGGGAGCAGCCGGTACCACGTCAATGTGCGTCCAGAACGTTGATAGGTTGACCGACGCGAAAAGCGGGGTTTGCCATGCACATCAGCGACGACGGTATGTCCATGGCGCGCGTCAGGGCCCGGCACCTTCTTCCGGTCATGGCGGCCACGGCCGCCGTCGCGTTTTCCCTGGCGGGGGCAGGTGCCGACACGTCTTCCTCCTCGGTCCAGTTGGCCTCCTACCAGCGGATAGCTACTGCCGTACCGGCCGCCGGACCGTATCTGGCCCACATGAAACAAATCAGCGGCGAAATTGCTTCCAGAATTGGCCACCCCTTGAGTCTCTCCCTCGGCGTGGTCCTCAATGCGACGAACATCAAGGTGGATGGAGCGCCCGTGGCGGCCTACGCCGATGCCTACGACAGCACCGGGGATCAAGTCGGACCAGCCAGTCGCTGTGTGATCCATCTCAACCCGGTTCTCTACAAGGAGAAGAACACCGGTGATTTCAATTCCACGCTCGCCCACGAGGTGTTCCATTGCTTCGAGGCCATGGACTACCCGACGCTTCCGGCCTTCGGAACCGCGCCGGGCTGGCTCATCGAAGGCGAAGCCGAGTGGGTCGGCGCCACCCTCTATCCGGCCGAGGACTCCTTTTGGGACGCGTACCTGACCGACCCTTCCATCAGCCTGTTCGCCCGCAAATACAGTGCCATTGGGTTCTACTCCCTCATGACCGCCAGCGGCCAGGACACCTGGCATCTGCTGGACCCCATGCTCAAGGCTCCAAGCAGTGCCGCCGCCTATGCGCTGGCTGCCAACAGCACCCTCAAGTTGGATTGGGCCTCTTCGCTGGCCCGCAAACCGGACTTCGGAAAAGGGTGGGACGCCACCGGGCCGGGCATCACCGATTCGAGGTACAAGCCGACGGTCAGCGTGCTGCGCCAGGGGACGGTCCTGAAGGGCGACGTGGCGCCCTACACCAATGCGCTGATTGCCTTCGACCCCTCGGCCGACGTGGTCGACATCACGGCCGGTACCCCCTACAGCCGCCTGCACGAGGCCGACGGGACTGGCATCAACGGCCTTTCGAGTAGCACCAGTTACTGCGTCAAGGACTGCGACAAGTGCCCCGAAATGAAGGACATGCCCAAGCTCGAACCAGGTGCCACCTGGCTGGCCGTGACCGGCGACACGGCCGGATCCAGCTACGTCGTCACCGGCGCACCACCCATGTGCTCGTGCATCCGCGGCACGTGGAAGGTGACGTCCGAGAGCGGACCCTCGACATCGGGCGGGGCCGGTGTCGTATGGATGGTCAGCCCCAAGGGAACGATCGCCGTCGACTACGACGGCTCGGCGCCCTTCATCGGGCCCGGGGGATTCAGCTATACGTACCGGGGCAGCGCGGACTACAAGACGACACTTCCTCCGAATCCGACGGGGTCATCTGGCTCCTACGTGGCTACTCCCGTGTCGCAACACGTCACCGCCACCTACTCGATTCCCGGGAAGGGACAGATAACGACGTCAGAGCCGTTGACCGCCCATGCCACCACATGGACCTGCAGCGGCAACTCGCTGTCGCTCCACATATCTGTCACTGGCGGAATCTTCAGTTACGCACTCACCCGTACCGGCACCTGAGCGTGCTGGAGGAAACTGCCTTCATTCCGCTTCGGCTCGGCCATTTCCTTCCAGACGGTCCTCTCCCCCCGCATCAAGACCTGTCATCTGCCTGAATTCGGACGTGGTGTTCACATGCGGGAAGGGTGCGTCGGGGACGCTGATCCCGAGTGCGGTGCACAGAGGCTCCCAACCGTCGCCCGGCCGCCACTCCACCAGCCGGTCCCCTGCGACGGTGGCCCGCACCTCGGCGTTGTGCGCCTCGTACGCCTCAATGGCTGCATCCCTGTCCCGCCAGTCCGGGGTGAAGCGCCGATTGAGCACGTCGTTGATCATGGCGAGTTCGGCGACCGCTCCCGGATCATCGGGAGGGGCGCCGCGGGCCAGCACGGCGAAAATGGTTTCCGTTGCGCTGCCCCACCATGCCTCGGGATCACGGACCGACAACACGACGACAGCCTCGGGTGACGCCGCGGTCAGCTCCCGCCAGAAGGATGCCGCCGGCCAGTCGACCGTGGCCGCGTAGCCCGAGAGGAAGTTCGCCCAGTCCGGCATTTCCCCCCGAGCTGCCCCCGCCCACACCGCGGCCTGGTCGGGCCGGTTTATGACTTCCAGCATGTGGTAGCAGGGGGCGCTCAGGAGCTGCTCGAAGGCCAGCTTCAACGAATGGGTACCCGTCCGACCCAGCCCGGCGCCGACGACTCGTAATGTCATGATCCTCCCTCTCCCGTTCACGGCAAATATAACGAGACCACCCGCCCCACCGATAAGTTGCTGCCATGGGGGACGGGCCATCGGCGAAAGCAGCGGAGCCGACCCGACCCCGTCGTGTCCTCCACTTCTGGAGCTCCCCGCCCGACCAACCATGTTGGGCCCGCCCGGCGCTGTTGGTGGTGGCCGCTCTGGCGGCCCTCTCCTACGCCTGGGGCATCGCCGACGTGGCGCTGGAGTCCTTTTACGCCGCCTCCGTGCGCAGCATGGCGGAGAACTGGCACAACTTCTTCTTCGGTGCCTTTGACCCGTGGGGCACCGTCACGGTCGACAAGCTGCCCGGCGCCTTCTGGATCCAGGCCCTGTCGCTGCGGGTCTTCGGCTTCCACCTCTGGGCCATTGCGCTGCCCCAGGTGGTGGAGGGCACGCTCACGGTGCTGGTCCTGTACCGGGCCGTCCGGCGCGTGGCGGGCCCGGGTGCAGGCCTCGCCGCGGCCATCGTGCTGGCGGCCAGCCCGGCCACCATCCTGCTGAACCGGGGCAACGTCTCGGACTCCCTCCTCATCCTCCTGCTCGTGCTGGCGGCCGATGCTGCCACCGCAGCCATCACGACCGGGCGGCTCTGGGCACTCCTCCTGGCCGGTGTGTGGGTCGGCCTGGCCTTCCAGGCCAAGATGCTCCAGGCCTGGATTGTGCTCCCCGCCCTCTTCGGGCCCTACGTGCTGGCGGCGCCGGCCACCTCCCTCTACCGCCGCTGCGGGCACGTGCTGCTCTCGGCTCTCGCCGCGCTGGCCGTCTCATTGAGCTACATGAGCGTCGTCGCCCTGGTGCCGGCCCAGGATCGTCCCTACGTCGACGGCAGCTGCGACAACTCTCTCTTCAGCCAGGTCTTCCTCTACAACGCCGCCGACCGGGTGAGCGGCCAGGTGCTCGACCAGCCCGGGTGCCTGCCAGCGGCCCCAGCGGCGCCAGGAGGGGCCACGCCCAACACCGTCGCCGTCGCTCGCGGCCCGGCCCGGTTCCTCAGCGGGCCGTTCGGGCGCGACGCGGCCTGGTTACTGGTGCCCACTGCCGCTGCTCTGACCGGCATCCTCGCTGTGCGCAGACGCCGGCCGCGCACCGACCCCCTCCGCGCCGCCGCCTTGCTCTGGGCGGCCACCTTGTTCCTGACGTGGTCCGTCTTCGCGTCCTCCAACTTCCTCAACTCCTACTACCTGGCAGCGCTGATCCCGGCGATGGCGGCACTGTGCGGCATGGGTCTGGCCACGTCATGGCGGATGCGGCAGCCGTCCCGGATGTCACGCGTGGCCATGATGGCCACGGTGGCGATCGGCACCGCCTATGCCGTCGTCCTGGTGCCCGACGACGCCGGGGTCCGACCTTGGGTCATCGCCACCACGGTGGTGGCGGCCGTGTCGGCACTTGTCCTCTTGGGGCTCTCGCTTAGGGGGCGGCCGGTGGCGGCCAGGACCCTGCCGGCCGGGCTGGGGCTGTCGGCGCTCGCCCTGATCCTCGGCCCGATCTGGGCTTCGTCCACGGTGGTGGTGGCGGGACTGGGCCCGTTCGACACGCCCTACCAGTCGGCCGCCCTCACGGCGGTCATCCACGCGGAGAACGAGAAGGCGCTGGCCCTCTGGCCGGCCGTCATCCACGACGCGGCACATTTCCCTCCCACCGAGAGCGTCAGCACCGGGCAGTCATCATCCGCCGTGAGCCGCGACACCCTGGCCACCGGGCGCGAGTACCTGCCCGTGGGCGGGTTCACGGGCCGGGTGCCCACTCCCTCCCTGGCGCAGTTCGTATACGACGTGGCTCATCACCGCATCGTGCGGGTGGTGGTTGCCGTGAAGCCGCCCAGCCAGAGCCCCGACCTGCGCTGGGTCGTCGCCCACTGCAGGCGCCAAGCCGCCTCCTCGGGGACCACCGTGGTGGGCCGGACGGGCTACCGGCGCTACCTCTGCACACCGGGTGACGCCACGGGCTGAGCGCCCCCGCACGGTGCCGTCGTCAGGTACCGGTGGTCGTGGTGGTGCCGCTCGGGCAGCTGCCGGGGTACTGCAAGCCCCACAGAGTCTCTAGCTCGGGCGGGATCTGGCCCGGGCAGGGTTCGCCCAGGAAGCCGCTCACGTAGGTCCACGGCCCTCCCGCCGGCTCGCTGAACACCCCGCAGCACCCCTCGTCCTGCATGGAGACCATCGTCTGCTGGCTGGCGGTGGAAGTCGGGACGAAGTCGGCGATGGCCCAGTAGGTCCCGGTCGAGGGCAGGTAGGCGTAGTACACGGATCCGGGGGCAGTGCCCGCCACCTGGTCGGCCGGTAGGCCGTTGTGGGCCACGTAGGCGGCGGTGAGATCGCTCTTGAGCGCCGCGGTGGCCGCCTGGTTCTGGGCCGCCGCTGACGCGGTGGTGGTCGCGGTGGTGGTCTTTCCAGTTGTCCGCGTCGAAGAAGTCGACGACGTGGTCGTGGAGCCGGAGTTGCTGGGCCCGCTGCTGCAAGCGGCGAGCACCAGGGCGCCGAGGGCGAGCGTGCCCAGCAATCCCGCGACGGGTCTCATACGTCGAGGAAACGCCGGATGGCGATGGCGGACCCGATGGATCCGATCGCCATGCCGATGATCACGACCACAATGTTGGTCGAGACCAACTCCCAACCGGTCATGCGCATGGCGGTGAACAGATTGGAGGAGTCATGGCCGCCACCGGCGTGATTGATCAGGAGGTAGACCACATAGACGGCCCCGGCCGCCAGAGCGGAACCGAAGAAGCCCTGAATCAGGCCTTCGGACATGAACGGTACCCGGATGAACCAGTTGGTGGCACCCACCAGTTTCATCACCGACACCTCCCGGCGACGGGCGAAGATAGCCATGCGGATGGAGTTGAGGATCAGCACGGCGGCCGAAATGATCAGCACGATGGCGATGGAGAGGCAGACCCACTTGGAGATGTTGATGAACTTCTCCTCGGTATGGATGGTCTGGGTGGGCTCGGTCACCGTCAGTACGCCGGCCGTCCCGTTGAAGGTACGCACGACCTGTGCCGCGTCGGGAAGGGCAACCGGGGTGCACCAGTAGGAAGTGGGCATCTCGGACACGCTGGTGGCCTGAAAGACGTCCGAGGGAAGCAGCTTGCGGGCCTCGGTGAAATTGCGCGCCTTGTTCCAGAAGGCGCAGGGCTGCACCACATAGTTCAGCTGGGCCAGCTCGGTGGCCACGGCCGTGATCTCCTGGGGGTTGGCACTCGGCGCCATCCACACCGTGACCTGGGTACCGCGCTCCAGCGTCCCGCTGGCGTTGGCCGAGCCCTGGCGCAGGAGGAGGGCGGCGCCGACCAATGTCAGGGAGACGGCCACCGTCAGGATGGCCGCAATGGTCATCAGGCGGTTGCGCCACAGGTTCGCTGCCGTCTCCCGGACGACGTAGTCGATGGAGACTGCCATGTCAGCCCATGCCGCCGGCGGCCACATCCACCGTCTGCGTGGACGGGCCGTCGATCCCGTAGACGCCGCGGGCCTGGTCGCGCACCATGATCCCGTTGCTCAGCTCAATGACGCGGCGGCGCATCTTGTCGACCAGCACCTCATCGTGGGTGGCCACCACCACCGTCGTGCCGGTCCGGTTGATGCGGTCGAGCAACTGCATGATGCCCTGGCTGGTCTGCGGGTCCAGGTTGCCGGTCGGCTCGTCGGCCAGCAGGATGAGCGGCCGGTTGACGAAGGCCCGGGCGACGGCCACCCGCTGCTGCTCTCCCCCGGAGAGCTCGCCGGGCAGGTTGTCGGTCTTCTTGGCCAGCCCCACCAGGTCGAGGACCTGTGGCACCTGGTTGGCCACCACGTGGCGCGGCCGCCCGATCACCTCCAGCGCGAAGGCCACGTTCTCGAAGACGGTCTTGTTGGGCAGCAGGCGGAAGTCCTGGAACACGCAGCCGATGTTGCGCCGCAGATAGGGGACCCTCCACTTGGGCAGGTCCACAATGTTGCGCCCGGCTTCCAGGATCTGGCCGCTGTCGGGAAGCTCCTCGCGCAGGAGCAAGCGTATGAACGTCGTCTTGCCCGATCCCGACGAGCCGACCAGGAAGACGAATTCCCCCTTGTCGATGTCGATGGATATATCGCGCAGGGCGACGGTCGAGCCCTTGTAGGTCTTGGTGACGTTTTCGAATTGGATCATGGTGGGGGGGCACTGCGACCCGACGATCCTACCTGGGCCCCATTGCGCTCCGGGGTCATTGACTCAAGCGCAGGTCAAGCGCCCGGGCGTCAGGCGTTGCCGCGTTGCCGGCGCAGTTCGGCCTCCATGAAGGCTTCGAGGTCGCCGTCAAGCACCGCCTCGACGTTGCCGGTCTCATAGGAGGTGCGCAGGTCCTTGACCAGTTGGTACGGCGCCAGGACATAGGAGCGGATCTGGTTGCCCCAGGCATTATCGCCTCTGTCCCCGCTCAACGCGTCGAGCTCGGCCCTCCGCTCGTTACGGGCGCGGTCGGCCAGCTTGGCGCCGAGGATCTGCAGAGCCTTGGCCTTGTTCTGGTGCTGGCTGCGCTCGTTCTGGCAGGAGACGACCAGCCCGGTGGGCAAGTGGGTGAGGCGCACCGCCGAGTCGGTCTTGTTGACGTGCTGCCCGCCGGCTCCCGAGGAGCGGTAGGTGTCGATGCGCAGGTCCTTCTCGTCGATCTCCACCTCACCCGACACGTCCTCGAGGAACGGGGTGACGTCCATGGAGGCGAAGCTGGTCTGCCGGCGGCGTTGCGAGTCGAAGGGGGACATGCGCACCAGGCGGTGCACGCCGCGCTCGGTGGCCAGCAGGCCGTAGGCGAAGCGCCCCCGCACAATGAAGGTGGCCGAGAGCAACCCGGCCTCCTGCCCTTCGGTCGCCTCGTCCAGCTCGACCGAGAAGCCGCGGCGCTCGGCCCAGCGCTGGTACATGCGCAGCATCATTTCCGTCCAGTCCTGCGCATCGGTTCCGCCCGCGCCGGCATGGACCTCGGCCACGGCGTCCCGCTCGTCATACTCGCCGGAGAAGAGCGATTGCAGCTCAAGAGCGCCCAGGCGCGCCCGCAGCGCGTCGACCGTCTCGACCAGTTCGGTGTCCAACGACGCATCTGCCGCACCGCCGGCCTTCGACTCGTCGATGAGCTCGGACAGCGCCCGAGCGTCTTCGAGCGCGGCGCGCAAGCCGGACAGCTGGTCCAGGTCCGCCGTCACCTTGCCCAGCTCGGTGGTCACGGCACGGGCGTGGTCCCCGTCGTCCCACAAGTCGGGCTGGGCTGCCGCGGCCTCCAATGCGGCCCGCTTCGCCGTCAACTTCTCCAGGCCGAGGTAGCGCTCGGCTTCGGCCAGCCGGGCCTCGGCCTCCAGAAGTTCGGCGCTGAAGTCCCGCGGTTCCTCAGGCGGCGCCATGGCAGAACTTGAACTTCTTGCCGCTCCCACACCAGCAGGGCTCGTTGCGGCCCACCTTCTCGTGCTCGGCCTTGACGATGGGCACGAAGGCGGGGGGGTCGTTGCTGAGGGCGGCGGTCTGCGGAGCCACGTGGGTCCCCTGCTCGGCCACCAGGACGGAGGCCAGGGCCCCGGTCTCGGCCACCGGGTCCTCCGCCGCGGCGTAGACCGCCCGGTCCAGGTCGGGCTCGGCCGATGGGGCCTGGACCGCCTCTACGTGGAGGATATAGCGCAAGTAGTCGTTGTCGATCACCTCAATCAGCTGGCCGAACATGGAGTAGCCCTCCTGCTGCCAGGCGTTGAGGGGGTCGGCCTGGACGGTCCAGCGCAGGTGGATGCCGTCCTTCAGGTTGTCCATCTCGGCCAGGTGGTCGCGCCAGCGGGCGTCCATGATCTGCAGCATCACGTCGCGCTCAATCTGGCGCATGGTCTCGGCGCCGCCCGGCATGGCCTCGGAGTGCTGCTCGTAGTACTCGAGCGCCTCCTCCACGATGCTCTCGACCAGATCCTCGGTGGTGGCGGCCTGGGCCAGGTCGGCCACGGTGAACTTGGTCGGGTAGTATTGCGCCAGCCCGTCAATCAGGGCCTTGAGGTCCCACTCCTCCGCGTACTCGCTGGGGCAGTACTCGGCCACCAGCTTCTCGGCCGCGCCGGCCAGCAGGTCCTCGGTGTGCTCCTCCAGATCGTCCCCGTCAATGATCCGCAGGCGCCTCTCGTAAATGACCTGGCGCTGCTGGTTCATGACCTCGTCGTACTTGAGGGCGTCCTTGCGCATTTCTCCGTTGCGGGCCTCCACGGTGTTCTGGGCCCGCTCAATGGCCTTGGCCACCGTCTTGGACTCAATGGGCACGTCCTCGGGCAGCGTCCGTCCCATGACCCAGCTCATGGCCCCGGTGGCGAACAGGCGGAGCAATTCGTCGTCCAGGCTCAGGTAGAAGCGGCTCTCGCCCGGGTCGCCCTGGCGCCCGGACCGGCCCCGGAGCTGGTTGTCGATGCGGCGGCTCTCGTGGCGCTCGCTGCCCAGCACGTAGAGGCCACCCAGCTTGCGCACCTCCTCCCCCTCGGCCCGGCAGCGGGCCTCGAAGGCGGAGCGGCGGCGGGCCAGCTCGGCCGCGCCCTCCTCGCTCGCCGGATCGATCCCGTCGGCCGCCAGCTCGTGAGCAGCTAGCAGCTCTGCGTTGCCGCCCAGAATGATGTCGACACCGCGGCCGGCCATGTTGGTGGCGACGGTCACCCCGCCGCGCTGTCCGGCCTGGGCCACCACCTCGGCCTCCCGGAAGTGCTGCTTGGCGTTGAGGACATTGTGGGGCACGCCCTGCTTTTCCAGCAGCCGGGAGAGCAACTCGGACTTGGCCACCGAGGCCGTGCCGACCAGGACCGGCTGTCCCGCCTGACGCCGCTCGAGGATGTCCTCGACGACGGCGTTGAACTTGGCCTCCTCCGACTTGAACACGAGGTCCGGCTCATCGGTGCGGATCATGTCCTTGTTGGTGGGAATGGGGACCACCGAAAGGCCGTAAGTGCCGGCGAACTCCCCCGCCTCGGTCTCGGCCGTGCCGGTCATGCCCGCCAACTTCTCGTACATGCGGAAGTAGTTCTGCAACGTCACGGTGGCCCAGGTGTGGTTCTCCTCCTTGATGGCCACGCGCTCCTTCGCCTCGACCGCCTGGTGGAGACCGTCGGACCACCGCCGGCCCTCCAGCGTGCGCCCGGTGAACTCGTCGATGATCTTCACCTCGCCCCCGGCCACCAGGTAGTCCTTGTCCCGCTTGTAGAGGTCCTTGGCGGTGAGCGCCTTGGTCATCTGGTGGACGTAGTTGACCGAAATATCGTCGTAGATGTTGTCGACCCCGACCGCCTTCTCCACCTTCTCAATGCCCGGCTCGAGGGGGACGACCGTCTTCTTCTCCTCGTCCACCTCGTAGTCGACGTCGCGGGTGAGCGTGCGGGCGATGGAGGCGAACTGGTAGTAGAGCTGGGCCGCCTCGTCGGCCGGGCCCGAAATGATCAGCGGGGTCCGGGCCTCGTCAATGAGGATGGAGTCGACCTCGTCGACGATGGCGAAGACGTGGCCGCGCTGGGCCATGTGCTCACGGGAGCGGGCCATGTTGTCGCGCAGGTAGTCGAAGCCGAACTCGTTGTTGGTCCCATAGGTCAGGTCAGCGGCATAGGCGGCCCTCTTCAGGGCCGGGTCGTCGATATCGGCCCCGATGCGGCCCACGGTCAGCCCCAGCCACTTGTGGAGCCGGCCCATCCACTCGGCGTCACGGGTGGCCAGATAGTCGTTGACCGTCACCACGTGGACGCCGCGCCGGTCCAGGGCGTTGAGGTAGACGGGCAGGGTGGAGACCAGGGTCTTGCCTTCACCGGTCTTCATTTCGGCGATCCAGCCGAAGTGCAGGGCCATGCCGCCCATGAGCTGCACGTCGAAGTGGCGCTGCCCGAGGACCCGCCAGGCCCCCTCGCGCACGACGGCGAAGGCTTCGATCAGGAGGTCATCGAGCGTCTCGCCCTGGTCCAGGCGCTCCCGGAACTCCACGGTCCTGTGCGCCAGTGCGGCGTCGCTCAGGGCCTGCACCTCGGGCTCCAGGGCGTTGATCATCGGGACGAGCTCGGCTAGGCGCCTGACCTTCTTGCCCTCGCCGGCCTTGAGAACCTTGGTGAACACGCTCATGGAGTGGCGATCCTACCGGGACGGGCGTACGGGCTGCGTGCGGCTGACCTGGTCTTTGACCCCACACTCGCCTGCAGCGAGGTTGACCCGCCGGCGCCGGCGGCCTCCCGGCGGGTGCCGGTTGGCCCTACGGCGCCTTGGTGGCGCGCATCCCCTCGTCACCACCGGCTCCCGAGGTTCGGGAGCGATGGGCAGGGCTTACTTCTAAGCCGCACCATGCTCAGCAACCACAAGTTGCCTTACGTGGGTCGTTTCGCCTGCGGCTGGCCTCGACTTGCAACCACAGACCCGCACGCAGCCCGACGCGAGCCTACTGCCCGGGCACGACGGAGCCGGCCGATCCCGAGGCGCTGCCCGCGCTGGCCGGCGTGGCGCCCTCCAGCACGGTGACGTCGGAGATCTTCCAGGACCCACCCACCATCTGCAGGTTCACCACAACCCGGAGGACGTCGGTCTGAGGCGTGGCGATCTTGTTGTTGGCGTAGACCTGATCGACCACGGCGTAGACGGACGCCAGGTTCCCGTTGTCGTTCTGCACGTACATGGTCCGCACCTGACCCCGCGATTCGGCCAGGGCCTTCTCCAGATCCACCCGGATGGCCGAGTTGAAGAAGCGGTCGGCCTGGCCCGAGAAGGTCCCAGTGGCCATGGAGGTGATGGACCCGAAATCGGCATCAATGGTCTTGGCATTGAAGTTGGTCAGGTCGTTCAGGAATGCCGTGGCCGCGCTGATCACCGATGCATCCTGCGGGCTCGAGCCGCTGCTGCCGGCCCACAGGAGACCGAAGACCAGGGTTCCCACCAGGCCAGCCACCGCCACCACGCTCACCGCGAGGAGGCGCCGCCGGCCCGGCTCCGCAACCGTGCCCTCGGACCGCACCGATTCATCCTCGGGGTCAGCCGGCGCCGGCGCGCCGACCACCTTCACGCCACTTTCCATCACGTCATTCTCGCGCGTCGCCCTGGGCCCCACGCCTCGCCTTCCCCCTCAGGCCCGGCGCCGCGCCCGGCGTCGCGAGGGGCGCGCACCCCGGGCGAGCAGGAGGGCCGGCACGAGAAGCCCACCGATCACCAGCATGGGCCACAGGCTCATGGTGGGCGCCCGGTAGGCGGCATTGCCGGAGGGTGCCGTCCTGGCCGCCGGCAGCTCGACAACGGCCTCCTGCGCGGTCGGGGCGATCACGTGACCGCCGGCGGCCGGCACGAAGCCGGCCTGGGTGGCCGGACCGACGCCGTTCCCGTAGGCCGTGACGCAGCCGGCCCCGGGCAGGATGTCGGGAATCGGGTTGGGTGTGGCATAGGTGTTGGCCGCCGGCATGCCCGGGGGGAGCAGCAGGAGCGTGCGCAGGAACAGCTGATTGGGATTGTCGGACCCGTGCGTGGTGGTCTTCTTGGCCAGGCCGGGCACGGCCAGCTCGGTGACGCCGGCGAAGAAGTACTGGTTGTAGGTCAGCCCCTCTGACAGAGCGGTGAGGTTCACCGGCTGCGCGATGTTCGCCAGCACGTCCGCCGTGTCGTGCAGCAGGCAACCCAGATTGGCCGACTGGGTGGTCACCAGCTGGTCCACCTGGGTGAACGCCGTCGATCCCGACTTGAAGAGGTTGTCGAGCCCCGTCTTCTGGGCGTTGAGGACGGCGAGGAGTGCCGTGGTGTTGATCAGGTCCTGCCGCAATGCCGGCGCCACCGCGGTCACCGTGTCCAGCGCGCCCGGGGCATTGGCCAGGAGCTCGGTGAACTGCTGCTCGTAGGCCACGAACTCCTCGTTGAACGTGGTGCCGGCCGAGATGATGGTGCGCATGTCCGCCGCACGCCCCTTGAGCGACACTGCCAGCTCGCCGATCAACTTGTTGAGGTCCCCGCCCGGAATCGCCCGCAGGAGGGTGGTGGCGGCTTCCACCACCCGCCCGATATTGGCCGGGATCTGGTCGGGTGATGCCGGGACGCTGTCACCCGAACGCAGTGGCGGGGCCGTGCCCCCGTGGGCGGGCACCAGGTCGATCACCTGCTCGCCGAGGCCGTTGGCAATCTGAATGGACGAGCGCACGTCGCCCGGCACGTCGGTCCCCGGATGGATGTCCATCGTGATCTTGGTGCCCTTCGGGGTGAGCGCAATGCCCCCCACCGTGCCCACGGGCACCCCGTTCAGCTCAACCGTGAAGTTCTGGAAGAGACCCGAGGCATCGGGGAAGTCGGTGGTGAGCACGATCGAGCTGCGCAAGGGATTGCCCAGCAGGGTGACGACGCCGTAACCCACCAGGAGAGCGCTCACCAAGAAGAAGGCGACCAGGTTGACGATGAGGCGCTTGGAGATCACCGGACCCCCCTAAGGCTTCCGCGCACAGGTGAAGGCCGCGGTGTTGTCGTTCTCGCCGCCGCCCGTGAGGCCGCACACGATGAGATTCTCGAACACCTGGACGTAGCCATTGCGCACCGACGAGGGCAGGGCGGCGTTGGTCAGCGGCAACACGTTGAGGATGCCGACCAGGGAGACCTGGTTCTGGCTGAGCTGTGCGCTGATCGCTTGGAGGGTCTGAAGCTGCGCCACCATCTGGGGCTCGTACGTCTCCAGGATGCTCCGGCCCTGCACGGAGAGGTTGTTGATCGATTGCAAAAGCGTCTCGAACTGCGTGGAGTTGCGGGCCAGGATGGCCACGGTCTTCGAGAGTGTGGTCAGCGCGTCGGCGTTGGCCCCACTGTTGGGGGCCAGGCTTGCCGTGAGCTGGTTGAGCCCGTTGACGGCCGAAGTGATGTCCGCCGTGTGCTGGGCGTAGCCGTTGGCCACCGTCGTGAAGTCGGTCAGCAGCGCCTTGAGGGATGCCTCCTGGCCGGCGAAGCCCTCGCCCCCGGCGGCGATGATCTGCTCCAGCTCGGTGGTGGAGACGGCGCCGAACACTTGCGCCCCGGACTTCACCAGCTGCTCAATACTGGGGACGATCCTGGTGTGGCGGATGACGGCGCCGTTCGCCAACTGGGGCACCTGGGTGGCGGAGGCCCTGACCTCGTTCGGGGGCACTTCGAGTTGGATGAACAGGTCACCCAGCAGAGTGGTGTGATCGATGGCCGCAGTGACGTCGGCCGGAATGCGCGCGCTCTCCGAGAGGCTCATGGTGACCTTCGCCTGGTTGCCGACCAGCGTGATGGAGGTGACGTTCCCGATCGGGACGTCAGCCAACTGCACCTGGGCCCCGCTGGTCAGATCCTCGACATCGCTGAACACCGCCGTGACGGTGCGCTGGGGGGACGAACCGAACCCCAGGCAGCCCGAGAAGCCGGTGGCCGTCACGAGAAGCAGGGGCACCATGGCCCAGCGGCGCGACCTCACAACCAGCTCCCCACATCGTGGGCCCATTGGGCCAGCCAACCTCGGTGGGCCGGCCGGGACCTCGGCGCGGAGGGGAGCGGGGGCAGGAAGCGGGCCGCCGGTGCGGTCAGGCTCGGGACCGGGGCGGTCTGCAGAGCCAGCTGGACCGGGGCCTGTTGCCCCTGACCGGGGGCGGTGTGCCGGGACCGCAGCCCACCCGGGCACGTGAGGACGCCCCCGACCAGGGTGCAGACGAGGCCGGGTTTCGTCGTGGTGGTGGTGGGAGGAGCCGGCGTGGGGGCCACCGTGGTCGAGCTGGTGGATTTGCCGTTGACGGCACCGCCCTTCGGCGCGGCCGGGGTGCTGAGGGACCCGATCTGGCTCAGGCCCTGCTGGAGGAGGGAGGCGGGCGAGCTCTTCTGGGCGCCGGCCAGCGTGTTGAGCAGGGTGGGGATCTGACTGATGATGGGGTTGAAGAAGGTCGAGCTGGGGTTGCCGCAGGAGTTGAGGGCGGCGATCTGGGCCGCGGTCAGCCCGGGGGGCAGGTGGTTGGCCACAATGCGGCGGCAGACGCCCGCCAGCGCGTCACGGACCAACCCGGCCAGGACGGCGCCGGTCACGCCGGGGGGCGAGGCGGCATTGAGGTCGAGCCAGTTGTAATGGGGGTCGATGGCGCGCTTGGCGCCCTGGAAGAGGTTGTCGGTCTGCACGAGGAGTTCGTCCACACTCGCGATGTTGCGATCCAGCGTCCGGCTGGCCGTGGTGACGGTCCCCACGTCCGCCTCCAACGGCACCAGGTTCGGCGTCAGGACCCCGACGAGCGCGGCGGAGGCCCCGGTCAGCTGGGTCAGGGCGTCGTTCAACTGTCCCGAGTGCTGGGCGATGACGGTGGAGACGGTGTCGTACTCCTGGACCAATTGCTCAATCTGCGACGTTTCGGAGTCCAGGGTCCCGGTGAGCTGGGCCAGGGATCCGTTGAGCTTGCCCAGGTCGTTGCCCTTGTTGGCCAGCAGCTGCAGGGTGCCGGCGGCCGAGGCGATCAGGTGGTTCAGCCCCGCTCCCTGGCCGTCCAGATCCTGGGCCAGGTTGGTGATCACGTCGGCCACCGCATGGGGGTTCAGCTGGTTCAGCGTGCGCTGGAGCTCCTTGAGGAACTGATCGGTGGAGATGGGGACGGACGTGCGCGATTCGGGAATGGTGGCGCCCCGCGCCAGATACGGCCCGCCGGTGTAGCCCGGATTGAGGGCCACGTCGGGTTGGCCCAGCACCTGGGGCGCCACCAGGGCGGCCACCACGGACGACGGGATGCGGGTGGTCGCGCGCACGGCCATGCCGACCTCGACCCGGTCGCCGACGTTCTGCACCGACGTCACCGTGCCCACCGGCACGCCCAGCACATCCACCGCCGCCCCCGGGAAGAGCCCGGGCGCGCTGGCGTAGACGGCATTGAGCCGGTAGGTGGGAGGGCCCCGGGTGAAGTCGATCACCGCCACCGCGCCGGCCACCACCACGATCCCGGCCAGGGCCAGGCGCAGCCACTTGGAGTGCCAGATGGCGAGCAGCCGGTCCACTACTTCGTCCCCCCCAGCAGCGGGGCGATCAACTGCGAGAGCCCGCCCAACCCCGAGTTGGGACCGCTGGGCAGGGCGCCGGCCGACGTTCCCGACGTCCCGGGCGCGCCAGAGGCGCCAGAGCCGGAGTTGCCCGGAGTCGGCAGACTGTTGCTGCCGCCCGACGCCGAACCGGTGCGGTCGGCGGGCAAGGGACCCGTCTGGGCCGGGCAGTTCCCGGCCAAGGGGTCCGGTCCCAGGGCTTCGGTGAGCGCCACGTCGAGCGCGCCACCGCATCCGAGCACCCCGTAGGTGCCGCTGATCCCGGACGGGTTGGTGAAGATGTTGGCCCAGTTGACCTGTTGCGTGCCGCCGTAGGCGATGGAGGCGAACCCCTTGATGGCACCGCCCAGGTAGCTCACCCCCTCGGCCAGGTCGACCTGGTGGGCCGCCACGACACCGAGGTCGGAGTGGAGGCTGACCAGCAGCGCGTTGAGCGCGGGCGACTCACCGGCGACCAACGAGTTCGTCTGGGTGGCCATCTGGTCGACGTTGGCGATCAAATTGGCCAGATCGGCGCTGTGCCCAGCCAGACCGGTGGAGACCACATTGAGGTTGTTGACGATGGAGACCAGCTCCTGGTCCTTGCCCGCCAGGGTGGAGGACAAGGTGTTGGCCGAATCGATCAACTGGGAGACCTGGCCGCTGCGCTGATCGACCGTCGTGGTGAGGGCGCCCAATCCCCGGATGATCTGCGCCACCTGTGTCTGCTTGCCCTTGGTGATGGTGGCCACCGACTGGACCAAGGAGTTCAGTGCCTGGGTGTTGCTCTGCGACAAGAGTCGGTGACCGGCATTCTGCAATTGGTACAGCTCGGTCGGCACAGAGGTGTCCGTGATCAGGGCGCCGCCGCGCAATGGGTCACCCCACCCGCTCACCGGGACCAGGGTCACATCGACCACACCGAGCAGCGTCTCGACTTGTATCGCCGCCTGCGTGTGGTGGGGAAGCTGCACCGAATGATTCACCGAAAGGGTGGCATCGACCGCATTACCGTGCACCGAGACCCCGGTGACGGAGCCGACCTTCACGCCGGCCACCATGACGTCGGAACCTTTGGTGATGCCCGCGGCATTGGGGAAACGAGCCGTCACGTCGTAGCCCGACGCGAAGAAGCTCCGGTTGAGGAACAGGATGGCCAGGACCCCGACGAGGATGACCGACACGCCGATCAGTCCGATGACTTTGGGACGCCGTTCGGTGAAGGCCTTCACGACCCGGCTCCTGTTGAGGGGAGGCCGGGAGATTGGGCCTGGCCGCTTACGGCTTGGAGGACGCTGCCGATGCCCGATGCGGCCACCGGCGTCGTGGCCACCTTCCGGGCGGCCGAGCTCAGGGCCGACGACCTGGCCGCCTGGGTCCGGGCGGCGGGCAGGCTGCCCCCGGGTCCCGAGCCCGCCGGCGGGCTGGCCGACTCGTAGTACGTGCAAGACGTCTGGTTGCCCAGGCAGGTGTAGACGGCCTGGACGGCGAACCACTGGCCCACGGCCGAGATCTGGATGTACGGCGCCAATCCGGCCCCCAGGGTGGACAGGCTGCTGGCCAGTTGCTGCTGGTTGCCCTGCACGTCACCGGCCACGACCCGGAGGTTGTCGATGATGCTGGTGATGGTCGAGTGATTCGAGCCGATCAAGCCGGCTAGGTCGGTCGCCACCTGTGACAGGTTCCCGATCACCGTGTCCAGGAGGGTGTTCTTGGAGGCCAGCGAGGAGGCCACCGTCTGCAGATTGTCGACCAGCGAGCCGAGATCACCGCTGCGCGAGGAGATGGCGGTGAGCACCAGGTCCAGATTGCCGATGACCTGGCCCACCTGGTTGTCCAGCGCGCCCACCGTGTTGGAGATGGTGGCGCCGCTGTTGATGAGCTGGTCGACCTGGGCCGTGTCCCCTTCGAGTGCCCCCGAGACGTTCACGACGAACTCGTTGGCTTGCTGCGGGTTGATGGACGTCAGCAGCGGGCCCAAGGTGTTCAGGAAGGAGTTCACGCTGGCGTCAGAGACGTCGTGGCTCAACGGGATGGTGCTGCCGGGCGCGAGGACCGGCCCCTGGGCGGAGGGGAAGATCTGGATCTCCTTCTGCCCGATGACGTTCTTCCAGCGCACACCCAGGTCGGTGTCCCGGTGCAGGGTCACCGTGTTGTCGATGTTCATCCCGACCAGGGCGTGCCCGTGCTGGACGCCGATGCTGGTGACCTGTCCGATCGGGACGCCGGCGATGTTGACCGAGTCCCCGGTGGCCAAGCCGGTGACGTCGACCAATTGTGCCTGAATCGAATGGCGATGGCTGAAAAGGGAGATGTTCCCGATCTTCACGGCCAGGCCCACCAGCAGGAGCAGGCAGACCAGGGCGAAGATCAAGAACTTGAAGGCCGAGGACGGCAGGCGGCGGAGGAAGTTCACGGGGACTTCCCGAGCAGTCCGTTGATGAAGCCGCCCAGTCCGGATCCCTTCGAGATGTCCGGGACGCCGGCGATGCCGTAGAGCTGCGTGCTGGCGGACTGCGCGGCGGCCGCGGCCGACTGGGCGGCTGCCGTCGAAGAGGAGGTCGACCCGGCCGGTGCCGCCGGTAGTGCCTGGGCCTGACGAAGGGCGGCCGTCTGGGCCGTGCAGTTGAAGGCCGAGCCGGCGCTGGTCAACACCGTGGCCAGACTGACCGGGGCCGGGGCCAGCAGGCTGCACACCAGGGCGTTCACCTGGCTGAAGAGGATGAAAGTGTTGAAGTAGGCATACGTGGAGCCGTCGGGCAGCTTGGTCTGGGACGCACCTCCGGCGGCAATGGTGTGGAAGTAGGTGTAGGCACCCTGGACCACCTGCCCCAGCTCATTCTGCTGGGCCAGGAGCACCCGGGAGATGTTGTCGCCCGACGTGAGGATGGTGTCGATGTCGGGGCGGTAGGTGATCAGCAATGACGTCAGGTGGTTGGCGAAGGGAACCAGGGCGGCCAGGAGCTTCTGGTAGTCGGCTTCCTCGTTGTTGAAGGCGGGCAGGGCGGCGTTCACCTCGGCATTGAGATTGTTGAGCGATGCGGTGTCGGGAGCGACGGCCTGGGTGAAGCGGGCGAAGGAGGCCAGGCTGATCAGCTGGGCGTTGAGCGTGGCGTTGAGCAGGCCGGCCAACTGGGTGCCCGTGTCGATCGACTTGGCGATGCGCGGCCCCTCGCCCTGGCTGGCTTGCGCCAGCTCGGCCAGCACCGTCGAGAGATTGGTGGTGTCGATCTTGTTCAAGAGGGGCACGGCGGCGGCGAAGAGGTCGCCCAGCTCGTTCGTGTTGTCGGCGTGGGCGAAGAACCCGCCGGGCGCCAGGTACGGGCCGGCATCGCTGTTGTGGTTGGGCGTGGTGAGGGAGATCTCCTCGGCCCCGAAGAGGTTGATGGGCTGAATGGTGGCCGTGGTGTCGATGGGCACCTTGAACGTGGGGTCGATCCACACGGACACGCGGGCCATGTCGCCCTGCAGGGCGATGGTCGACACCCGACCGATCTGGACACCGCGGAACACGACCTCGGAGCCGGGCGGGAGCCCCTCGCCCGCCTTGGCGAAGTCACCGCTGAGCTTGTAGGCGCCCGAGAAGTCCCCGTTCGAGTTGCGGACCAGGGTGACCGTCGCCCCCACCAGTACGGCGAGGGCGGTCAGGGCGATCAACACCCGGCTCAGTCGCCTCATCCGACCAACCTGGCCGAAGCGTGGGCACCGCCGAAGAGCACCAGCGAGAGAATGAGGTTGACCACCACCACCAAAATGATGGAGAGCCGGATGGCCCGTCCGGCCGCCACGCCCACTCCGGCCGGTCCACCGCCGGCGTTGTAGCCGTAGTAGCAGTGCACGAAGGTGACGAGCACGGCGAAGATCATCGCCTTCATGAAGGAGTAGAAGATGTCGATCGGGGGCAGATAGAGCTGGAAGTAGTGCTGGTAGGTGCCCGTGGACAGGCCGAAGAATTTGGTGACGATCACCTCCGAGGCCAGGAAGCTGGCGAAGAGGGCGGCCATGTAGAGGGGGATCATGGTGATCAGGGCGGCCCAGACGCGGGTGGCCACCAGGTAGACGACGCTGTTGACGCCCATGACCTCAAGGGCGTCGATCTCGTCGGAAATGCGCATGGCCCCGAGTTGGGCGGTGAAGCCGGCTCCGACCTGGGCGGCCAGGGCGACCCCCGCCACCAGCGGGGTGATCTCCCGGGTGTTGGCCAGGGCGGTGATGACACCGGTGAAGGCCGCCGCCCCGATCTGGTTGAGCCCGCTGAATCCTTCCAGGCCGACCTCGGTGCCCGTGAAGAAGGCGATGGAGACCACGACGAAGAACATCCCGCCGCCGACCACCAGGGCACCCGAACCCAGGGTGATGTCGGACATGAGGACGAGGATCTCCCGCGGGTAGCGCAGGGCCCGGGGCATGGCCCGGAGGATGCGCAGGTAGAACTTGAGATGGGCGTGGAAGTCATCGAAGACACCGAGCAGGGCGTTCCCCGGGGCAAAGACCTTCTTGGCCGCGTTCTTCCCGGCGTTGGCGAGCACGCCACCGGGGGGCCGGGACGGGGCGTCGACGGCCACCTCAGATGCCCTTCTGCGGGACGAAATTGAAATAGAAGACAGTGAGGATGAAGTTGACGAAGAACGACAGGATGAACGTCACCACGACGGCCTGGTTGACGGCATCGCCCACACCCTTGGGGCCGCTCTTGCAATAGAGGCCCTTGTAGCAGGCCACCATGGCCGCGATGAACCCGAAGAGACCCGCCTTGAGCAATGCCATGCCCAGGTCGGCCAGCTGGCTCAGCTCGCCGAAGGTGGCGAAGAAGCTGCTGGTGGTGATGTGGATGGCGTGGGTCCCGAACCACAGGCCACCGAGGATGCCGGCCACGCTCACCACCGAATCGAGCAGGATGCCCACCAGGGTGGCGGCGAGCAGCCGCGGCAGGACGAGGCGGTGGAGCGGGTTGACGCCCATGACCTCCATGGCGGAGATTTCGTCCCGGATGCGGCGCGAGCCCAGGTCGGCGCACATGGCCGACCCGCCGGCCCCGGCGATCAGGAGAGCCGTGGCCAGTGGGGCCTGCTCCCGGACCACGGCGAGCACCATGGCGGCGCCCAGCTGGGACTGCGCCCCGATCTGCTGCAGAAGGGAACCCACTTCCAGGGCGATGACCATGCCGAAGGGGATGGAAAGCAGGATCAGCGGGAGCGTGGTGACCCGAGCCAGGAACCAGCACTGGTCGAAGAACTCGGTGACGGGGACGCCCTTTATGAACCCCTGCCGGATCGCCTCGAGCGAGGTGGCGAACATGTTGCCCGTCTCACGGACGGCGGTGGCGATCTTCCCGTCGTCCCTGAGCGCCCTCAGGGGGACACCGACGGCGCCCACCGTGGCGGCCCGGCCACTGGGGGTACCGAGGCGTTCGGCGATCTCGGCGCGGCTGAGGGGGACGGCCTCCAAGCTGGCCGTCGGCGGGGAGGTCGCTCCCGCCGTGTCTCCCGGTTCCGCCACGCAGATCCCCCTTTCCCGAGGCCTCCCTCCACACCCTTGCGGCAAGAACGTACCGCTTCCAGCCGCCCCTGGTCCCTTCGGGGAAAAAACGCCCGCCCAGGCACAACCTTGCGGGGTCGGGACCGCAGGGGCCAGGGGCGCGGACCGCAACCCGATGGCTCCCGGATTGCCCCCCAAGAGCCTCAGCGGGGCGTCACAATGGATCGCGTGGGTCCCGACGCGGTGTGACGGGGCCTGAGCTGGGAAAAGAGGCGGAGGGCGCCCATCTGTGGATATTTTCGCAAGAAAATATCCACTCGGCCGTTTGCCTTGGTGGAGGAAATGGCACAAAATTCGGCTTGGGCCGGGTTGAGGCCATATCATGTCGGTGTTGAGGCCTTCTGGGAGTGTCGCTCAGAAGGGGAGGGAACGGTAAGTGGCTCTACGCCAAGAAGAGTTCACAAGTCTTTGCGACGATGTAGACCTCGATCGCGACCGCGCGCTCGTCGAGCGCTGCCAGGCCGGGGACTCGGCCGCATTCGGAAACCTGTACGCCCGGTACTACGAGCGCCTGCTCCGCTTCTGCCTCCGGCGCCTCAACGACCGCCACGAGGCCGAGGACGCCGCCCAGGAAGCCTTCGCCCGCGCCTGGAAGGCACTGCCCAAGTTCGCCGGTGAGCGCCGTTTCTACCCGTGGTTGACCGTGATCGCCGGGAACATCTGCACCGACGTCCTGCGACGTCGCTCGCGCAGCACGCCGACCGACGACCTTGAGCTCGGCTCGCACCAGCCGGTCGGCGGCCTCGGGAGCGAAACGTCCGAGGAGCTCATCCTGGCCGCCGTCGACGGCCAGCTGGTCAACCGGGCTCTCGACCGGCTCTCGGTCCGCCACCGCCACGTGCTGGCCATGCGGGAGGGCTCCGGGTGGAGCTACCAGCAGATGGCCGACCATGAAGGCGTCGAGATCGGGACCATCGAGACGTTGCTGTGGCGTGCCCGCCAGGCCCTCAAGCGCGAGTTCAACGTGCTCGCCGAGTCGAAGGGCGCGCTGGCCGGCTTCCTGGCCGGTGCCGGCGCCCTGGTCCGGCGCGGCCTGCAGCGGGTGGCCCACAAGATCGTCGCCCCTCCTGGTGTGGCCTCGGGCGGGCTGCGGAACCTGTTCACGGGAGTGGCCGTGACGTCGGCCACGGTGGCCGCCGCACTGATCGCCCCGCATGCGCTCTCCACGGCGCACGCCGACGGCCAGGCCCCACCGGCGGCTCGGGCCGCCGCGGCGCTGGCCAGCCCGCCGCTCCCCCTGACCCTGGCCAACTCGGCGCTGGCCAGCTCCACGGCTCCCGCCGTCTCCCCGAAGCTGGCCATCGGGCCCGCCGGCCCGACCGCCGGGCCCGCTCCCGCGTCCGTGGCGCCGGCCGCGACCCCGCCGCCCCTCCTTCCGGGAGGGCAGGTCCCGTCCGGCTCCGCCGCAGCTCCCCTCGTCAACAGTGTCACTCAGGCCACCAACAGTCTCACCAGTGGGGTGACCGGCGGCGTGGCCAGCACGGTCAGCGGGCTGGCCTCCACGCTCGGCCTGTCGCAACTCCTCTCACAGCTCGGCCTGGCTCCTTCGGCGGCCAAGGCCTCCACCGCCGGCGCCACCTCGACCTCGACGCCGCTGTCTTCCGTCACCGGCCAGCTGAACAAGACGGTCACCTCGACCGTCAAGTCCCTCCTCGGCAGCCACTGATTTCCTCCGCCGCCGCCCACATCGTGGCGCAAACCGGCCAATCGGCGTAGGTTCTCCCCTGATGGCGACCGAATCACTGGCCGAGGCGCAACCATGGATCGCCCCCGGCGAGCCCATCATTTCGCTGCGTGGGGTGACCAAGTCCTTCGGCTCCCATACCGTGCTCGAGGACATCACCTTCGACGTCCCCAAGGGCCGGATCACGGCGATTCTCGGGCCGTCGGGCACCGGAAAGTCGGTCCTCCTCAAGAACATCCTCGGGCTGCTCGTGCCCGAGCGGGGGGAGATCTGGGTCGACGGTGACCAGATCGTCGGCCTGCGGGAGAAGAGGCTCTACGAAATACGCCGGAAGTTCGGGGTCCTCTTCCAGGACGGCGCCCTGTTCGGCTCCATGAACCTCTATGACAACATCGCCTTCCCCCTGCGTGAGCACACGCGCAAGAACGAGGCGGAGATCCGCGAGCTCGTGAACCGCAACGCCGAGCTGGTGGGCCTGATGGACCACATGAAGAAGTTGCCCGGCGAGGTCTCGGGCGGGATGAAGAAGCGGGCCGGACTGGCGCGGGCCATGGTGACCGAGCCCGAGATCGTGCTCTTCGATGAGCCGGACTCCGGTCTCGACCCGGTGCGGGTGGCTTACCTGGACGAGCTCGTGGTCACCGCGCAGAAGGAGACCGGGGCGACCTTCTTCATCATCACCCACAACATCCAGTCCGTCATGCGCACTGCCGACTACATGGGCGTGCTGTTCCGCTCCAACCTGGTCAAATTCGCCAGCAAGCCCGACATGTTGGCCACCGACAACCCCATCATTCAGCAGTTCCTGGCGGGCCGGCCCGAAGGCCCCATCGGCATGGACGAAATGGCCGACAGCGACGGCAGGAACTTCATTGAGGGAGACACTGCCGCCCTACAGGTGGGACCGCTGGCCCGTCCCGGTGAGCCGGCCATGGCCGCCAAGGCACCGTCGGACCAGCCCGTCCCGCCGGCCTAGGGCTTCGGGGACCCGGCTGCCGCTCCGCACACCGTCTCCACCATGAGGCCGGACACCACGTAGGGGTCCATGTTGGCGTTGGGGCGGCGGTCCTCCAACCATCCCTTCTTGGCCTTGGCCGCGGCCCAAGGGATCCGGATGGACGCGCCCCGGTCGGAGGTGCCGTAGCTGAACTTGGAATAGTGCTCCGTCTCATGGGCACCGGTGAGGCGGTGCTCGATCCCCACGCCGTAGTTGGTGACGTGGTCGTCAATCCGGGAGCCGAGCGCCTCACAACCGGCGATGATGGCCTCCCAACCACCTTCCTCGCGCATGGCCTTGGTCGAGAAGTTGGTGTGCGCGCCGGCGCCGTTCCAGTCCCCCATCACCGGCTTGGGCTCCAGCGTGGCATACACGTCGAAGTCCTCGGCGATGCGGAAGAGCAGCCAGCGGGCCACCCAGAGATGGTCGCCGATCAGTGGCGGGGCCAGCACGCCGATCTGGAACTCCCATTGGCCCATCATCACCTCGGCGTTGGTCCCCTCAATGCCCAACCCGGCCTTCATGCATGCCGCGGTGTGCCGCTCGACGATCTCCCGACCGGGCATCTTGTCGCCACCGACACCGCAGTAGTACGGACCCTGGGGGGCGGGGAACCCCGCCTCGGGCCAGCCCATGGGGCGCCCGTACTGAAAGAAGGTGTACTCCTGTTCAATGCCGAAGACGGGCTCCTGGTCGGCGTACTGCTCGGCCAACTCGGCGCACCGGCGCCGGGTGTTCGAGGGGTGGGGGGACATGTCGGTCAGCAGGACCTCACACATCACCAGCTTGTCGCCCTCGGCCCGCAGGGGGTCGGGGCAGACGAAGACCGGCTGCAGGACGCAGTCGGAGTCGTGCCCGGCTGCCTGGTTCGTGCTTGAGCCGTCAAAGCCCCAGATGGGGGGCTCCTTGCCGTCCTCGACGATCTTGGTCTTGCTCCGTAGCAGCGGAGAGGGCTCCGTCCCGTCGATCCAGATGTATTCGGCCTGGTAACTCATGAGTTCCCTTCTTCGGTGTTGGCGTGAAGCGCCGGTCCAGTCTCGCCCGAACCTATTTCGTCGGGGTGACGGAAATGTGAACCGACGATGAAATTGGCTCAGACGGGTGGGGCAGGCCTGACCAGGCCGGCCATCACCTCCAACATGACGGCGCGGAACCGCTCCCGCTCACGGGCCGGGTCTTCGGCGCGGGCCATGCCCAGGATCCCGGCGGTCACAGCGCCGAAGAGCACGTCGGCCAACATGTCCAGGTCCTGGACCCCCAGGTCACCCGCCTCGACCAAGCGGTCCAGCAGCCGGCGGATCACCTCAATTTCGTAGCGCTCACCGCAGTCCCACCAGTCCTCGAATCCGAGGGCGGCCGGTCCCTCCACCCAGCACAGGCGCTGGTAGAGGGGGCGCGAGATGGTCTCCAAAAAGGCGTCGAAGGCCGCCACCATCCCGCCCCAGGCCGTCGGGGCCTGCTCCCCGGCCTCGGTGACGATGCGGGCGCTGATCACCTGCTGGCGCTCCAGGACGGCCCGGAAGAGCTCGCGCTTCGACGAGAAGTGGTGGTAGATGGCGCCCTTGGTGACCCGGGCCCGCTGGGCCACATGGTCCAGCGAGGTTCCGGTGAACCCGCTCTCGAAGAAGCAGGCCGCCGCGCTGTCGAGCAGCGCCTCGTAGGTGGCTTCGGCGTACTCTTCTCGGCGGGTACGAGTCGTCTCGATTGCCTGCATGGTGCCGACCCTCCGGGCCGCTGGACTCTGCGACGCTGTTTCTTGACTTCCAGAAAGACCGTAAGGATACTACATACCGTGAGTACGTACCAGGAGTATGCGAATGCTCCGGCCGGACCTGTCGAGCGCCTGCTGCGCAAGCTGTCCCGGCACACCACGGCCCACCGGAAGGGAGTCATCGCCTGCACCGGGCTCTTCGTGGTGGTGGCCGCCCTCCTGGGAGGCACCGCCTCCTCCCGGCTGTCCCAGGGCGGCTTCGACTCCCCCTCCGAGCAATCCGTCCGCGCCGCCACCGTCCTGGCCACGCAGTTCCACAACGGTTCCGACAACATCGTCCTGGTTGTCCGCGCCACCTCCGGCACCGTCGACCGCCCCGATGTGGCGGCGGCCGGTCTGGCGCTCACCCGTCGGTTGGCCGCCCTGCCCCACATGGCCAACGTCATGTCCTACTGGAGCCTCGACTCGGCGCCCATCCTGCGCGCGGCCGGCCGGACGGAGGCCCTGGTCGTCGGCCGGATCACCGGTGACCAGAACCAGGTCATCGGGCGCGAGCCCTCCGTGGCCGCGGCGCTGGCCCATCCCGGGGGACCCATCACCGTGCGGATAGGTGGGTTCGGCGCGGCCTTCCACGAGGTGAACACCGTGGTCGAGCACGACCTCCTGCGGGCCGAGGCAGTCGCCGTCCCCCTGACCCTCCTCCTCCTCCTGTTCGTCTTCGGATCGTTGGTGGCCGCCGCCATGCCGCTGACCATCGGGGGTGTGGCCGTGCTCGGCACCCTGCTCATCCTGCGCGTGCTCAACACCGTCACTCCGGTCTCTGTCTTCGCGGTGAACCTGACCACCGTGCTCGGGTTGGGGCTGGCCATCGACTACAGCCTCTTCATTGTCAGCCGGTTCCGGGAGGAGCTCGATGCCGGGCGCGATGTGCCTGCGGCCCTTGAGGAGACGCTGGCTCAGGCCGGACGGACCGTGGCGGGCAGCGCGCTGACGGTGGCCACCGCGGTCAGCGCACTCCTGGTCTTCCCGCTCATGTTCCTGCGCTCGTTCGCCTTTGCCGGGATC
>DATLSH010000027.1:0-11492 GCA_035534235.1 Acidimicrobiales bacterium | reverse complement strand
GGCGTCTCGCAGCATCTCCGCTATCCCCGAGTAGATGATCTCAATGATGAAATCGTCGACCTCTATGGCGGCAATTTCGGTGCCAGCGTCGTCGACCCGGATGACCTTGACCATCAGTCCACCAACGTCCGGACGCGGATTTCGTCACCATGCCGCTCAATGGCGACGCTCTCGCCATCCTTGAAGATCCAACCCACCTCGCGCCAGGGGTTGAGCTCGCGGAGCGAGTCGGAGCGCTGGGCGCTGGGCGCACCCTCTCTCTTCAACTCGGCAAGCTTCATACCCAGAGCGTGAACCCTCGGTGTGGTATCTCCGGTGTCGTCCGGTTGCAATACGGGTGCGCGCGAAGCACCAGGCGTAGCTGGACTGCGTTACGCGACCCACCCGCACCCTCCTTCAGGCCGCGACCACACCGCTGAGGGGCAGCGCTCCTACCCGGGCCGGGTGGGAGCCGCCCAACCCGTCACCCGACCGGATCCGGATGGGCCCGGGTGAGGGAACGCTCCGGTGCAGGTACCCGAGTGCGGCCCAGGCCCCGAGCTCGCTGCTCCAGGCGGCCGAGGTCACGGTGCCCACCACCTTGTCGGCTCCCACTCCCTCATCGGGGGCCGGCTCCTCCCCGGCATGCAGGGTCATACCCCGCGTCAACACTCCGTCCCCGGGCCCACCCACGATGCCCACCAGCCGCCGCGGCACGTTGTTGCCCCGGGCATCGAGACGGGCCACCAGCTCTTGACCGGTGTAGCAGCCCTTGGTGAAGCTGACCGTGCGCTCAACCAGACCCGCTTCGGCGGCGATCGTCTTGTCGGTGAGCTCACTGCCCATGGCCGGGATCCCCGACACGATGCGGCACGCTTCGACCACGCCGTCCTCACAGAACACGACGCCGTCGGGAAGTGTGCCGGCCGCCGGATCGAGCACGATGTCCTTGGGTCCCAGCAGATCCGTCCCGCTCCACCCGTTCCATGCGAAGGGCACGGTCATGACACCGCGTTCGCAGAGCGCGGCCAGCAACCCCGCGGCGGCCTCGTCCACGGCCGGTCCCCGCAGGGCCAGACAGCGCCAGTCGAGGCGCTGCATCTCCACCTTGGAGCGCAAGAGGAACTTCTTGAGCCGGGCCTGCACCGCATCCCCGTACCCACCGTCCACCTCGAGGACGAACCCTTGCCCGTCGACCCGGGTGACCCGGAGCAACGCTGTGAGCTTGCCGTCGGGTTGGAGGAGGAGTGAGTCGACCGACCCGCCGACGGCCAAGCCGGCGACATCCTGACTCAGTTGCCCCTGCAGATACGACTCGGCGTCGGCTCCGTGCACCGACAGGATGTCGCGGGGCACCAAGTACGCCCCAGCCCCCCGGCGCAAGGCGGCGAGTTGACCTTCATGCTCGGGGCTCCAGGGGCTCACCGCTCCCCCCGGTCCTGCCCCATGACCCGCGCCGCCGTCACGGCCAGAAGGAGGGCCCGCGCCTTGTGGGCGCACTCCTCATCCTCGCTCACCGGATCGCTGTCGGCCACGATCCCCGCACCCGCCTGCACGCTGGCCCGCCCGTCCGGCGAGACCACCATGGTCCGGATGGCGATGGCCGTGTCGACGTTGCCCGAGAAGTCGATGTAGCCCACCACTCCCCCGTACACGCCGCGCTTGGTCGGCTCCAGCTCGTCGATGATCTCCATGGCCCGCACCTTGGGTGCTCCCGACAGCGTCCCGGCCGGGAGGGTGGCCCGCAGGACGTCGATCGGCCCCTTGCCCTCGGCCAGCTGGCCCGATACCTGGGAGGTGATGTGCATGATGTGGCTGAAGCGCTCAATGGTCATGAGCTCGTCCACCTTCTCGGTGCCGAAGCGCACCACCCGTCCGACGTCGTTGCGGGCCAGGTCCACCAGCATGATGTGCTCGGCCCGCTCCTTGGGGTCCTCGGCCAACTCGCCTTCGAGCAGGCGGTCATGCTGCTCGTTCTCCCCGCGTGGGCGGGAGCCGGCGATGGGCCGGGAGATCACCAAGCCGTCGCGCAGGCGCACCATCGGCTCCGGAGAGGCGCCGACGACGGTGACCTCGGGAAAGCGCAGGAAGTACATGTACGGGCTCGGGTTCAGAAGGCGCAGGGCCCGGTAGACGTCGAAGGGGTCGGCGTCCAGCTGCAGGTCGTACCGTTGGGAGAGCACGACCTGGAAGATGTCGCCGGCCCGTATGTACTCCTTGGCCACCTCAATGGCTGCCTGGTACTCCTGCGAGCTCATGGTCCGGCTGGCCTCCGCCCGCGCGGCCCCCTCGCGGGGGACCGGAACGAGCGCACCGGGGCGGGGACGGGTACAGTCCTCCGCCATTTCGCGCAGGCGCTGGCACGCCGATTCGTAGGCCCCAGCCACCGCGGCCCCGTCGACCACGCCGTCCGGTGCCTCGGGCACCACCACGTTGTCGATGAGCACGATGCGCTGGAGCCAGCGATCGAAGGCGGCGAACTGGCCGATCACCACCAGGGCGGCGTCGGGATGGTCCAGGTCGTCGGGAGGGGGATGCGGGAGGCGCTCGACCTCGCGCACCACGTCATAGCCGAGATACCCCACCAGCCCACCGTGCAGCGGCGGCAAGCCGTCCGGCGGAGGGGCGGAGAAACGACCCACCAGGTCCTCGACCGCGGCCAGGATCCCGCCGTCGGAGTCCTGCAGACCGAGGCGGCCGGTGACCGCGACCGCACTGCCCCGGGCGGTCAAGGTGGCCAGGGGACGGCGACCCACGAAGGAGTAGCGGCCCCAGTGCTCTCCACCCTCGACCGATTCGAAGAGGAAGCCCCATCCATCGCCCACCACGTTGGAGAAACAGGCCACCGGGGTCAGCGTGTCGGCCACCACCTCGCACCACACGGGCACGATCTGGCGTTCCTTGGCCAGCGCGGCGAACTCTGCGGGTTCGGGCCGGAAGTTCAACACGGTCGGTTCACCCGCACCGACTCACCCGGAGCGCGGCATGCCGGGGCCACGGCCCACGGTGCGGAAGAAGCACGTCCTCTCCCCGGTGTGGCAGGCCCCCCGCCCGTGCTGGTCGACGCGCACCACCAGCGCGTCGCCGTCGCAGTCCACCCGCACCTCGCGCACGTACTGGCGGTCGCCCGACGTCTCACCCTTCTGCCAGTACTCCCGGCGGCTGCGGCTATAGAACCACGTCCGTCCGCTGTCCAAGGTGCGGCGCAGCGCCTCGGCGTCCATGTAAGCCAGGGTCAGCACCGTTCCGTCGGTGGCATCCTGCACCACGGTCGGCACCAGGCCGTCGGCATACTTGGCGAAATCGACGGCCCGGACCACGTCCTCGTCGAACGTCAGCCCCACCCCGGCCGGCACGGCGCTCCCCGCGCTCACAGGTACAGACCCGTACCGCTGTCGTTGCGCTTGGAGGCGATGGCGTGGATGTCGCGCTCGCGCAGGATCACGTATTCCTCGCCGTGCACCTCCACCTCAAAGCGGTCCTCGGGGTTGAACAGGACGGTGTCGCCGACCTTGACCGTGCGCACGTGGGGCCCGACCGCCACCGTCTCGGCCCAGGTCAGCCGGCGGGTGATCTGAGCCGTGGCCGGGATGAGGATGCCGGCCCGGGACCGACGTTCCCCGTCGGTCTGGGAGATCTGCACCATGACCCGGTCGAAGAGGACCGAAATGGGCTGCTTCTCGTCCACCGGGACCCCGCCGGCCCCCTTCTTGGTTGTCGTCGTCGGCACCCTGGCACGGTACCGCACCAGGGCGCCCGTCCAGGTCAGACTGGGCGCACCGTCACTCCTCGGTCCGCCATGTACGCCTTGGCCTCGCCCAGGGTGAACTCACGGCGATGGAAGATGGAAGCCGCCAGCACGGCATCGGCACCGCCCACCAATGCACCGTCGACGAGATGCTGCAGCGTCCCCACCCCACCCGAAGCCACCACCGGTATCCCCACGGCGTCGACCACCGCCCGGGTGAGGTCCAGGTCGAACCCGTCCCTGGTCCCATCCCGGTCCATGGACGTGAGCAGGATCTCCCCGGCGCCGCTCTCGGCGCACTGGACCGCCCAGGCCACCGCGTCCATCCCCGTCGGGCGCCGGCCCCCGTGGGTGTAGACCTCCCAGCCCCCGTTCCCGTCACGGGCCCGGGCGTCGATGGCCACCACGGCACACTGGCAGCCGAACTCGTCGGAGATGTCGCGCACCAGCGACGGCCGCTCAAGTGCGGCCGTGTTCACCGCCACCTTGTCCGCCCCGGCCCGCAGGAGGCGGCGTGCATCCTCGGTGGCCCGCACCCCTCCCCCCACGGTCAGGGGGATGAACACCTGCTCGGCCGTGCGGGCCACCACCGAGACCATGGTGTCGCGCCCGTCCGAGGACGCGGTGATGTCGAGGAACGTCAGCTCGTCGGCCCCCTCGGCGTCATAGCGGGAGGCCAGCTCGACCGGGTCTCCCTCGTCGGTGAGGTCGACGAACTGCACGCCCTTGACCACCCGGCCCCCGGTCACGTCGAGGCAGGGGATCAGGCGGATGCTGCGCACGCGGTCAGCGCCTCCTCCACGCTGAATCGTCCCTCCACCAGGGCCTTGCCCACAATCACCCCGGCCAGGCGCCGGCCCGCCCCGCCCAGGCCGGCCAGCGCCTTGAGGTCACCCAGCTCCGCCACCCCACCCGAAGCCACCAAGGGCAGCGAGGTCAGAGAAAGCAGGGCCTCCATCCCGGCCAGGTCCGGACCTTCGAGCATCCCGTCCCGGGCGATGGAGGTGGCCACCACGGCGGCGATCGGCTCGCCCTCCCAGCCACCGAGCAACTCGGGGACCGAACGGCCCGAACCGGCCAGCCAGCCGTGGCCCCGCGCCTCGGTCTCCCCGTCCTCCCCCACCAGGTAATCCAGCCCCACGGCCACCCGGCCGGGCCAGCGCCGGGCCCACTGCGCCGCCCGCGCGGGCTCCTCGACGGCCGCGGTGCCCAGCACCACCCGGTCCACACCCGACTCCAACAGTTCCCTGACGGCGGCCTCGGTGCGGATGCCTCCTCCGGTCTGCACCCGGACCCCGCCGGACCCCACCGCGTCCCGGGCCAGGCGCACGATCCCCCCCAGCGCCGCCTGCTCGTGCGGCACGCCGGTGCGCGCCGCTTCCAGGTCGACCACATGGACCCACGGTGTCCCCGCCGCAATGAAGCGAGCCGCCAGAGCCAACGGGTCGCCGTAGCCCTCCTGGCGCGCGAAGTCGCCCTGGGTCAGGCGGACGGCCGTTCCGGCCCGCACATCGACGGCGGCGTAGAGCTCCATCATGCCGCCAGGGCAACGAAGTTGGCCAGCAGGGCCAGCCCGCTCGTGCCGGACTTCTCGGGATGGAACTGCGCCCCCCACAGATTGCCCCGGGTGGCCAGGGCGGCTACCGGGCCGCCGTAGTCACACACCGCCACCGTCTCGTCGCCCACCGGAGGGGCGTAGGAGTGCACGAAGTAGACCCACGGGCGGTCCCCCAATCCCCGTAGTGGCAACGGTCCCGGGCCGCCGGCGCCGGCGCCGGCGGGCACCACCAGCTGGTTCCACTGCATCTGCGGGTGCTTGACCCCGTCGGGCAAAGGCCCGACCGTCCCGGGGAACACGCCCAGGCCGGCCGCTTCGGGGCTCTCGGCCGAACCTTCGTAGAGGAGCTGGAACCCGACGCACACGCCGAAGAAGGGCACCCCGGCCCCCAAGGCGCCGCGCGCCGTCTCTTCCAGGCCGCTGGCGCGCAGGGCGCGGGCGCAGGCGCCGAAGGCCCCCACGCCGGGCAGCACGACGGCGTCGGCCGCCTCCACCGACGCCGCGTCGGTCACCAGGCGCGCCGCCCCGCCCACGTGCTGCAGCGCCTTCTCGGCCGAGCGCAGGTTGCCGATGCCGTAGTCGAGCACGGCGATGCGGGGCGCACGGGTCACAGGCTCCCCTTGGTGGAGGGGATGCCCCCTCCCTCCACCCGCACGGCGTCGCGCAGGCACCGGGCCACGCCCTTGAAGGTGGCCTCCAGCATGTGGTGGGTGTTCCTGCCTTCCCGGCGGCGGATGTGCAGCGTCAGGTTGCCCGCGGTGGCGAAGGCACGCCAGAACTCCTCGGCCAGCTGGGGGTCGAAGGGCGGGGTGCCCAGCCCCGCCGTGTCGGGGGCGAACTCCAACCCGTAGGCCAGGTACGGGCGGCCCGAGAGGTCGAGGGCGACCTCAATGAGGGCCTCGTCGAGGGGCAGCAGCAGGGAGGCGAAGCGCCGCACGCCCGCCTTGTCCCCCAGGGCCTCGGCCAGGCAGCCGCCGAGCACGATGCCGACGTCCTCCACCGTGTGATGGGCGTCGACGTGGAGGTCCCCCTGTGCGGCCACGGTCAGGTCGAATGACGCGTGCCGTCCCAGCTGCTCCACCATGTGGTCGAAGAAGGGCAGCCCGGTCGAGACGTCCACCTTCCCCGTCCCGTCCACCCCCAGGGCGGCGGTGATCGTCGTCTCCTTGGTGACGCGGTCCCTGCTGGCTCGGCGTTCCGGGCTGGCTCGGCGATCGGTGCTCACAGGCTCTCCTTCAATGCGGTCAGGAAGCGGTCGTTCTCGTCGGGCCGCCCGATGGTCACCCGCAGGCAGCCGGGCAGTCCCTCCCAGCCGGTGCAGTTGCGGATGAGCACCGAATGCGCCAGCAGCGAGCGCCACACCTCGTCGGCGTCCTTGCTCTTCGGGCGGAAGAGGATGAAGTTGGCATCCGACGGCCAGCTTTCAACCGGCAGGTCACCCAATGCGGCCGCCACCCGGCCCCGCTCCTCGGAGATGAGCGCCACCCGGGTCTCCATCTCCGCCGTGTGCCGCAGGGCCAGCAGCCCGGCCAGCTGTGTCTGCGCCGAAAGGTGGTAGGGCAACGCCACCGACTCGCAGGCCCGCACCGCCTCGGGATCGCCCACCAGGTAGCCCAGGCGGGCGCCCGCCATGGCCCAGGTCTTGGAGAACGTGCGGGTCACGACCAGCCCGGGGTGTGCCGTCCCGCGCAGCTCCAGCGCGCTCCATGACGAGAACTGCCCGTAGGCCTCGTCGACGATGACCAGTCCCGGTGCGGCGTCGAGCACCGCCCGCACCGTTTCCCGCGGCTCGGAGAGGCCGGTGGGGTTGTTGGGCGAGCACAGGAACGTGACGTCGGGCCGCTCGGCCGACAGCAGCGCCGCGGCATGAACGGGCTCAATCCGGAATGCCTCATCGCGGCTTCCCTCAATGACCTCGGTCCCGGTGAGCCGGCTGATGTGCGCGTGCAGGGCATAGGTGGGCGCGAAGACCAGGGCCCGCCGTTCCGGCCCCCCGTAGGCCAGCAGGAGGCACTGCAGCACCTCGTTGGAGCCGTTGGCGCAGAACACCTCCTCGGGGGTCACGCCGTGGCGTGCCGCCACGGCCTCCCGCAGCTCGGTGGCCGGGCGGTCCGGGTAGCGGTTGAAGGAGACCCGGCCCAAGGCATCGAGGAGCTCCTCGGTCCACTCCCGCGGCGGCGGGAAGGGGGACTCGTTGGTGTTGAGGCGCACCGCAGCCTCGACCTGGGGCGAGTGGTAGCCCTCCCCCAATTTCAGGTCGGGCCGGACGGGCGGCAACGCGCTCACCGGGCGGTCCCCCCGAGGGCGGCCAGCCGTCGGCTGACCGAGTCGGCGTGGGCCGGCAGTCCCTCGGTCTCGGCCAGGGTGACGACCGCCGGGCCCAGGGCCCGGACGGCGTCGGCCGTGGCGGACACGGCGTGGATGTGCTTGCGGAAGTCGTCGGCCCGCAGCGCGGAGGCGAAGCGCGCCGTCCGGTTGGTCGGGAGCACGTGATTCGGCCCGGCGATGTAGTCGCCCAGGCTGGCGGGGGCCCACGGGCCGACGAAGACCGCTCCGGCGCTCTCCACTCGGGCCAGCAGCTCCGCGGCGTCCCCGTCGGCCACCATGAGCTGCAGGTGCTCGGGGGCCACCGCATTGGCCACCGCCATGGCGTCGGCCGGGCCGTCCACCAGGCAGGCGATGCCGGCGCTGTCCAGGGTCGCCCTCAGGTCGGCCTGCCGGGGCGACGCGGCCACAATGCGGTCGACCTCCTCCGACACGGCGGCCAGGATGCCGGCGTCCCACGTCACCAGCCAGGCCAAGCCGTCGGGTCCGTGCTCGGCCTGGACCACCAGGTCGATGGCGGCGAACGCCGGAGGGGCATCGGGCCCGGCCACCACCACGATCTCCGAAGGCCCGGCGAACGCCGACGCCACGCCCACCACGCCGGCCACCTGACGCTTGGCCTCGGCCACGTACGCGTTGCCGGGCCCGGCGATCACGTCGACCCGGGGCACGCTGGGCGTGCCGAAGGCCAGGGCACCGATGGCCTGGGCACCACCAATCCGGTACACCTCGCTGATCCCGGCGATGGCCGCCGCGGCCAGCGTGGCGTCGTCGACCCTCCCGTCAGCGCCCGGTGGCACGCAGAGGGCGATGCTCCCCACCCCGGCCACCCGGGCCGGGGCGGCACACATGAGGACCGTCGAGGGGTAGCGGGCGCGGCCGCCCGGCGCGTACAGCCCGGCGCGTCCCACCGGGCGGGTCAAGTGGGTCACGGTGATCCCTCCCTCGGTGAAGTCACCCGGGGGGCTCCCCTCGTGGGCGGCGTAGGCCAGGATCCGCCGGTAGGCCAGCTCGAGCGCCGCCCGCACCTCGGGGGCCACCCGCGCCAGGGCCGCCGCCATGTCGTCGGGATCCACCCGCAACCCGCCGGCCACGTCGACCCGGTCGAAGGTGGCGCTGCAGCGGATGACGGCGGCATCGCCTTCGGTCCGCACCTGGCGCAGGATCTCGGCCACGGCCTGGCGCACGTCGGACCCGGGGTCGGCCGGACGCGGCAGGACCTGGTCGAAGGGCGGCCTGGTGCCGCGCAGATCCACGAGGCGCAGGGGCATGGTATCCAGGCTACCGGGGGTCCCACCCTGCCCCGGTCCCCTACAGGTTGATGCCGAGGACCTCCGAGAAGGTTGCCACGACGTGCTGGACCCCGATTTCGTTGCGCCCGATCACCATGTGTCCGTGCTGCCCGCGGCGGGCGGCCTGTCCGCAGCCCGGGAGAACCCCGAAGTCTTCGTCGCGCACGGCGGCGTGGACGGCCTCGTAGAGCGCGAAGTACCCGGCCCGGGTGGCGTCGTCGGTCGCCGGCTCGGTGGACATCCAGCCGTGGCGCAGGACGCAGCGACCGGCATGGTCGCCCGGGAGGATGTCGATGATCTCGGTACCGATCGGGCTCATGGCCAGGGTCAGGTTCGGGAAGATCCAGTAGATGAAGACCATGTAATTCAGGGGTGACGAGAGGACGGGATCGTCGCGCGCCCCTTCGATCCACGGGCAGGGGAAACCCAGACGGTGGTGAGCGCCGTAGCCGTCGTAGACGGCGGTGTCGGCCACCGTGTTCTGGCCCACGATGGAATTCGCGTGCACGTAGGGGAAGTGGTAGTTCTCGGCGAATGCCTCAATGGCCGCCTTCCAGTTGACCTCGGCGGAGATCTCGCGTTCGGTCAGGTACCCGGAGCCCCCCAGGTTCCAGGCCCCGAGCTCGGAGTCCAGCGGGCCCAGGTGCGCCGCCACGTCAATCGGCGCACCGGCGGTGAGCACCGCCCACACCAGTCCGTGACGCTCCTCGCAGGGCAGCGCCAGCAACCCGTAGGCCTCCCGGTCCAGCCCGTCGAAACCCGCCTGGCCCGGCATCCCGACCAGGCGGCCGGCGCTGTCGTAGGACCAGGCGTGGTAGGGGCAGGTGAACCGCCGGGCGCTCCCACAGCCCTGCGCCGGCTTGCCGCCACGGTGGCGGCAGTAATTGAGAAAGACCCGGGCGTCACCAGCGTCGTCCCGGGACACCAGCACCGAGGTCCCCATCACCTCGCGGACCACGAAGTCGTGCGGTCGGGCCACCTGGGCGCTGGGCACCAGGGCCAGGGGCGTGCTCAGGCACAGGGCGCGCTCCCGGGCGAACAGTTCGGGGTCCCGGTAGTACCCGAGGGGGACGCGCAGGACGTCCTCGGCCATGTCGGTGGTGCCGGCGTCGACCAGCGCCAGGGCACGGCGGACGAGCTCGGACCCGACGGGAATCCCCGTGCTGAGCGGGCCGACCGGACTCGAAATCTGCGCGCTGGCCATGGGCCGGCCTCCCTTCGTGCGACAGCCTATAGACGTCCGGGCCTGGATCCGAGGGCCCGACACGGGTGGCCGGCGCCATGGGCCATCATCAGGGCATGACATCGGCGGCCGAGATCTCCTCCCTCTCCTCCACCCTGCAGGAGCTGCACGACCGCGTGACCTCCATGGCTGAGGGCGCCCTGTCGCGGGGCGATGAGGACATGGCCCACGAACTCTTCTCGGTGGAACGCTCCCTCGATGGCGCACTACGCCGGCTGCGCCGGTTCGCCCAGAGCGGCTGAAGGGCTGGTCCGGGGCACCGGCCTCACCGGGAGAGCCACTCTTCGAGGCGCACGCGCACGGATTCTCCGGCCTCCTTGCCGATCGCCTTGCGCAGGGCGGCCCTCACGGGCAGCTTGTGGGTGCCGTCCCCCATGGCCATGAAGGAGCTACGGAAGGGTTGGCCGTCAACGGTGCCCCGGACCTTGACCAGCCCCCGCGTCCCGAAGTAGGCCACCGAGTCGGGCATCACGACATAGGTCCAACCACCCGGACTCTGGCTCTTGACCAGCGTGGCCACGAATTCCTTTTGCACACAACCTCACATCTCACACGGCATAGAGCACCAGTGCGTGGCCGAGCATATTGGCCGCCTCACGCAGCACGGTCTGGCGTTGGGCCACCACGGCGAAATTGCGCCGCTCGGCCAGTTCGATCACCGCCATGGCCGCCATGTCCGCCGTGTCGCACTGGGCCGCCATCTCCCCGGTGCGCCGGGCCGCCCCTTCGTCAAACGGCTCGACCTCGGTACCGGCCAGCAGCTGGGCGATGCGGTCTCCGTGCGCCTCGGTGCGTTGCCCTTCGGCCACGGCGACCGCCGGGATGACCGGGACGATGCCGTTGCTCAGCGCGGCGCGGTGCAGGGCCCACATCATCCGGTCGCCACGGGCCGCCGCATGCAGCGCGCCGACCCCGTAGGCCAGTCCGTCCCGCCGGGCCGCCGTCACCGGCGGCGCACGCGCGAGGCGACTCCCGAGACTCCGGAGCGCAGGCGTGCCAACAGGGCTTCGCCTGCTGCCACCTCTTCGGCGCTGAGTGAGCCCGTCTCACCCTCCCACGCCGCCACCCCACGAAGGCCCTGGCGCACCCGCAGCTGCCTTTCGGCCGCGTGGGACAGCCAGGCGCTGAAGGAGACGCCGTCCTGCTGGGCTGCCTGCTCGACGGAGATGGCCACGTCTTCGGCCAGGGAGACCGAGCGCTTGGTCACCATTGGTAGTCAGGGGCGCAGGATCCGACGAGCGGACCTGTTTCCCCATTCTCCTTTCAATCCGTGCGTGCGGTTTTGGTAAGTAGCGGAAGGGAATCTCACCCTTCCGCTCTTGCAGGACCGGACGTGACGATCTCTCG
>DATLSH010000026.1:0-10552 GCA_035534235.1 Acidimicrobiales bacterium | reverse complement strand
TGACTCCTTCACCCTCGCCACGTCCCACGTCCCGTCATATCCGGGCGACCAATCGGCCCACAGGCCGTCAATGAACGCGTAGCCGTCCATCGGGAGGGCCATTTCCGCCAGGGGTGACAGGAAGAAGAACATGTACCAGCTGCGCTGCAGTTGGGCATAGGTGAAGAGTGACATCCCGATCGCCGCCGTCGGCGGGACGGCCGCAGTCACCGCCCGCCGCCACCGTCCGGGCTGGTGGGCCACGGCCCCGTAGGTGGCCAATGCCCCCCAGTCGTGCCCGATGATGACGGCGTCATCACGGCCCGCCAGGGCTTGGTGGAGCGCGTTGACATCGCGCACGATCGCCCCCATCTGGTAGCGCCCGTCGGCCGGGATCTGTGAGGGGGCGTAACCGCGGAGGAACGGAGCCACCGCATGGAAGCCGGCCGCGGCCAGCTCCGGGAGGAGGTGGCGCCACGTGTGGGCGGTGTCGGGGAAACCGTGCAGGCACAGGGCGAGCGGACCGTCGGCCGGACCTTCCTGTAGGTAGGCGAACTCCAGTCCGTTGGCCGCAATCGTGTGCTGACCCATGGCGGCCCAACGTACCGCCCGCGTCGGGGGTATCGTCCAATCAGTGAACGTCACGTTCTATGGCGTCCGGGGGTCTTGTCCGTGCTCGGGGGATCGGTACCGGCGATACGGGGGTAACACCTCGTGCCTGGTGATCGACATTGAGGGCGATGAGCCGCTCATCGTCGACCTGGGCACCGGTCTGCGGGCGCTCGGCGACGTCCTCAGCAAGGGGGTGCGGGCGCTCGGGACACCGCTCCACGCGACGGCCCTCCTCACCCACCTCCACTTCGACCACATTCTGGGCCTCCCCTTCTTCGGGCCGTTGCATGATCCGGGTGCCCGCCTGACCGTCCACGGCCCGGCTCAACCCAAGGGAAGCCTGAAGGATGCCCTGCACGCTGCCGTGCAGCCGCCGGTGTTCCCGATCCACATGGAGCAGTTCCGGGGCGAGATCATCACCGTGGACACCAAGGACGAGGACTTCTCCATCGGATCGGCCAAGGTCATGGCGCGGGCGATCCCCCACAGCGGCAGCACGCTGGGCTACCGCATTGAGGCCGAGGGTCGCTCCATGGCGTACCTCTCCGATCATCAGGCCCCACTGGACAGAAGGACGGTCCCCGACGCCGTGCTCGAGCTGTGTCAGGGCGTGGACCTCCTGGTACATGACGGGCAGTACACGGACGACGAATTCTCAGCCAAGGCCGACTGGGGCCACTCGACGGCTGCTTTCGCCGTCCATGTGGCGGCCGAGGCTCAGGCGAAGCGACTCATGTTGTCGCACCACGATCCCTCCCACAACGATCGGGACATCGACCGCATCCTCATGCTGGCTCGGCGGCTGCCCGAAGCCAAGGCCATTGAGGAAGTGTCGTCAGCGCACGAGTCCCAGTCGGTGGACTTGGGCAAGGTGTAGGTGTCGGGCCTCGACCAGGCCCGGTTCCGCGAGGTTCTCGGGCACTTCGCCACCGGTGTCACCATCGTGACGGCGCGCGAAGGGGACGAGCCTGTCGGCTTCTCCTGCCAGTCGTTCGCCGCCCTCTCCCTGGACCCCCCCATGGTGATCCTGGCGCCGTCAAAGAGCTCGACCAGCTGGCCCCGGATTGCCGCGGCGGGTGCCTTCTGCGTCAACATCCTGGGAGAGCACCAGGAAGCGGTGTGCCGGGCGTTCGCCGTCTCCGGCGGGGACAAATTCGACGGCATCGACTGGTTGCCCGGCGTCACGGGGTCACCGGTGATCACCGGCTCGCTCGCCACCGTGGAGTGCAGGCTGGGCGAGATCTTCGAAGGTGGCGACCACGAGCTGGTCACGGGCCACGTCGTGGCCATGGAGATCGGTGAAGGCGCACCACTCGTCTTCTATCGATCCGGCTTCGGCCGCTTCGTCGCCTGAGGGTGGCGCTGCTACCGTTCCGCCGATGACCGAGCTCATAGCCTCCAACTCCATCGACGACGTCCTCCTCGTTCGTCCCGATGTCCATGGAGACGACAGGGGGCGCTTCGTCGAGACCTACCGGCGGGGCTGGCTCCCGCTGGGACGGGAGATGGTCCAGGGCAATCGCTCCGAGAAGCAGGCGGGCGCCGTAGTGGGGTTGCACTACCACCTGCACCAGGCCGACTACTGGTACGTCCTGCGCGGGCAGGCCCGTGTGGTCCTGCATGACCTGCGCCAGGGTTCGGCCACCGACGGGGCCACCGAGGTGATCAACCTGGACGGCGACATCGACCAGGGTCTCTTCATCCCTCCCGGTGTGGCGCACGGCTTCGCAGCCTTGACGGACCTCCTGTTGTGGTATCTGGTCGACAGCTACTACAACGACTCGGACGAGCTGGGCCTGGCCTGGGACGACCCGGCCGTGGGGGCCGATTGGGGGCTGACGGAACCCATTCTCTCGAAGCGGGACCAGACCAATCCCCGCCGGGCCGACATCCCCGACGGTGTCCGGCCCCGCATGGTCATGCGCACGTAGCGCCGGGAAGCCGTCAAGGCGGCCGCCCTGGCCCGCCGCACTCCGACACGGCCGCTCAGCAAGCCCTTCGTCACCCCCGCGCTCCCCGCGCCGCAGGCGCGTCCCGGCACCAGGCCGCGTCCTGTTGAATGGGAGGCGGTGTGGATCGGCTGGAGTCTCGTGGTTGTCGTGCCGGTGGCCGTGGCCGCCGGGCTGTTCTCGCGACGGCGCTCCCATGAAGACGAGCACTCGGTGCAGCACTACCACCGCCAGCTGCACACCCTGGAGGGCATGCGGGACCATCCGGCCGGCAGCGCGAGGGAGGGCGCCGGCGGCGCCGGCGCGCACCCGGTGTTCCCGGCCAGCGCCGTCCGCCTGGCCGGAACCTCCACGGTGCGCCTGACCGAGACGGCCAAGCCCGAAGTCCCCCCGGTGGCGCCGTCCGCCATCACCAGCCCCGCCGAGCCCGTGCACTTCGATGATGCGCTCCCGCTCACCCTCCCGCTCCCGCCCCCGCCCCTGCCGCCTCCTCCGGACGCGGGCCCCCTGTGGCGCCAGGACCCGGTGATGACCGCCATCAACCACCGGCCGCGCCGCCTAGGGGCCCCGGCGGCGGCCGTGGGTGCCGTGATCGTCCTGGTGGTGATCCTGGTGTTGACCGGGCAGCACTCGCTCACTCCGGCGTTCCACCACAAGGCGGCGCCCGGCCGCGCCACGACCGTCTCCCCGGGGCCTCGCGTCCCGACGGCCACGGTGCCGGCGCTCGTCTCGCCGCCCGTCGTCAGTTCGGCTCACGCCGCCACCTACACCGTGGGGCGGCCCGCTTTCACCCTGGCCCTGGCGGCGACCTCGGCTCCGTGCTGGGTGGAGGTCACCGATGTGGCGACTGGCGCCGTCCTGTTCACCGGCATCCTCGGTCCCGGGCAGGAGCACACGGTTGGAGCGCCCGGTTCCGTGTCGGTGATCGCGGGGGCGCCCCAAGCTCTTGCCGTCACCGTCGACGGATCGGCGGTCACCCTGCCCCCAGGCTTCCAGGCCCCGATCACGCTGGGCTTCATGGCGGCGGCGCCGCCGGGTTAGTCCGCCTGGGCCAGTCCCAGCGCGTCGAGGAGGAAGGCGATGACGAGCGCCTCCTCCCTCCACGCGTCGTAGCGCCCAGAGGGGCCTCCATGGCCGGCCCCCAGCTCCGTGCGCAGGAAGACCCTGGTCGACGGGGAGAGCGCCCGGAGCCGGGCCACCCATTTGGCCGGCTCCCAGTAGCACACGCGGGGATCGTTCAGCCCGGCGGTGACCAGGAGATCGGGGTAGGTCCTCGGTGATCCATCGCTGTTCTGCGCAGCCACGTTGTCATAGGGCGAGTAGGTGAGCATGCGCCGGTAAGCCGCTTCGTCGGCGGTCGGATTGCCCCATTCCTCCCACTCCCCGACGGTCAGGGGCAGCTCGTCGTCGAGCATGGTCGTCACGCAGTCGACGAAGGGAACCTGGGCCACCAGGGCGGCGAACATCCCTGGCGCCTCATTGGCCACGGCGCCGATGAGCAGCCCTCCGGCCGATCCGCCCCGGGCGGCCAGGGCGCCCGGAAGGGCAATGCCCCGGTCCACCAGCGCACGGCCGCAGGCGATGAAGTCACTGAAGGTGTGGGACTTGTGCTCCATACGGCCGTCCTCGTACCAGGCGCGCCCCATTTCGCCGCCGCCCCGCACGTGGGCGATGGCGTAGACGATCCCCCGGTCGAGCAGGGACAGGCGGTGGTGGGAGAACGCCGGGTCGATGGAGGTCTCGTAGGCGCCGTAGCCGTAGAGCAGGCACGGTGCCGGAAGAGCGAGGTCCCGGCGATGCACGATCGACACCGGGACGTGCACGCCGGCCCCGGCGTCGGCCCACAGGCGGGAGGTGACGTAGCGACCGGGGTCGAAGTCGCCGAGCACCGGCTCCTGCTTGAGCACGGTCTCCCCCCGGGTGGCCAGATCGACCTGCAGGACGGTCGATGGCGTCACCATGGAGGTGCGACCCACACGCAGCGTCGTGATCCCCGGCTCGGGATTGGTGTCCAACCAGGCCGAGGACGGCGTGTCGGCGGAGGGGACGACCCAACCCGAGCCCAGGAGGTCTCCCGCCAGCGGGTCGTCTCCCCCGGCCAGAGGCAGGACCCGGACCGCCGTCTCGGCGTGCGCCCGCTCGCTTAGCACCAGGGCGCCGGAGAAGGCATCCACGCCCTCCACCCGCACCCCGGGGCGGTGGGGGACGATCTCCCTCCATGGGCCCGGGGTGCCCACTTCATGCGCAGGCGCGGCAACCACGCGGAAGTCGGGCCCTTCGTCGTTGGTCAGGACGACGAACCAACCCGGTGCGTCCGCATCGTCAGGGGAAAGGTGGTCGACGGCGTACTCGAGCCCCTCGCGCCGGGGGATCACCACCTGAGGCGCCGCCAGGGGATCGCCGGCCGGGATGGAGATCCACTCGGTGGTGTTGGTGCTGTGCAGTGCGATCAGGATGCAGGCGCCATCACGGGTCGATCCGGTCCCCAGCGAGAATCGGCGATCGCCCTCCTCGAAGACCAGCGTGTCGCCGCTGGGGTCGGTGCCGATCTCATGACGCCAGAGTTGGTAGGGGCGCATGCTCTCGCTGAGCCGGACGTAGAAGATGTACCGGGCGTCTTTGGACCACGCCAGTCCGTAGCCGGTCTCGGGGACCACTTCGTCGGCGTTCACGGGAGCCGACGCACCCGGCAGGAGCCGGAAGCGCAGGGCGTACTTCTCGTCTCCCGTCCGATCCGTCCCGTAGGCCAACCACCGATGGTCCGGGCTGACGATGGCGGTTCCCACCGCGAAATACTCGGCCCCCTCGGCCTCCACGTTCTCGTCCAGGAGGATCTGCTCCTCTGCACCGGGAAGTCCCGCCGGGGGGAGCTCGTCGCCAACTCGGGCGGGCCGCCGGCAGTGGATGCCGTAACTCTTCCCCTCCTCGGTACGCCGGTAGTACCACCAGGGCCCCCGCCGGGCGGGCACCGACAGGTCGGTCTCCTGTATGCGGGCCTTCATCTCCTCAAAGAGGGTGGAACGGAGACCGTCGAGGGAGGACAGTTCCTGGTCGGTGTAGGCGTTCTCGGCCTGCAGGTAGGCCAGGACCTCGGGGTCGTCCCGCTCGCGGAGCCAGTACCAGGGGTCCTCCCGGTCGTGCCCGTGGGCCGAAATGGTGTGCGGGCGCTGGGCGGCTTGGGGTGGGATGGTCACGGCGCGAGCCTGCCACGCCCGGCGCCCGGGGAAATGATGGATTTTGGGCGTTTCGGCAGGCCTGGGTAGTTGTTACTATGGCCGTAGGGGAAATACCCCCCCAAGGACTGAGGAGCCCCATGGCGACAACGGACCTCGACCTCGGTCGCTACCAACTCGGATGGAGCGACGCCGAGGACTACGTGTTCAAGCCCAAGAAGGGGCTGAACGAGTCCATCGTGCGCGAGATGTCGGAAATGAAGAACGAGCCGGAATGGATGAGGGCCTTCCGGCTTAAGTCACTGAAGCACTTCGAGCGCAAGCCGATGGCTTCCTGGTTCGCGTCGCACATGCCGAATCTCGACTTCGACGACATCTACTACTACATCAAGCCCACCGGGGGGCAGGTGGACCGGTGGGAGGACCTGCCCGACGCCATCAAGAACACCTACGAGAAGCTGGGCATCCCCGAAGCCGAGCGCAAGTACCTCTCGGGTGTCACCGCGCAGTACGAGTGCTTGCGAGGATCGACAAGGGTGTGGACGACCCGGGGCATGCGGCCGATCAAGGAGCTGGTCTCCGGCGACGAAGTGTTCGCGCTCAATGAGAGCACCAGATTGATAGAGCAAGCGCAGGTGGTTGCCGCCGGGCCGTCCGGTGAGAAGGAGATCTTCGAGATCACGGCGCGCGGCCGGGTGATCGGGGCGTCGGGGAACCATCCGTTCCTCGTCCTCCGTGACGAGCGCCGGCCCGGACGAAAGCACGCCCGCTATGCCGCCCGCTGGGTGCCGGCCGAGGAACTGCGGGAGGGCGACCTGGTCGCCATTGCAACCGACCTTCCCGAGTACGGCCATGCGGCCGCCATGATCCACCCCGAGGACCTTCGGGGCGCCAGTTTCCCCAGGGTCACCAGCGACGATCTGTGCTGGTTCTTCGGTCACTACCTGGGAGACGGTTACCTGAAGCACTCTGACGGCTACACCACCGTAGGGATCGCCGTCGACCGGACCGACGCCGTGCTGGTGGAGGAGATCCGCCGGGTGGCCAAGGTGCTGTTCGGGCTCGACTTCTCGCTCAGCCAGGACGGCTTCCGCCTGCAGGCGCGGGGCACTGCCGCTCTGGCCGAATACCTGGAATTGAACGGCCTGGGTGGGACATCGCACACCAAGCGCATTCCCGAATGGGCCTTCGGGCTGCCGGCCTCACAGCGCCTCGCACTGGTGGCGGGCCTTTTGGATGCCGACGGGTACGTGCGGGACCACCCCACTTCCAAGGACGCCATGTTCTGCAGTGCCAATGCCGAACTACTGGCGGACGTCAAGGAGCTGCTGGCGCTTTCGGGTGTCTGGAGCAGCCGGTTCGACCGTATCCCCGCCCGTTCGCCCCGGCGCAGCGCTCGCATGAACCGTCGGAAGTACAGCGATGACTACCGCACGGCCAAGGGGACCGTATTTCGCGCCCACACCAGCGAGATGCTGGGCTTCGCCAAGGTCGAGAAGATCGAGCGGCTCGGTGTTGAGACGGTCTACGACATAGAGGTCGAAGGTCACCACAACTTCGTGGCCGAAGGGTTCGTCGTCCACAACTCCGAAGTGGTCTTCCACCGCAACCGCGAGGACCTGGAAGCGCAGGGGGTGCTGTTCTGCGACATGGACACCGCCGTGCGGGACTACCCCGAGCACGTCCGCAAGTGGTTCGGCAAGATCATCCCGCCCAACGACAACAAGTTCGCCGCCCTCAACTCGGCGGTGTGGTCGGGTGGATCGTTCATTTACGTCCCCCCGGGCGTCAAGGTGGAGATGCCCCTGCAGGCGTACTTCCGCATCAACGCCGAGAACATGGGCCAGTTCGAGCGCACGCTGATCATCGCCGACGAGGGCTCCCAGGTGCACTACATAGAGGGCTGCTCGGCCCCGGTGTACTCAACGGACTCCCTGCACTCGGCCGTGGTCGAACTGGTGGCCCTGCCCGGTTCCCGCATCACCTACACCACCATTCAGAACTGGTCGACCAACGTCTACAACCTGGTCACCAAGCGGGCCTGGTGCGAGGCGGAGGCCCATGTCGAATGGATTGACGGCAACATCGGCTCCCGACTGACCATTAAGTACCCGTCGGTCTACCTGATGGGCCCCAAGGCCAGCGGCGAGGTCCTTTCGGTCGCCTACGCCGGTGCGGGCCAGCACCAGGACGCCGGAGCCAAAATGTTCCACGTGGCCCCGGAGACCACCTCGACCATCGTCTCCAAGTCGATCTCCAAGGACGGCGGCATCACCACCTACCGGGGCAAGGTGCACGTGGACCCGGGAGCCACCGGCGCCAAGTCTTTCGTGCGCTGCGACGCCCTCCTGCTCGACGACCATTCCACTTCGGAGACGAAGCCCTACATGGAAGTCGGTGAGCGCGACGCCAGCATCGGGCACGAAGCGACGGTCTCCAAGGTCGGCGACGACCAGCTCTTCTACCTGATGAGCCGCGGCCTCTCCGAGAGCGAGGCCATGGGCATGATCGTCAACGGGTTCATTGAGCCGGTGACCCGGACCCTCCCGATGGAATATGCCGTGGAGTGGAGCCGTCTCATTGAGCTGCAGATGGAGGGCTCGGTCGGTTGACGGGTATCCCCGAGCGCGGCATGACACCATAAGCCCATGCCCATGCGGGAGGAGTGCACCCACTTCCAGAGCCGGACCTACGCCTCGGGCGAAGCCGCCCGGTTCTGTCTTCTCGATCTCGCCCCCGAGGCTCCCTGGCGCTGCCCGGAGAACTGCCCCTCGTACCACCGTCGCCTGGCCGATGTCGGTTGGGTGCACGGCACCCTGGTCGAACCGGCTCTGGAGGACGAGCCCGGCCCCGGCGGCTCCGACGTGGCCGAGCTCCTGGGCTCGGCGGAGGACATCATCAACGAGGTCGCCCCGGGAGTGCTGGAGGAAGTCCGGGCTCAGGACGCCCGACGGGAGAAGTCCGACAACCGCTGGTGGCGCAAGCGGCGCTGATCCTCAGCGCCCGGTGAACCGGGGCGCGCGCTTCTCCATGAAGGCCGTCATGGCCTCGACCAGGTCGTCGGAGGCCAGCATCCCGGCATTCCACGTAGCCACGTACTCCAACGCCTGGTCCACCGTCCGGCCCTCGTTGGCGGCCAGCACCGCCTTGGTGCCCTGCACGGCGATGGGGGAGTTGGCGGCGATCTCGGCGGCCAGCTCGCCGGCCGCCTTGAGGACGCCCTCGGCGTCGGCGGCCACGTCGTTCACCAAGCCGATCTCCCGGGCCCGCTGGGCGCTGATGTCCTTGCCGGTGAAGGCCAGCTCGGCCAGGTGCCCGCGGCCGATGATGCCGGGCAGGCGTTGCAGGCTGCCCAGGTCGGCCACAATGGCCACCTTGGCCTCCCGGACCGAGAAGATGGCGTCGGCCGAGGCCAGCCGGATGTCGCAGGCCGAGATCAGGTCGACCCCTCCACCGATGCAGTAGCCGTGGACGGCGGCGATCACCGGCTTGGGACAGCGGGCCACCGCGGTGATCGACTCCTGCAGGCGCAGGACCTCGCTGCGGGCGCCCCGGGCGCGCGCCGCCATGGAGGGCCGGGGTGTCAACCCGCTCGGAGCGCCGTCCGCGGTCTCATCCCCGCTCAGGAGGCCGCCCATGGCCTTGAGGTCCAACCCCACCGAGAAATGCGGGCCTTTGGCGGCCACCACGACCACCCGCACTCCGGAGTCCTCGCTCACCGTGTCCATGGCCCGGGGCAGGTCCCGCCACAGGTCCTGCCCCATGGCGTTGCGGGCCTCGGGCCGGTCCAGCCACACCGTGGCCACTGCGTCCTGCTGCTCAATGGTCAGGACGGGCGAGTCGAATTCCTTGAGAGGTCCCATGGGAGAAGGCTAACCCGGAGGGAAAGTACCTTCCTTGAGGGCCGGTAGAGTGCATGAGCCGCACCCGCACCCCGAGAGAGGTTCACCCTGCACACGTTCAACGCTGAGGGCTCAGCCGCCCTGGCGGGACCCCAATGGCTTCGGGCCCGGCGAGCCGCCGGCCACCGTGCCTTTGTGGCCACCCCGCTGCCCTCGGAGAGCGAAGAGGTCTGGCGGTACACGCCGATCAACGAGCTCAAGCTCGATGGGTACGTGCCGTTGACCCCCCAGGCGCCGGGCAGGGCCGGCCTCAAGTTCTTCGAATCCGTGGTGGACACCCTCGGGCCATTGTCGGGCCGAGTCCTGACCTGCGGGGGACGACCGGGCGCGTTCATCGGCGATGGGGCCGATTCGGGTGTGCGCTTCGGTGGCGTCGACGAGGTAGCCGATGCCGAGGCGATGACGGGGAGCGTCCTTCACGGTGGAGACGCCCTGGTCCGCCTGAACGACGCCTTTCTTCCTGACGTCGTGCTGATCGACGTCCCGCCCGGTGTGACCGTGGCCGATCCCATCCTGGTGGTCCACTGGTGCGGCGGGGACGGCGGCTCCGATCCAAGTTCGGCCGTCTTCCCCCGTACCGCCGTCCGTCTGGGCGAAGGCGCCAGCGCCGGGGTGGTGGAGATCTTTGCCGGTCCGGGTGACGCGACCCCGACCTTGGTCGTCCCGGTGACCGAATTGGCGGCCGCCCCCGGGGCTTCCCTCTCCTACGTCTCGGTGCAGATACTCAATGATGCGGCCTGGTCGATCGGCCGCCTGGCGGCACGGGGGGGCGAAGGCGCCACGCTGCGGACCTTCACCGCGGGGCTGGGGGGCGCCTATGACCGGGTCCGGACCGATGTCTCGGTCGACGGGCGGGGCGCGCAGAGCGAGATCCTCTCGACGTACCTGGGCATCGGCACCCAAGTACATGACATCCGGACATTGCAGGACCACGTGG
>DATLSH010000025.1:0-12596 GCA_035534235.1 Acidimicrobiales bacterium | reverse complement strand
CCAAGAGGGGAGTCCGCTCTGATGGAAGAACGGCTGAAACACGTTGGTGCCCTTCTGGAAGACCGTTCCCGCCTGCTGGTAGTTCGCACTTATGTTCTTCAGCCATGTCCCCGTCGCGGCACCGAGGATCATGATGAGGATTTCGGGAACGGCGGTTCCCAGGAAGACCCAGAAGACGATCCCCTTGGCCGATGACTTGCGAGGCAGGTAGCGCGAGTAGTCGTTCCCGTTCTCGGCCCAGCCCAGGCCCGACAGTGCGATCGTGAAGGCCAACCCGGCGAAGTAGACCTGCCACGACGCCCCCACCGGCACCCCGTGCGTTGTGGCATGACGGGTGACGAAGATGAGGAGACCGACGAAGAGGAGGACGAACGGGAGGATCAGCAGCCTCAGAGTCTTGACGATGGTGGCGTGGCCCAGGAACGGCAGGACGAACTGCACGGCGACGGCGCCGATCACCAAGCCGTACTTGGCCGGCGTCCCGGGGCGGAGTCCACCCTCCTCGGCGAGCACGAGTCCCGCGGCGACGATCAGTATCAGCCCTTCGATCTCGAATCCCACCTGGCTGGCCCAGTTGAAGATGGCGATGATGCGCGACCCGTTGGGTCCGAAGCCGGCCCGGTTGACCCCGAACACCGTGGTGCCCGTGTCGGGACCCTGCAGACTGCAGACACCGAGCAGGAAGTACGAGAGATTGCCGATGACGATGAGCGACACGGCCTGCGCGAACGTGAATCCGAAACCCATGAGGACGGCGCCGTAAAGGAAGTACTCGATATTGAGGCTGGCCCCGCCCCACATGCCGAAGAGGTCACGAGGACGGGCCCAACGCTCGCTTTCGGGTATGAAGTCGATCCCGTGCTGCTCGACGTGGAACGCCTGGTCGGTCTCCGGGTCGTGAATGATCGCCAGGTCTTCTGCGATTGCCACCGATCTGCCTCCTCCTGTCGCTTCGCCATTACCCCGACCGGTCCATCATGGACCACCCCGAGTGGGCCTCGCGGTGATGGGTGCAGTCGGCTGACGTCGATCGGGAGAGCATGAACGCACTTGGGCTAAAACGTGGGCATGGTCTACCTCCTGGCGGCCGGCGCCGCAGCGTGTAGCGCCATTGCGGGGGTCCTCCAGCGCATGGGAGTGGAGTCGGCTCCCCAGAGCCATGCCATGCGCATGAGCCTGCTCACCCATGCCCTGCGGCGCGGGGTATGGGTGCTGGGGCTGGCACTTCTCCTGGTGACCTTCGGGCTGCAGGCCACGGCGTTGCGCTTCGGGACCCTGACGGTGGTGCAGCCGATACTCACCGTGGAGATCCTCTTCCTCATCGCCATCCTGGCGGTGGTCTTCCACCGCCAGGTCGGTTGGCGGGAGGTCGTCGGCTCGGTGGCCATTGTGGCCGGTCTGACCGGGTTCATCGCCTCCGCGGCACCCGCCACGGGGCGTGGCATACCCGGATCGCATGCCTGGGGGTTGGTCACGGTGCTGGTCGTGACCACCGCCGGCCTGCTGGTAGTCGGAGCTCACCATGGGCCGCGCTGGTGGCGGGCCGCGGCATTCGGTGCCGCCGCCGGGACCCTGTTCGCCTACAACGCGTCCCTCACCAAGGCGACCACCACGCTGATCACTGCCGGCTGGGCACATGTGTTCGGCCATTGGGAGCCCTATGCCATCGGGGTGACCGGGGCCACGGGCTTCTTCCTGTTGCAGAATGCGCTGCACGCCGGTCCGATCGCCGCCTCAAGAGCCAGCATGATCATGGTCAATCCGACCGTGAGCGTGGCCATCGGCGCCTTTGTCTTCGGCGAGCACCTGCGCAGTGGCCCGGGCTTCATTGCCGCTGAAGCCCTCGCCCTTTGCGTGATGCTGGCTGGTGCCTACGCGCTGACCCAGTCGCCCTTGGTGGCCGGCTCGGCCGTCGAAGGGGAGCAAGGAGAGATGCTGCGCCGGAGCGCAGGCCCTACTTCTCCAGCACCTCACGCATGAAGGTCACCGACTTCTCCTGGGTCTCACGGGCCTGGTGCTCAATGAAGCGCTCGACGACCGGCCCCACCCCGAAGATCTTGACGCGGGCTTCCAGCGAGAACTTCTCGGTCGTGGACCCGCCCTCGTCGATCAGGGCGATCGCGCCGCTGAGTTGCGTCTTGTCGGCCATGGTCCCCGGAGTCATGGTGAAGGTGGTGGTCGAAGAGGACGGGTCGAATGTGCTGACCTCGGTGGTGGTGATCTCCTCGCCGAAGATCTTGCGCACGGGCCCGGGCATGTTGGGCTTCTGCCCGTAGCGCAGGGTCCGCACCAGGCCCCCGGAGAGATCACCCTCCTGGGACACCACTTCGGCCGCCGTCGATCCGAGCGCCTTCAGGTGCATTCGGACGATGAATTCAGGATCGAAGTACAGCTCCCAGAAGGCCATCGGCGGGCATTTCCAGCTGTAGGTCAGCGAGAGCTTCATGGCTTGAGGTCGAAGAGCATGTGATGCGCAAGGTCTCCCATGAGGTCAATCATGATGTGCATTGCGACGACGCGCCACTCGCCGTCCACGCAGTCGTAGGAATGGCGGTACCGTCCGGCGATCACCGGCTGGAGGTCCAACGCTCCGGGCACCGCCTGCAGGACGGTGAAGTACGAGCGGCTGGCGGCCGAGAGCCCGTCCTCGGCAACTTCGACGATGACATTGGTCATCAGGTGCTTGGTGCGCGGGGTGCCGTCCTTGTAGCGCCGGGTGGTGCGTCCGTACAGCGCTGCAATGGCCTCCCGGCCGGTGATGGCGTCACCGAATCCCTCAAAGGTAAGCGTGGCGTGCTGGAAGACTTCGCCCACACCGTCGAAGTCGCCGGCGTCAATCCGCTCGGCGTAAAGGTAGATCAGCCTGGTGATGGCCTGGTGCGCCAAGGGGTCCACAATGCCGATTGTGGCACCGATCACTGACCGAGGAGCCGTCCCAGCCGCTCCGCCAGACGGCTGGGACGACCCTTGCGCTCCTCGGTCCGGTCGGCCAGCTTCATGGTCCACAGGCCGGCATTGACCCCCAACCAGCGGAACGGCTCGGGCTCCCAATCAGGCGACACGTGGCCCACCCACGGGAGGCGGGTCAGCCCGGTGTCGGCTCCGGTGATCAGATCGGCCAGCGTGCGCCCGGCCAGGTTCGTCGTCGCCACCCCGTCACCCACGTACCCCCCGGCCCAGGCCAGCCCCCGCACCCGGTCGAGTCCCACCGATGAGTGCCAGTCCCGCGGGATCCCCAACGGGCCACCCCAGGCGTGAGTGAACCGAGCCGAGCCGAGGGCGGGGAAGAGTTCGGTGAGGGTCTGGCGCAACAGCGCGTGAACCGCGGGCTCGGTGTCGAAGGAGGGTCGCACCTTGGAGGCGAAGTGGTACGGCGCGCCACGCCCGCCGAAGGCGATACGGCCGTCCGCCGTCCGCTGCCCGTAAATGATCATGTGCCGGTAGTCGGCGAACGTGGTCCGCTCCGGGAGGCCGGCCGCGGCCCAGAAGTCCTCGCCCAGGGGTTCGGTGGCCACCATCAGGGAGTAGACCGGGACCAGGGCCCGCTCGTGGCCCGGCAACCTGGGCGTCCACGCTTCGGTGGCCCGCACCACCACTTCCGCCGTGACCGTGCCGCCCGTGGTGCGGACGACCGGTGACGAACCCGCGGACCCCGGCATGATGGCGGTGACCTCGGTATGTTCGTAGACGGCCACGCCGCGCCGCTCGACGGCGTCGGCCAACCCGCGGGCCAGCAGCGCGGGCTGGACCACGGCGCAGTGCGGGGTGAAGGTGGCGCCCAGGACGTCCTCGACGCCGATGACTTCCCGGGCCTCCGTGGCGGTGAGCCAGCGCACGTCGTCCTCGCAGAAACCGTGTGCCCGGGCCACGTCGATCTCGGCCATGGCCCGGGGTCGCTGGGCCTCGTGGCGCACGAGGTCGATGGAGCCACCCTTGGCGTAGTGGCAGTCGATCCCCTCGGCGGCCGACGTCCGGCCGACGATGTCGACGGTCTCCTGCATGGCCCTCCGCATGGCGCGCATGGGAGCCAGGCCGTGGAGGCGGGCCAGCGCCGAATCGGAAGTGGCGAAGAGGGCCGAGCACCAGCCCCCGTTGCGGCCAGAGGCGCCGAACCCGGCGACCTCCTTCTCCAGCACGGCGATGCGCAGCGCCGGATCGGCTTCGGCCAGCGCGAGGGCGGTCCACAGTCCGGTGAAGCCGGCGCCGACGACACAGACATCGACCTGGAGGTCCCGGACCAGGGCAGGGCGGGGGGGCAGCGGATCCGGGATGGCGTCCCACCAGAGGGACAGGCGCTGCGAGTCGGCAGCCCCCGCCTCCGAGGGGCCTACATCCGGCGCCATGCCTCGGTCAGTACCTCGCGCAGCGTGGAGCTCATGAAGTCGATCTCCTCCTGGCCGCAAATGAGGGGAGGGGCGAGCTGGACCACCGGATCGCCCCGATCGTCGGCCCGGCAGATCAGGCCGGCCTTGAAGAGTGCTCCCGAGAGGTAGCCCCGGAGCAACCGTTCGGACTCCTCGTCGCCGAACGAGAGCCGGGTCGCCTTGTCCTTGACCAGCTCAATGCCGTAGAAAAAGCCGGCCCCCCGCACGTCGCCGACGATGGGCAGGTCGCCGAGGCCTTCCAGCGCGGACCGGAAGGCAGCCTCGGTCGACTGGACGTGCTGCAGGATCTGCTCCCCTTCGAAGACGTCGAGGTTGGCCAGGGCCACCGCACAGCTCACCGGATGCCCGGCGAAGGTGAAGCCGTGCAGGAACGAGGCTCCCTCTTTCAAAAAGGGCTCGACCAGGCGCTCGGAGGCGATCATGGCGCCGAGAGGTGCATAGCCCGAAGTCAGCCCCTTAGCCACCGTGATGATGTCGGGCTGGTACCCGTAGCGCGCCGCACCGAACCAGTGGCCCAGGCGGCCGAAGGCGCAGATGACCTCGTCGGAGACCAACAGCACGCCATGGCGATCGCAGATTTCGCGTACCCGTTCGAAGTAACCGGGCGGGGGCGGGAAGCATCCACCGGCGTTCTGGACGGGCTCGAGGAAGACGGCGGCGACCGTGGTCTCACCCTCGCGGAGGATGGCCCGCTCAATCTCGTCGGCGGCCCATCTCCCGAACGCCACCTCGTCGTCGGCGAAAAGTTCGGCCCGGTAGAAGTTGGTGTTGGGCACTTTTATGGCGCCGGGCACGAGCGGCTCAAACGGGGTCTTCAGATCGGGAATACCGGTGATGGAGAGGGCCCCCATGGAGGTCCCGTGATAGGCGATGTTGCGGCTGATGACCTTGGTGCGCTGCGGCTGCCCCGTGAGGCGGAAGTACTGCCGGGCTAGCTTCCACGCTGACTCCACCGCCTCTGACCCACCGGTGGTGAAGAAGACGCGGTCGAGGTCACCGGGGGCCAGGCCGGCGACGCGATCGGCCAGCTCAATGGCCCGGGGGTGCGCGTATGTCCACAAGGGAAAGTAGGCCAGCGTGCTGGCCTGTTTGGCTCCCGCTTCGGCCAGTTCCGTACGGCCGTGCCCGATCTGCGACGTGAAGAGACCGGACAGGCCGTCCAGATAGCGCTTGCCATGCTGATCCCACACATATGCTCCCTCCCCACGCACGATCACCGGGACTTCATGGGTCTCGTAGGTGGCCAGGCGGCTGAAGTGCAGCCAAAGGTGGCGACGGGCCTGATCGCTCAGGTTGGAATTCTCGGGATTGTTGGTGCTCATCGGTCCTCCACTCGGCGGGTGGCGATGGCGGCATGGCCGTTCATCGCGTGCCCCAGGAATATGTCTGTTTGGCCAACTTCAGGTATAAGAAGGTCTCGGTGGCGCGCACGCCGGGGATGGAACGCACCGAGTCGTTGAGAACCTGCAGCAACCGGTCGTCGTTCTCGCAGACCAGCTCGGCCAGGATGTCGAACGAGCCGGCGCACATGACGACGTAGTCGACCTCGGGCAACGACGCCAGCTTTTCGGCCACCTGGCGCACGTCCCCTTCGACCGATATCCCCACCATGGCCTGCCGCGTGAATCCGAGCTGCAGCGGATCGGTGACGGCCACTATCTGCATGATCCCGCCTTCGCGCAGACGCTGGACCCGGCGCCGGACCGCCGCCTCGGACAGACCGACCTCGGCTGCGATGGCGCCGTAGGGTTGCCGCCCGTCGCGCTGGAGGGCTTCGATGATGGCCCGGTTCGGTGCATCCAAGATGGGGCCGCTTCCGGGGCCCGTCTCGCCCTCCGTCATCGCCTCTGCCGGCTCTTCCGGGTCGGACATGCCCCTCCTCGCTCCTGTGGACCGCCCTACGGTAGCCCATGGATTCTGCAGAATTATGTCATAAAACTACCATCATCTAAACAGAATTCGTCGTGAAGGGTCGAGAATATTGCGGATACGCTTGTTACAGTCCGATTTCGGATGTGGTAGGCCATCATGGCAACAGCAAGGGAGGGAGTCGCATGCGCAGGTTGCAGAACTTCATCGGGGGGGCCTACCGCAGTGCCGAGGACGGTCCATCGGCTCCCTTGACCGATCCGAGCACGGGGGAGCCCTTCGCCGAGGCCCCGGTGTCCGGTCCAGCCGACGTCGACCGGGCCTTCCGGGTGGCCGCCGAGGCCTTCACCACCTGGCGGCGCACCACCCCGTCCGAGCGCGGCCTGGCCCTGCTGCGGATCGCCGATGCCCTAGAGGATCGGGCCGAAGACCTGGTCCGCGCCGAGAGCGAGAACACAGGGAAGCCCATTGCGCTGACCATGGCCGAGGAGATTCCACCGATGGTGGACCAGATCCGCTTCTTCGCCGGAGCGGCGCGCCATCTGCAGGGTCTGGCCGCGGCGGAGTACATGGCCGGTCACACCTCCTTCATCCGGCGCGAGCCGATCGGCGTGTGTGGCGCCGTCACGCCGTGGAACTACCCGATGATGATGGCGGTCTGGAAGTTCGCCCCCGCGCTGGCGGCCGGGAACACCATGGTGCTCAAGCCCTCGGACACCACCCCGGTCACCGCGCTCCTTATGGCAGAGATCATGTCCGAGCACCTCCCGCCGGGCGTCTTCAACGTGGTGTGCGGTGACCGCGACACCGGCCGGGCCCTGGTGGTGCACCCGACGCCGGCCATGGTCTCGGTGACCGGGTCGGTGCGAGCCGGCATGGAGGTCGCGGCGGCGGCTGCGCCCACGCTCAAGCGGGTCCATCTGGAGCTGGGCGGGAAGGCACCGGTCATCGTGTTCGACGATGCCGATCCCGCGGCAGCGGCGGCGGGCATCGCCGGGGCCGGCTACTTCAATGCGGGGCAGGACTGCACGGCGGCGACCCGGGTCCTGGCCTCTCCGGGGGTGCATGCCGACCTGTTGGCCGCACTGGTCGAGCAGGCCGAAGGCACCACGGTGGGTGGCACCGACAACGAGGATGCGGACTACGGGCCCCTCAACAGCGCCCACCAGCTCGAACGGGTGCGCGGATTCGTGGAGCGGGCGCCCTCGCACGCCGAGGTATTGGCCGGGGGCACCCCGGTAGGGGCCCGCGGCTACTGCTTCGCCCCGACGGTCGTGGCCGGACTGAGGCAGGACGACGAGCTGGTGCAGTCCGAGGTCTTCGGCCCGATCATCACCGTCCAGGAGTTCAGCGACGAGGCGGAGGCTCTGCAGTGGGCCAACGGTGTGGAGTACGGGCTGGCGTCATCAGTGTGGACCCGTGACCACGGGCGGGCCATGCGGATGGCACGTGACCTTGATTTCGGGTGCGTCTGGATCAACACCCACATACCACTGGTGGCCGAAATGCCTCACGGCGGATTCAAGCGGTCGGGGTACGGCAAGGACCTCTCCGCCTACGGGTTCGAGGACTACACGAGGGTCAAGCACGTCATGAGCAAGATTGAGGAGTGAGCGATGATCGTCGGGGTACCAAGCGAAGTGAAGGACGATGAGTACCGCGTGGCCATCACGCCGGCCGGTGCGCGCGAGCTGACCTCGTCCGGGCACACGGTCTACGTCGAGAAGGGTGCCGGTGACGGATCATCCATGCCCGACGCGGAATTCGTGCGCACGGGGGCAACAATCATCGACCGGGCTGAGGACGTCTGGGCGTCCTCGGATCTCGTGTGCAAGGTGAAGGAGCCGGTCACAGAGGAGTACCACCTGCTCGGCGCACGCAAGGGTCAGACCCTCTTCACCTACCTCCACCTGGCCGCCTCGCGCCAGTGCACGGATGCGCTGGTCGGGGGGGGCAACGTGGCCATCGCCTACGAGACGGTGCGCCAGAGCGACAACTCCCTCCCCTTGCTGGCGCCGATGAGCGAGGTGGCCGGCCGCATGGCACCGCTCGTGGGTGCCCACCACCTGATGCGGGCCGGAGGCGGCCGGGGAGTCCTGGTATGCGGCGTGCCCGGGGTGCGCTGCGCGCGCGTGGTGATCCTCGGCGCCGGGGTGGCGGGGATGGCGGCGGCAACCATGGCAGTCGGTATGCACTCGGAGGTCTTCGTACTCGACCGCAACCTGGACAAGCTGCGCGAGGTCGACCACCATTTCCGCGGCGGGCTGGAGACGATCGCCTCCTCGCAACACGCCATTGAGGAGATCTGCGTCCAAGCCGACATCGTCATCGGGGCGGTTCTCGTCGTCGGCGCCCGGGCCCCTCGACTGGTCTCCGACGAGTTGGTGGGGCAGATGCGCCACGGATCGGTGCTGGTCGACATCTCCGTCGACCAGGGTGGCTGCTTCGAGTCGACCCGCCCGACGACCCACTCCCACCCCACTTTCGAAGTGAACGGGTCGATCTTCTACTGCGTGTCCAACATGCCGGGCGGGGTGCCGCACACGTCCACGCATGCCTTGGCCAACGCCACACTCCCCTACGCCCTGAGCATCGCCTCCCTCGGATGGAAGAAAGCCGTGCGCGCCGATCACGCCCTGGCCGAAGGGGTGAACGTGGCGGATGGCCACGTCGTCTACCAGCCGGTGGCCGACGCCCACGGGCTGGACTTCACGCCTCTGGGCGAGCTGGTGGAGTAGTGCTCGCGGTGGGGCCGGCTCAGCCCAGGTCTGCGCCCACCACCGACACGAACGACACCATCTCCCCGGGGTAGCCCCCCAGGTTGTGGGTCATGGCCAGGCCGCGGTCGGTGGTGGCGATCTGGCGGTCGGCCGGGGCGTCGTGGCGCAGCTGCAGCCAGCACTCGAAGAACATGCGCAGGCCTGAAGCGCCGACCGGATGGCCGAAGCTCTTCAGACCCCCGTCGGGGTTGACCGGCAGGTCACCGTCGAGGGCGAAGGTGCCGGCCAGCACCTCCTTCCACGCCGTTCCACGCGGCGCGAACCCGAGGTCCTCCATCAGCACGAGCTCGGTGGGGGTGAAGCAGTCGTGCACCTCGGCCATGGCCAGCTGGCGGCGGGGATCGGTGATCCCGGCCTGCCGGTAGGCATCGGCGGCGGCGGCCTCGCATTCGGGGAAGTGGGTGTAGTCGTAGCCGGGGTCGATCAGTCCGGAACCGCTGCCGGCGGCGAAGGAGAGCGCCTTTATGTAGAGCGGCTTGTCTGTGTAGTGCAGCGCATCCTCGGCCCGCACCAATATGGCCGCCGCCGCACCATCGGCCACACCGGCGCAGTCGAACACGCCGAGGCTGCCGGCGAGGCGGGGTGACTTGAGCGCCGTCTCCTTGGTGATCTCACGCCGGAACTGGGCCCGCGGGTTGCGGGCACCGTTGTGATGGTTCTTGACTGCGATGGTGGCCAGCACGTCGGCCATGGTCTCCTCGTCGACGCCGTACTTCTGGCCGTACGCCGGGGCCACCATGGAGAACATGGCTGCCGCGGTGAGCGTCCGGGCCGTGCCGTCTCCCGGGGGGTTCATGGCGTTGAGCCCTTGGAAGCCGCTGTCCTTCACCTTTTCCGCTCCGACCGCCATGGCCACGTCATAGGCGCCCGACGCCACGGCGTAGGCCGCGGCACGCAGGGCCTCGGACCCGGTGGTGCAGTAATTCTCCACCCGGGTCACCGGCTTGTTACGCAGCTGGAGAGGGCGGGCCAGCGTGATACCGCTCATCCCGCTCTGCGCGGTGCCGAACCAGTAGGCGTCAATATCGTCCTTGTCCACGCCGGCGGAACGGAAGGTGTCGGTACAGGCATCGACGATGAGATCGTCCAGCCCCTTGTCCCAGTGCTCGGCAAAGGGCGTGCAGCCCATGCCCACAATGGCCACCTGATCGCGGATGCCGTGCGAGCCCATCAGTCTGCTCCTCCCCGCCGCAAGGGCCGCGCCTTCCAGAAGTAGTCATGGATGCCGTCGGCACTGAAAAGGCGCCGGAATGTCATTTCGACCCGGGTGCCCACCTGCACCTCGGCCGGGTCGACGTCGGTCAGCTCGACGGGGTACCGCCCGCCACCGTCGAAGTCAACGATGGCGAACACGATGGGCGGGCTGGGGGAGTAGGCCAGGCGGTCGATGGTGAAGGTCACCACCGTGCCGGCCACATCGGCCATGCCCACGGGCTCCATGTCGTCGACGGCGCCTCCCTCCATGGAGATCCGCGACGGGGGCAGGTGCACCGCACCCGATGTCCGGTCCCGGGAGCCGACGAATCCGAACTTCCACTCCACGTTGCGGTGGGCCGCCGTGCTCGAAACCCGGGCCGGCTCGGGCCGGCGGGGTGGCTCGGGCTTGAGCTGCCCGCGCCAGGCCAGGAACTTCGCATAGGGGAGCTCAGCGCCCTGCGCGATCTGACGGCTCACCGGGCGGGGCGGCTGCCACTGCGCCAGTGCGCTCGTCGTACGCAGGACCACTGCATCGGCTCCATCGGCCAGATGCATCACCACCACCACCGTGCCCGGCTCAATGGAGGGGTCGCTGGCGAGCTCCTCCAGGACGGAGGAGAGGACCAGGAGGGGGTGCGCGGCGCCGCACTGCCCAACCGAACCGGTGAGGTCGTCGCACTGTGCGGATTCGCTCAGGCTCAGCTTCTTTCTCAGGGCGCCAACGGCGCGCCCGTGCATCCCGGTGACCACGGCTCGCCCCACGTCGGCCACCTCAAGGCCTGCCGCCTTGAGGGCGCGGGCGAAGGAGTCCTGGCCCAGCTGGAGGTACCGGTTCTCGCCGAACCGCTCCTCCCAGAGCTTGGAGACGCCCTCCCCGGGAGCTCGCCACCGGTCGGTGAACTCGTCGGTGGCCGACGCGGTGGCCACCAGTTCGGCCACGACACCCGGTCCGTCGCCGACCAGCACGGCGGCTCCGGCGTCGCCGCCGGCGGCCTCGTCGGCACCGCCGGGCAGGCCGTCGCGCTGGTCCGCGCTGACCACCAGGGTGGTGCCGGTGCCGCAAAGGGCCGTGACCAGGCAGCCGATCCCCGAGCGCAAGGCGCCCCCGAAGTCATAGGCGCCGACGTCGGCCGGGAGGCGGAGGGCCCCCGCCACCGCCGTGGCGTTGGTCTTGTCAAGGTAGGCCGGCGACGAGGTGGCGAACCAGAGCGAGTCGGGGACCGCCGCGGGCACGCCCCTGAGGGCCAGACGGGCCGCTTCGGCCCCGAGCGTGGTGGTGTCCTCGTCGTGTGATGCCACGGCGCGGGTCCCCTGGCCGCCACCACTGCCCATGAAGGCCGAGATGCCCGTTCGGGACAGACGGCGGTAGGGCACGTAGCCGGCTGCGCTGATGATGCCTCGCACGGCCACAGACCCTACCGGCAGGGTCGGTGGCCTCACGACGGGCATCGGACCACGCCCGGACATGCGTGGCGGGGCAGAACAGAGCAAACTGCAGGCATGGCGGACTGGTCCGAACCCCTGCAGCAGCCATCCGGCCCCGGCCGAGGAGAGTTGGCCGAACGGGTGGCCGATGCCGATCGCGACGGCACGGTCACCCTGTTGCGCGAGCACGTGGTCGACGGTCGTCTGACCCTCGATGAGTTCTCCGAGCGGGTCGGACTGGCCCTCGAAGCAAGGACCCGTGGCGAGCTCCAGAAGGCCATGGCCAACCTGCCCGCCCCACCGGCGCCCCAGGAAGAGGGGGTGGCGCGCCGCTCCCGGCGTTGGCACGTGGCGATCATGAGCGGGTCGAGCACCAAGGGCCGGTGGCGGATGAGCGGGAGGACCAACGCACTTGCCATCATGGGCGGCTGCGACATGGACCTGCGGCGGGCGGAGATCGACGGCCCGGAGGTCCTGATCACCGCCGTGGCCTTCTGGGGCGGGGTGAAGATCGTCGTACCCGAGGGATTCGACGTGGACCTGCAGGGATTCTCCTTCATGGGCGGCCGGAGCATGCGCATGCGCGATGTCCCACGGGTGCCGGGCTCACCCCGGATCGTCATAAGAGGCTTCTCCATCATGGGAGGCATTGAGGTGCGGAGCCGGCCCAACCAGTCCGGCCAACCGGTCATTGAGGCGGTGGCCGAGAGAGTCCGGAGCGTGGTCGATGCCCTACCCAGCCGGGCCGGGACCGCACCCATCGACCTGGCCGCTCTGAGTCAGGAGATCCGCCGGCAGATCCACACTCAGCACCACCCGCGGCGGCACCGGCACGGGAACGAGCGTCCGGGCGGGTCGCGATCCGATGCGGCGGCGGTCCCTCCCACCGAACCCATGCCCAACGACGGCACCGTGACCATCCTGTTCAGCGACATGGTCG
>DATLSH010000024.1:0-40979 GCA_035534235.1 Acidimicrobiales bacterium | reverse complement strand
AAGCCGGGGAAATGGATGTGGATCCCTCCGGCCCGGCCCCCCAGCGCGGGCGCCATCGCCCGGACGCGGCGGGTGGCGGCGGCCAAGGCCACCAGGAACCGGCTCCGTCAGACCTGAGCAGCAGCCGCGGCGGTGAGCCAGTCCCAGAGCTTGGCCACCTCACGCTCCAGCGCGGCCCGGTCGCCGGAATTGTCCACTATGTAGTCTGCCGCTTTCAATCGCTCCTCCCGGGAGATCTGGGAACGGATGCGCGCCTCGGCATCTGACTGGTCGAATCCGCGCTGGGCGACGAGGCGATGGAGCGCGATCTCAAGCGGGCAGTCGACCACCACCACCTTGTCCAACTTGACCGTCTCGCGGTGCATGGCCGTGAGCAGGGGGATGGCCAGGATCACGATCTTGTCGGTATCCGCCAACGCGTCGCGCGCCTTGATCATGGCGATGCCGATCGCCGGATGGGTGATGGCGTTCAAGTCCAGCCGGGTCGCCTCATCGGCGAAGGCGACTACCGCCAGGGCGGGGCGGTCGATGGTGCCGTCGGGGGCGACGATGTCGCGCCCGAACCGCTCGATCAGCGGTTGATAGGCCGGTCCGCCGGGAGCGACCACATCCCGGGCCACCTGGTCGGCATCGATCAACACCGCACCCCGGTCCGCCAGCAGGTCGGCCACGGCGGACTTGCCGGAGCCCATGCCACCGGTGAGGCCGACGGGCAGCACTACGTCGCTCGCGGGGCCCGAGGCTGGCGGGCCACGGCCAGGAGGACAAGGGTGCTGTCGTCCAATTCCTCGGTGACGAACCAATCCGAGGCGGTGATGCCCGTCGTCCCGCCGGCGTCGCCTCGGGCCACCAATTTGTAGGCCAGGGGGAGCAGGCGGGTGTAGGCCCACACGTACCAGCGATGCGGCATGCGGCGGCGTAGATTCAGCACATCGAGCCGCAGGAGCTTGGCGGCCTTGCGGCGGCGGGCGGCGAAATCGGCCTTGACATGGGGTGAGGCATCGACCCCACCCAGCCAGACGTCATGGAAGTGGCGCTCAAGCATCTCTCGCAGCTCCCCGCGGCCGAACAGGTGCAGATGGAACGGGTTCTCAAAGTCGGCCGGCTCGTTCGGGGTGAGGATGCACACCACGCCGTCGTCCTTGACCACGCGGGCCAACTCGGCGACATGGGGCTCGGGGTAGGTGAAGTGCTCGATCAGGTGGGACGAGCAGGCGCCGTCGAAACTCCGGTCCCTGAACCCCAGATCGAGAGCGTTCATCTGGGCGACCCGGAGGCCTTCGCAGGCAAAGCGGGAGGCCGCCTCCGAAACGGCCTCGGAGGAGTAGTCGGCCCCGACCACCTGGCGATCGGGGCTCAGGAAGCGGGCGGACTCAAAGCCGTTGCCGCAACCCACATCGAGGATGCAGCCGTTGCCGATCCGGTCGAGCACGGCCCGATAGCCTGCTTCGTGCAGGGCCAGCAACGAGTCCGGGGTCACACCGAGTTGGGGACGCTCACCCGTCAGCTTGGCGGTGGTGCTGCGGGGCACGTCCTCTCCCTTCGTATGCCACGCCGCGGCGCCGCGGCTTGCTTACACTACCGGTCGTCGAATTCTCCACCCCCTCATGACCCCCTTCCCCGCCGCCACTGTCTCCCGAGGGCGGCACGCTGCTCCGCCGGCCCCTGGCAACGTGGAGCGGGCATGGCGCCTGAGTGGGTCGGTGGTCCTGGCCACCCTGGCTTACGTCCCGCTCCTGGTGGTGCGGCCCGGGGTCGTCACGCCGGACACCAAGACGTACCTCTACCTGGACCCCGGACGCTTCCTGCGCCAGGTCGCCTTTCTCTGGGACCCGACGGTGGGGCTGGGCACGGTCACCCACGAGTACATCGGCTACCTGCTGCCGATGGGGCCCTTCTACGAGGTCCTGGCGCTCCTCCACGCCCCGGTCTGGGTGGCCCAGAGACTGTGGCTGGGCTCCATCCTGTTCGCGGCGGGATACGGGATCCTCTCCCTCTCCCGTGCGCTGGGGTTGCGGGGTCCGGGGCCGGTGGTGGCCGCGCTGGCCTACATGGTGTCGCCGTACTTCCTGCAGTACGCCGGCCGGATATCGGTGATCCTGCTGCCCTGGGCGGGGCTGCCGTTCATGCTGACCTTCACCATTCTCGCCCTGCGGCGGGGCGGATGGCGCATGCCGGCGCTCTTCGCCCTGGCGGTGGTGCTGGTCAGTGGGGTCAATGCCAGCTCACTCCTCTACGTGGGGATCGCTCCGGTGCTCTGGCTCGTCTACGCCGTGGTGGTCCGGCGCGAGGCCACCTGGCGCCAGGCCCTCCTCACGGCGGCGCGGATCGGTGTGCTCACGCTGGGGATCTGCCTGTGGTGGATGGCCGGGCTCGCCGTCGAGGCCGCCTACGGCGTCAACGTCCTCCGGTACACGGAGACCATCCCGTCGACTTCGGCGACATCCAACTCGACGGAGATCTTGAGGGGCCTGGGGTACTGGTACTTCTACGGGTCCGACCATCTTGGTCCCTGGACGAACGCGGCGGTGCGCTTCACCCAGGACGTCTGGCTGTTGATCACGTCGTTCGCCGTGCCGATCCTGGCTGTGGTGGCCGCCGCGATGATCCGCTGGCGGGATCGCTCGTTCTTCATTCTGCTCGTCTTCGTGGGCATGGTCCTCTCGGTGGGGCCCTTCCCCTTCACCCATCCCACTGCCGTGGGGGGCGTGCTCAAGGCATTCATGACCAACACCACGGCGGGCCTGGCCCTCCGTTCGACCGACCGGGCGACACCGGTGGTGCTTCTCGGTCTGGCCATGTTGTTGGGCAGTGGCATCACCGCCCTGTGGCAGAGGTTCCCGGTGGCGGGCCTCGGTACCGCGGTGCTGATCGGGGCACTGGTGGTGGCCAACAACCCCTCCCTGTTCAACGGGGACACCATCGCCAACAACTTCACCCAGCCCGCCTCGTTGCCGGCCTACCAGGTCGCGGCCGTCAACCATCTGAACAAGACCCACCCGGGGACCCGCGTGCTGGCCATCCCGGGTAACGACTTCGCCTCCTTTCGGTGGGGTGACACGGTCGACACGCCACAGCCCTCGCTGCTCAGTCGCGACTTCGTGACCCGCGAGCAACAGATCATGGGCTCCATCGCCACCGCCGACACCCTCTATGCGGTCGACGATCCGTTGCAGGAAGGCACGGCGAACATGAACGCACTGGCTCCCATGGCGCGCCTGATGAGTGCCGGTGACGTCATGGTGGAGAACGACCAGCGCTACGAGCACTACGGGACACCTCAGCCGCAGATTCTGGCGCTGCAGCTGCGGCAGACACCCCAGGGACTCGCGGATCCGGTTTCGTTCGGGGCGCCGCGGCCCAACGTGTCGACCGTGTCGACCCTGAACGAAGAGGACCTGGCCGCGCCGAGCGCAGTGCACTGGCCCGCTCCGCTGATCACCTACACGGTCCCCGATCCCCGCCCCATGCTCCGGGCCGAGTCCGACACCGGTGCGGTGGTCATGGCCGGTGACGCCACGGGCCTGAACAATCTGGCCGGATTGGGCCTGCTCAACACCACCAGCGCCGTGTACTACGCCGGCACGCTCGACTCGGACCCGTCCCGCCTCAGGGCGCTGGTCGCACACGGGGCGCAGCTCGTGCTCACCGACACCAACCGCAAGCAGGCCTTCCGTTGGGACACCCTGAGTGCCAATGCCGGCGCCACCGAGACCCCGAGTGAAAATCCGGCGAAGTCGGACTTGAGTGACAGCCCGGTCAACCTCTTCCCGGGCACATCGCTGGCGAGCAAGACCACCGCGACCTACGTGGGGGCAGCGGCGGTCACGGCCAGCAGCTACGGCAATTCGGTGTCCTACACCCCCGAGGACCGCGCCTTCAGCGCCATTGACGACAATTTCGACACCTCCTGGGTCACCGGCATCTTCGCTCCCGACCCGGCCGGTCAATGGTGGCAGGCGCGATTCGCCACGCCGGTCGCCACCGACCACATCACGCTGGTGCAGCCGCAGAAAGGAGATCGCTCGCGGTGGGTGTCCAAGGTCACCGTGACCTTCGACGGCAAGCGGCCCGCCACCTTCCGGCTCAACGGGTCCTCCCACGTGACCACAGGGCAGACCCTCACGTTCTCCAACCGGACCTTCCGCACCCTACGGATCACCATTGACGCCACCACCAACGACACTGCGCCGCCGCTGACGGCGTCAGGCGTCGGGTTCTCGGAAGTCGAGATACCCGGCCAGCTGATCCACGAGTCCATCCTGCTGCCCACCGCATTGCTCTCGACCGTCGGTGCGGCGTCCCTCGGCGACCGGCTCACCCTGGTGATGACCCGCCAACGAACCTCGCCCTTCCCACCCCGCTTCGACCCCGAAGCCACCATCTCCCGGCAGTTCTCCCTCCCCACTTCTCGCACCTTCACCTTGTCGGGAAGCGCCAGCCTTTCCGCCCTGCTCCCCGACGACGAGATCGACCGCCTGCTGGGACGGTCCACCACCGGGGCGGGCGGCGTCGTGGACGCCTATTCCTCGGGCCGGCTGCCCGGTGACCTGCGGGCAACCGCCTCGGCCACCCTGGACGGCGATCCCACCACGGCTTGGCAACCGGGGCTCGGGTTGGCCGCCAATGTGGGGGCCTCGCTGACCTACGACCTCGCCACGTCCACCTCGCTGAGCGGCCTGTCCCTGCAGGTGATCGCCGACGGACGCCATTCCGTCCCCACCTCGTTCACCATCGCGGCCGGCGGTGTGACCCGGAAGGTGTCGTTGCCCCCCATCGCCGACAGCAACGTCGCCGGCGCCGTGACCACGATTCCCGTTCAATTCGACGCGCTGAACGGGCGGCACTTCGTGGTGACCTTCACCGGTGTGCGACAGGAGAAGGCGGCCAACTACTACACGGCGGGGCCGTTGGTGCTGCCTCTGGGCATCGCCGAAATCGGCATACCCGGCGTCCAGGCTCCGTCAACGCCGGCCCAGCTGCCGGGGACCTGCACCTCGGGCCTGTTGACCATTGACGGCCAGCCCATTGACGTCGAAATCGTTGGGTCGACCCAGAGCGCCCTGGACAACGGAGAGGTCCAGGTCGTGCCCTGCGGACCCAGCGCCGCCGGGATCACCCTGGGCGCCGGTACGCATCTGGTGCAGACGGCACTGGCCCACGACCCGCTCTGCGCCGTCACCGTCGCCCGCTGCACGGGGTGGGACGTCAACCAGCTGGTCCTCGACTCTGCGGTCGGAGGCGGCGCCGGGACATCGGTGGGCACCACAGCCTCCGGTACCCCGAACCTGGCGGCCGGCCAACCCGGCCCGGCACCCCGGGTGTCGATCACCGCGGACCACATCGACAGTGAGGGAGCGAAGATCACCGGGGCGACCGCCCCGTTCGTCCTCGTGCTGGGCCAGAGCGTCAATGCCGGCTGGAGGGCAGAGGCCATCCCCGGCCCGGGAGCCCGGGCGGGCTCGCATGCCGTGGGACTTGGTGCGTCGCATCTCGTCGACGGCTTCGCCAACGGATGGCCGGTCACCGCGGCCGACCTGCGGGCACTCGGGGGTTCAGACTTCACTGTGGCGCTGACCTGGACCCCGCAACGGGAGGTGTGGATCGCCCTCTGCATCTCCGGTGCCACGTTGGTCGCGTGCCTCGTCCTGTGCCTCCTGCCCGCGCGCTGGCGGAGGCGCTGGCGGAGGCGCAGCCGCTCGGGGATAGCCGCGCCGGAGTCGACCTTGGCCCAGGACCTCCCCCTCTTGAGCCTCCCCCACCACGGCCACCGTCCGGAGACCGGGAAACCGGGCACCTGGGTGCGCGCCACGTCGGCCGGTCTGGCCACGGGCTTGGTCGCCGCCGCCGTGACCTCGTGGCCAATCGGGCTGGCGGTGGCCCTCGCCGTGGTTGCGGGCATCCTGCTGCCCTGGGCCCGGGTGTGCGCCACCATCGGCGGACTGGTCCTGGTCGCGGCCGGATGCATGAACGTGGTGCTGGGCCAGGCCACGCATCACTACCTACCCGGATCGAACTGGGCCGGCTCGTTCGTGCCCGCCGGGAAACTGATCTGGTGCGGCCTGGCACTCCTCCTGGCTGACGCGGTGATCGTCAGCTTCGGCTTTCACCCGGACTCAGAGTCGAGCTGAGGTCTCCTCGGCCAGAGCTTCGAGCGATCGGCGCGCCGTGGCGGCCCAGGTGAACCAGCGGGCCCGGGCCAAGGCCCCGCGGGCGAGCCGGCTGCGCAGCACCTCGTCGCTGAGCATGCGCACCAGGGCGCTCGAATATTCCTCGACCCCGTCCACCAGCAGTCCGGACTCCCCGTGGAGCACGGCGTCCTTGTGCCCTGCGATGGCGGTGGCCACGGCAGGTGTCCCGCAGGCCGCGCCCTCGGTCAGGGTCATGCCCCATCCCTCCCGCTGCGAGGCCGAGGCGACCAACCAGGCCTGGCGATACCACGAGACGAGCTCGTCGTCCTCCACCCGACCAGGTAGAGCCAGCCATTCGGTGGCACCCAGCTCTGACCGCAGCGCCTCGAGCACCGGGCGTTCGTATCCCTCGCCGATGATGACGGCCCTCAATTCAGGGAGGGCCGCCTTGGCCTTGACCAGTGACCGGATCAGGAGGTCGAACCTCTTCACCGGGACGAGCCGGCCGACGGCGACCACCAGGGGTGTCGACGAACGCTCGCCCCCGGGCGAGTAGCGAGGGTCCACGCCCGGCGGCGCCACGGAAATTCTCTCCGGCCTCAGCCCGAGCAACTCGACGATCTCGGCTCGTGATGTCTCCGACAACGTGACGACGCGGCTGTCCCGGTAGACACGCGGGGCCAGGCGCCGCTCCACCATGTCACCCATCCGGGCCAGAGTGGGCGGCAGGACCATGCCCCACATTTCCGCGTGGACATGGTGCAGGAAGACAATGTGCGGACCCCGGTACCACAAGGGTGAGAAGAACGGCATACCGTTCCAGATCTCCACCAGGGCGTCCCCCTGGCGATGGCCCATCCTGATGCCTTCCCAGGCCGCTCCGGGAAACACCGCATAACGCCCGGCCCGGCGCAGGACGCGGTAGCCGTCACGGGTCAACGCACGGGCACCCCCTGGCACGGCGGAGGTGCGGAAGGTGACGTCGATACCGGCAGCAGCCCAGAGCGAGGCGACGTGATGGGCGTGCAATTCAGAGCCGCCGGCCTCGGGATCATTGAGGTCGCGCCAGGCCACGAAGTGGACCCGGCGGATGCCGGCCTCCTCGGCTATGGCGGCCAGGTCGTCGGCGCCGGGTGACCGGACGCCCTGCACCCGGGGGGGCGCCGTGGCCGACCCCGCCGGGTAGGTGGCAGCAGGGACCGGTCGTCGCTCGTCTCCCACCCAGGTCAGGATAGCCGTACGGGGTGCCTCCGGAGCCGGACCCGGTGGACCACGGTGAAGCCGATGATGATGACCCCGACCACTCCCGCCTGCACCATCAGGTCGGCGAGCGCCGTGGCCCGCGGTGCCCCGTGCGCCCGCAGCGTGGTCACGGTCAGCGCCAGCGCCCCGGCAACCAGCACCACCGACACCCAGCGGCGGCTCACCGCCAGGAGGTACATGGTCAGGACCACCGAAATGCTGAGCAGGATCATGGCGGCCACCAGCGGCACCAGGGCGGTTGAGGCCTCGGAGTAGGCGTGATGGAACACCACTTCAAGGAGGACATGTGGCGCACCGAGCGCGATCAGCATCAGCAACGTCGCCGGGATGGCCAGCAGGACGAGCACCACGGCCAATTGGCGCAGGGCGTGACCACCCTGCCGCCAGCGAATGGCCGCCTCGGGCAGGAGATAGCCGCCCAGCACCACTGCTCCGAACACGATGGCCTTGCTGGTGACCGAGACGGCGGCGTAGGCACCGCTCTGCGTCGGGTTCTCCCGGCCCACGACCAGAACATCGAAATTCTGGAGGAACGCCACCATGGAGAGGGAAACCGAAGCAACGACGAGGTCCCACACGACTTTGTGCCGTCGCAGTGCCGATCCGCTGAGCACGTGGTCGCTGCGCAGAGCGGCCAGCCATCCCGTGCCCCACGAGCGGAGGCCCGGATGGGTCCGCCAGCCCGCGGCCGAGGAGGGAACCGCCCAGGCCCCGACGGCGGAGTACCGGGCGTGAGCGGCAGCCACCAATTCGCCCACCAGCACGCCGACCGCCGCCCCCGAGGCACCGGTGCCGGCCGCCACCAGAACCAGGACGGCCCCGGTGCGCACCCCGCCTTCGACGAGGAGATTCACCGCCAGCGGCCGGTAAGCCCGGCGCGCCTGCAGCAAGCCACGATCCAACGAGAGCAGCACGAAGAAGGCCGCGGCCGTGAGGATGGCGGCGATGCCGATACCACTGCGCTGCCCGAGCAGCACGGCAACACCGTGGCGGCTGGCGAAGACGACGACGGCCCACACCAGGACCACCAGGGATCCCTGGCGGTGGACCCGGCCGGCCCAGCGGCGCACGAGGTGACCCGAACCGTCCTCGTGCCACATCGTGACCCGCCGTACCACGGCCACCACGACCGCCGAGCCCGGCATGGAGAGGATCAGGAAAAGGCCCGTCAGCTGATTGAGGACCCCGTAGCTGTGGGGGGAGAGCAGGCGCGCCAGGGCCACGGTCAGGACGACACTGGCGCCGTTGGCCACCACTCCTGCCACCGCCAGCGGACCGGCCTGCAGCATTCCCGCCCGCATGGATTCGACGCCGGGACTGGCGACCTCGTCCAGGAGGAGTTCCGCGCCCAGGGTCGGTCCCACTGCGATGGGCGCCAACGACATGGCGGCCGGCACGGCCTCCACCAGCACCTCGGCCGTGGGCGGCCCGGCCGCCGCGTCCTCGCTCACCGTGCGTGCCGCGCCGCGGCTTCGACCTGCAGGCTGAGGCGGTCGATCACCGGCAGAATCTGGGGCTGCAGGAGTTCCCCACCGGCCACCGTGACGTGGATCCCGTCGATCCAGCGCACACGGACGCCGTCGACCTTCGACGTGTAGGAGCCACGGGGGCTCAGCATCTTGTTCAGGTTGAGGACCTCCACGTCACCCGGGTACCCGCGGGCAAACCGGTCGATCAGTGCGTTGTACGCGCGCGTCCGCTCCGTCGTGTCCTCGGGCCAGGGTCGACCGTCGGGCTGCGTGCTCCGGGGGTGGATGTAGGGCATGGTGAGCAGCACCACTTTGGCACCCGACGTGCGGAATATGGCGATGGCATGCCGGAGGTCGGCGGTCAGGTGGTCATCCCATGCGGATTGGCCTATGTGCACCCAGTGGCCCTGGTAGTAGTGGTCGGACACCTCCCAACGGCCCATTCCCAGGGCCACCACCTCGGGACGGATGGAGGCCACCATGTAGGGCCACAGGGCTCGCCACTTGCTGCAACCCTGGGTGGCCGGCCCACCCTGGCCGAAGGTGGAGATCTCAAGGGTCGGGTCGAGGTCACACCCCAGCGCGGCGCGATTGGAGATGGCGACGCCGTACGCGGAGGGGGCCCCTTCGGCCAACCCGATCCCCAGGGTGAGGGCGATGGAGTCCCCCAGCAACAGCAACCGTACGGGATGCGGTCCGAACGCCCCGGAGCGCACCAGGGCCCCATGCAGGGACGCGCTCAGTCCCGCCGCCGATGGGTCCGGCGCCCGGTCCCCCGCCCCGGACCCGGACCCCGGGCCCGTCCCGATCAGGCCGAGCAGCATGCAGGCAGCCATGAACAGTCCCTTCACGGGAGGATCCCGGCCAACCCGCAGAGCGCCCACGACGTCACGATCCACCACCCGGTCAGGGCCACGAAGATCGTGGTCCGGTCGACCGATGTGGCCAACCAGAGCTCAATGTTGCCCGGCCCGAAGACGTACGCCCCCCCGAGCACGAGCACGGCCACGGAGAGGACGCCCCAGGCCCACAGGTCGTTGCCCAGGCCGAGCCGGCCGCGCCACGGCCTCATGAAGCAGAGTCCCGCCACGGCGATCACGGCGGCCAGGGCCACCACGTGGAGGTGCGGGACCGCGGCGTGGAACGTCGCCTGCGCCCGGACCCACAGTGATCCCTGCCGGGTCCCCGCGATGCTGGCATCCGTCGGGACGCCTATGAGCACGACGAGCAGCGGCCAACCCAGGAGGGCAATGAGCCCGAGCCCCGCCGCAGTCAAAGGGAGCCTCACGGTGCCCGCCCTCCCGCGCTCGAGCAGCACGCGCAGCAGGACCGCCAGCACCAGCACGATCGCCATGGCCGTGCCCTCGACCTTGGAGAGGCCGGCCACCCCCACGACGATGGCGACCACTCCGAGATCCGAGGTGGACGGTGTGAGCACGAGCCCGTAGACCACCCCGGCCACCGCAGCCAATGACCACAGGGGGTCGGCGTATCCGTTGGTGCCGAAAGCTCCCAGGACGCCTCCGGCCACCAGGACCACCAGGGCGGCAAGAAGGACCCCCAGGGCCAGGAGACGCCGTTCGGAGACCGCCGATGCCTTTAGGCGGGTCGCTGCCCGCCGGGCCACCTCGACGATCCCCCACCCGGCCACGAAGAGGACACAGGCGTTCAGGGCGGCCACCGTCACGACGGCGACCCGATCGGCGCCGGACCCCGACACCCGCCAGGACAGGGCCATGACGGCGCTGACCAGCGGCGGGTAGCTCGGATGCGACACCACGTCGAAGTGGTTGCGCAGCGCCGCCAGGGCAACGCTGTGTCCGCGTTCCAGCCATCGGGCGTGCAGGAGCCAAATGGCCCGGGTGTCGAATCCGGTACTGGCCACCCGCACCGTTTCGAGGGCCCACGCCACGGCGGCTGCCACGGCCGCCCCGCCCAGCAGGACCGCCGGACGTCCTTCCCGCCGGAGGTCACGCCCGATCTGCGCCCCGGGGCCAGCTCGGCGCCAGAGAGCGGCGGCGCTCAGGATGGCGGCGGCCGACGCCCACAGGACGAGCCACATCACCATCGTGCCCGAGACGGCGATGGAGCTCGCCGCCGCCAACGCGCAGAGCACCGCACCGGACAGCGGGCAGAGGGGCAGAGCGACCAAGCGGCCTCCCACCAGGGCAACCGTGGGCAGGCATCCGGCCAGGGCCAGGACCACCAGGGTGAGGGCAACCGCGCCGGCCGTGCTCACCGGGACCTCGGCCTGCCGCGTGCCATGAGCACCTGGCCTCCGGCCCGGCGGCGGATGCTCAGGAACACGTCGCCGGCGCAGGAAGGACCACCGGTGGCGTGCACGAGCACGATGGCCACGGTGGCGCGCGACCGGTGCACCGTCATGTCGGCCCACCCCCCCACCGCCTTTATGACGGTGACCCAGCGGTCGAGGGTCGCCTCGCCCAGGTAGACCACGTCGTGGGGTCCCACCAGCGAGTGCGCTTGCGCGTCCAGGCAGGCGTAGTAGGCATCGCTCTGCGCGTCCGCCCGGACGGCCACGGGGGAGGTGAGCCGGGACTCCGCGTGAGCGGCCTGCACGACGCCGAAGCCCAGCGCGCCCAGGGCCAGCAGCCCGACCACCAGTCCTGCCCCTCTTGAACGCGGCGGAGCGTCACCGGGCACCGGCGGCCCCCTGCCCGACGCAACGGGCCACCTGCAGGGTGATGCCGTGCGGGTGCGGGTGCCGTTCGGCCTGCGCCGCGCACCTCCCGATGACCGTCGGTCCTATCCGGAGCGCGTGACCGTCCCGTACCGACACGTCGCTCCACACCCACGCCCCCGACTCAATTGCGGGCAGGCGCCCCAGCGCGGCGGTCATGAAGCCGGCGGCGTAGACCGGGTCATGCCCCTGCTGGAGCAAGGGAGCCGTGGGGTTGGTGGCGACCACCACGGTGTTGACCTGCCACACGGCGATGGCGTGGCGCACGGCCGCCAACTGCGACGGGGTCCCCACGGGAGGGCCCCTCAGGACGCCGAAGGCCAGCGGCGCCAGGACATCGAAGCCGGCGCGGGCCGCACCCGCCCGCGCACTCACCCCCTGGGGCCCGCCCCCTCCGGCCTGGGCGTAGCTCATCCGGTCCACCGCCTGCCACGCCATGGCCACCTGAATGCCGGAGAAGGCCACCGGGTACGACAGCAGGACCCGCCCCGGCTCCAACCGTGGCGCCACGGTCGTGTACCAGCGCGGGAGGATCACCGGGCGCATGGCGAACGGCATGCTGGGTACGAAGGTGACGGCGATGGGGACCAGGGCCACCGCGGTCAGGCCGGCGACGGCGATCGCGGCCACGCCCGGAAAGCCCCCGGGCCGCTCGTGCGCCAGCGCGTGCGCCCGGTCGATCACGATGGCGAGCATCACGGCCGCGGCCAGGAAGCCGAAGGCCATGAACCGCTGCTCTATGACGTTGTCGATCACCGGGATCTTGGCAAAGACCCGAGCCAGCTCCCACTGGCCCCGGCGCTCACCGAGCGAGCTCACCACGCACAGGGCGAGGACGAATCCGAAGAACCACAGGCGGCGGTCGCGGAACCAGATCGCCGTACCCACCACCAGAACGGCGATCAGTCCCCAGCCCAGGTAAGCCGACGACGGCAACAGCCCACCCTCGTAGCCCCCCAGGGCCGTGTAGACGTTCGACCCGTGGACGATGTCCGGGCTCACGAAGCTAGATCCGATGTACCCCCCGATGGACCCGATGTTCGGCCAGACCAGGCCGGACAGGTGGGCCGGGCCGGCCAGGGCGAACCAGACCGGATAGGCCAGCAGCGCACCGCCCACCACGGACCCCACCGCCAGGGCTTCGACGGCATGGGGGGCCAGCCGCCGCAGCTCCTCCCGGTCACCGATCAGGGCGGCCACTACCAGGACGGCCAGGCAGACGACGACCAGCATCGCCATGATGGCCAGCAGCTCTGAGCTCAGGAAGAACTGGGCGAAAACCAGCAGGCCGAGCAGCAGCCCGTCCCGGCGCGGGTCGTGCCGCTGGCGCAGCAGGATCTCGTCCAGCACGGCCAGGATCAACGGGAGCAGCATGAGGGCCGCCGTCATCAGATGGGCGAACTGCAGGCTGGCCAGGACAAAGGGTGAGAACCCGAAGAGGAGGCCACCGAAGTACGCCGCGGGCTGGTAGCGCACCCAGCGTCGCAGGACGATGAAGGTGAAGAAGGCACTCAGCGCGGGGGTCAGCGTCGCCGCCACATTGAGCGAAACCACCGGTCCGAAGATCCACGTCACCGGGACCAGAGGCAGGCTGAGACCGAGGACGGACGTCTGGGCCAGGAGGTTGATGCCGCCCGGATGGAAGAGCGCGGTCGAGAAGAAGGGGTCGTACCCGTGGGCCACCGCCGTGGCCGGCCACTGGAAGAACCAGAGGAAGAGGGCCGGGTCCCCGCATCCGCACAGGGTGTGCGTCGAGACCCCACCGAACCAGGCCCCGCTCCACACCACCACGGCCAACGCGGCGTACGACAACGCGACCCCACCCGTCTGCACCCTTGCCCGCGTCCGGTCCTGGCGCACCTCCTACGAGGGAGCGGTGGCGTCGGGGGCCACGGGACGCCACGGCAGGACCGGTGCGTCACGGCCGGTGCCGCTCTCGTGGTACTCCTCCTCCACGTTGACGGACCAGACGTCGTGGGTGCCGCCGAACATGTTGTCGACGGTCAGCATGGCGGTGTACATGGAGTGGTCCTGGTTGTTGTACTTGTGCATGCCGTTGCGGCCGACCGGGTGCACGTTGGGTGCCTCGGCGGCCAGATAGCGCCGGATGGTGCCCACGTTGGCCTCGTAGGTGAAGTCGTAGTACGGGTAGGCCTTGGGCACGCGCACGACGTAGCCGCCCTCCACGTCGCCCGGTTCGGCCAGTCCGAGCTGGCCGAGCTCCCTGGTGCCCAGCGCGATCAGGTCGTCGTCGTCCGTCCGCCACATGGCGTCGCCCTCGAAGACGAAGTACTCCATGCCCAGGCAGGTCCGCCCGTCCTTGACCATGAAGGGCGACCAGGAGCCGTAGTTCTGGATCCTCCCCACCTCGACGTCGGGGGCGTGGATGTAGATCCAGTTGTCGGGGAAGCTGCGCGACTCGGGCACGATGAGGGCCACCGTCAGGTAGTCGCGGTAGTGCAGGTCGTCGGCGGCGGCCAGCACCTCGGCCGGCGGGGGCGGGTCGAAGCAGTGCACCAGCTCGCGCATGGGCATGGTCGAGATCACGTGCGAGACGGCCAGCTCCCCCGGCTCGGCGTCCTGGCCCCGGGCGTAGGTCACCGAGCGGGCCCGGCCCCCTTCCACATGGATCCTGGTCAGCCGCGACCCCAGGTGCAGCGTCCCCCCGGCGGCCTGCACCTTGTCCGCGCAGACCTCCCACATCATCCCCGGCCCGTACTTGGGGTACTGGAACTCCTCAATGAGGCTGGTGATCTCGGTCTGCTTGCGCCGGGGCAGGAGGGCGTTGAGCACCGCCTTGCGCAGGTCCAGGTTCTTGATCCGCTGGGCGGCCCAGTCGGCCGGCATGTCGGACACCTCCACGCCCCACACCTTCTCGGTGTAGGTCTTGAAGAATGTCCGGTAGAGCCGCCAGCCGAAGCGGGCCACCAGCCAGTTCTCGTAGTTCGCCTCGTCCTTGGGCGGGTGGACGCGGGCCCAGGCATAGGAGAGGCCGCACAGCACGGCTTCGAACAACCCCAAGTTGCGCAGGGCGTTGACCGCCTTCAGCGGGTAGTCGTAGTACTTGCCGTCGTAGAAGATGCGGCTCATGCGCGGGCGGAGGAGGAAGTCGCCCTCGGGCAGGATCTCGTGCCACAGGGCCTCGACCTCGGGCACCTTGGTGAAGAAGCGGTGCCCACCCAGGTCGAAGCGCCACCCGTCGCGGACGACGGTGCGGCTGATGCCCCCCACCACGTCGTCGGCCTCGAGCACGACAGGGTGCTGGCCCCGCCGGGTCAGCTCGTAGGCCGCGGTCAGGCCGCCCGGGCCGGCACCGGCGATGACGACTGGGGCGTCTTGGTTCACTGGCGCAGGTTACCGGCTCCCCCTGCCCCGCTAAGGGACGGAGATGTTCAAGAAAGCCAGCAGGGCGTACCCGGCCAGGCCGGCCGAAAGGAGGGCCAGGACGCCGTGCTCCACCCGGGGCCGGCGGCAGACGAGGGCGGCGGACCAGGCCAACGGGAAGGCGCTCAGGGCGTAGCGCTCGAACGAATCGAGGTTGGTGCCGGCCAGGGCCACGGCCAGGACGGCACCGGCGAAGACGGTGTACGACGCGGGCAGGCGGCGCCCGCAGACCACCAGGAGGGCCAGGGCCAGCACCACCCAGGGCACGTGGAGCGCCGTGCCCACGTGGTGGTGCAGGATCCCCTGGGCGTCGTGGACCAGGGTGACGAACGGGTCCGACAGCCCACCGTGGTGGCTCGACTCGGCCTGCACCCGCAACGGGGCCCAGAAGTCACCCACCGCCCGCCGGGACCAGGCGAGGAAGGCCAGCACGCCGGCGGCCGGCGCCACCACAGCCCCCAGGCCCGCGGCGCGTTGGGGCGGCGCCAGCCGGGGCCACCAGCGCGCCACCTCGGTGGCGGCAGCCAGCGCCAGCAGGACGCCGATGGGGCGGGTGAGGGCGGCACCGAAGCCCAGGGCGGCGGCGAGGGCGAAGTCCGGGCGGCCCGCCCGCGGCCGCAGGGCCAGGAAGCACCCGATGGCCAGCACGAGCAGGAGTGACTCGGCATAGCCCATGACCAGCACGAAGCCGGCCGGCACCAGGCTGAGCACCCAGACGGCCCGCCGGGCCACCGCCGGGTCGGCGGTCTCGCGCCGGACGAGCACGAAGAGCATGGCCGTCGCGGCCAGGGCGGCCGCGTTGGTGATCACGATCAACGCGGCGCCGTCGCCCAGGCCGGGGAACCAGGCCAGGGCCCGGGTCAGCAGCGGCAGGGCGGGGAAGAACCGCAACGACTGGACCCCCAATGGCCGGTAGCCGTAGCGGGCGATCGACTCGTACCAGCCGGCGTCCCAGGCGAGCAGCCCGGAGTGGACCCGGGCCGCCACCCCCGCTGCCTCGGGGTGCGTGCGGTCCACTATGAAATGGGCCAGGCCGAGGGCGCCGAGGACCACGGCCCGGGCCACCAGGTAGGGGATGACCGCCTCCCGCACGGGCTCCCGCAGGGTCTCCCACCGCCTCACGATGCCGACGGCGAGTACTCGGTCAGGTTCATGGGCTCGTAGTACTGGAACGGGTGGTTGGTCACCCAGTTGCGTCCACCGCCTCCGGCGGCGGTCGAAGAGGCGAGGAGCCCGCTGGCCAGCTGCTCGCACTTGATCCCGTAGGTCACGTACTGCGGCTGCCAGACCAACCAGATGTGGTGGGTCGCCCCCGCCGCCCGGCTCAGCTGCCGGGCGAACGCACCGGGGTCGGCGGCGTCCACCGCGTCCTTGTAGTCGACCCAGTCCACGATTTGGGGGCCGGTGCCCCGGGGGAAGGTCACCATGTCGAAGCGCGACGGGTGCACCACCAGGCGGTAGACCGACGGGCCCAGCTGGTCGGGGCAGAAGGCGACGACGTCGCCCGGCTGGGCCATGGTGTCGATCACGGCGGCGATCTCGGGCCCCTGGGTGCGCTGCGTGACCACGTTCTGGGCCGACGCCACCAGGCCGGCCGCGGTGGCCGCGGTCACGACGACGAGCCGTATCCGGGGGTTGCGCAACGTCGTGGTGCCCAGGGCGACGAGAAGGAGGAGCGGCAGGAAGATCACGGCGGCGTAGCGGGAGGAGAACGCGCTCGAAGTGAGGATCCCTCCGGCGATGGCTGCGAAGAGCGTCCCCACCACCACGAAGGTGGCGGCACGGGCCCGAGGGCGGGTGTGCAGGTCGAGCTCGACGATGCGGTCGGTCTTCCCCTCGCCGAAGAGGGCCAGGGCCAGCATGGCGAAGTAGATGATGGCCAGTAGGCGTCCCTGGTTGGTCCCCGACACCGAAATGGAGCCCTGGTTGTCGGTGAAGCCGGTGATGGCGTTGATCACGGCGGCGAAGTTCGGCGGTGCCGACCAGGGGGTGCCGGTGTGCCTGGCCTGGTAGAGGAAGTCGGGCAGCCAAGGCACGAAGGCCAGGCACCCGGCCACCACGGCGAGCAGCGCCGGCCAGGGACGCTCTCCGGGAGGGGACCGGATGGCCGACGCCACCAGCCAGATGCCCACCACCCCCACCAGGTAGAGCGACCAGTACTGCGCGTAGAGCAGGCTCGCCGTGACCACCCCCACCGCGACCAGGTTGCCCGGCCGGGGCGCGGTGACCGCCCGCTGCAGGGCCAGGAACCCGCAGCCGGTGAGCAGGATCACCAGCGCGTACATGCGGGACTCGGTGGCGTAGTACACGGCGAAGGGGGCACTGGACACCAGGACCACCGTGGTCCAGGCCACCGCCCGGCCGCCCATGCGCCGGCCGGCCAACCACGACACCGGCAGCGTCAGGACGCTGAGCACTCCCGAGAGCGAGCGGACCGCCACGTTCGACTGCCCGAAGGCGCGGAGCCAGAAGTGGAGCAGGTAGTAGTAGAGAGGTGGCGCGCCATCATGCTTGAGCGCATCGGGAATGGCATGCAGCGGGAGCCGGGCCACGTCGACGGTGAGCGCCTCATCGAGCCAGAGAGCCGAGCGGGTCCAGAAGCGCAGCAGGAGTCCCGCTGCCACCACGACCGACACACCCACGGCGGAGGCGGTGCGCATGCGCCCCGCGAGGGCGGGAGTCTCGTCAGGCATGGGCCGCATGGTAGGACAACGGGTCTGGGTCTAGGATCATCCGCCGCTGGGGAGCGCCGGGAGCCAAAGGGGGTCGACACCGAAGTGGGCCGGTATATCGCCAAGCGATTTGTCCTGCTCCTCATCATCATCTTCTTCGTCTCGGTGGCGTCGTTCTTCCTGGTGCACCTCCTGCCCGGCAACCCCACGGACACCATCCTCGGGCCGAATGCCACCCCGGCCAACGTGATCATCGTCAATCACGAGCTCGGTCTCGACAAGGCGCTGTGGCAGCAGTACTTCATCTGGATCGGCCACGTGGTGGGGGGGAACCTGGGCCAGTCCTACACGACGCACCAGACCACCAGGGCCATCATCGGCCAGGCGTTCCCCATCGATCTGGAGTTGATCGTGTTCTCGCAGATCATGGCCTTCGCCGTGGCCTTCCCGATGGCCATGTCCGCCTCGCGGCGGCCCAACGGGTTGTTCGATCAGGTGGCCAACAGCACCACCTTCGGCATGCTGGCCCTCCCTCCCTTCGTCATCGCGCCCGTCATGGTCCTGCTTTTCGCCGTGCACTGGCACGTGTTCCCCGGCCCGGCCTCCTACGTGCCCATCACCCAGAGCTTCTGGACGAACGTGCACGCCATGCTCCTGCCCTCCATCGTCCTGGCCATGGGCTCCATCGTGGTGTACTTCCGCCTGCTGCGGAACGACCTGATCGCCACCCTGCACGAAGACTTCATCACCATGGCCCGGTCCAAGGGCCTCTCCGACCGGCGCATCATGTGGCGCCACGCGCTCAGGCCCTCGTCGGTCTCCCTTTTGGCCTCGGTCGGCGTGACCATCGGCAGCCTCATCGCCGGCACCTTCGTGGTGGAGCTGCTGCTCCAGATGCCCGGCCTGGGCTATCAGCTCGTCTTCAGCGTCAACCAGGACGACTACACGGTGGTCCAGGGCATCACCCTGGTGGTGGCGGTGGCCATCGTGCTGGTCAACTTCCTCTTCGACTTCCTCTTCACCGTCGTCGACCCCAGGATCGCCCGTGACTGACGTGCCCACCGACACACCCAACAGGAGGAAGCTCGGCCTCCTCTTCTGGATCTGCGTGGGCTGGATCAGCCTGGTCGTCCTGATGGCACTCATCGCCGACCTGCTGCCCCTGCCCGATCCGATCATCGGGAATTACAACGGCCCCCAGAACGCCGGTCCCGGTTGGGGCCACCTCCTGGGCACGGACGACCTCTACCGCGACATCCTGAGCCGGCTCATCTTCGGCGCCCGGGTCTCCCTGGTGGTCGGGTTCGGCGGCACGGCACTGGGACTGATCCTCGGTGGGGTCCCAGCCATGGTCTCGGCCTACCGGCGGGGCCGCATCGACACCCTCCTCAACACGACCTCGTACGTGGTGCTCGCCTTCCCGGCCATCGTGGCCGTCATCGCCATCGTCACCTTCTGGGGCCACGCCCTGTGGAAGATCACCGTGATCATCGGGGTGGCCGGCGCCCCGCTGATCTTCCGCGTCATCCGGGCCTCGACCCTCTCCTACGCCACCCGGGACTTCGTCCTGGCGGCCAAGGCCCTCGGGGCCAGCGACCGCCGCATCCTGGCCCGAGAGATCCTGCCCAACATCCTGCCCACCGTGGTCTCCTTCGGCCTGATCGCCGTGGCCACCATCATCGTGCTCGAAGGCTCGCTGGCCTTCCTCGGCCTCTCCGTCCAGCCCCCCACTCCGAGCTGGGGCAACATGCTCAACGAGAGCGCCGGCCTCCTTTCCGGCGGCAAGGGGCAGACCAACCCGTGGCTGGTCACCTTCCCCGCCGGGGCCATGTTCCTGCTGCTCTTCAGCCTCAACGTGGTTTCGGACAAATTGCGCTCCCACTTCGACGTCACCGAGATCAAGCTGTGACCCCGCTGCTGCAGGTGGAGGACCTCCACGTCTCCTTCGCCACGCCCCGCGGCGCGGTGCGGGCCGTCCAGGGCGTCTCGCTCTCCCTTCAGCAGGGAAAGACGTTGGGCATCGTCGGCGAGTCGGGGTCGGGCAAGACTGTCCTCTCCCGGGCCATCATGGGCCTCCTGCCCTCACAGTCGGCCACGCAGACCGGGTCCGTGCGTTTCGAGGGAGCGGAGATCCTCAATGCACCCGACCGCACGTTGCGCCAACTGTGGGGCACGCAGATCTCCATGGTCTTTCAGGACCCCATGACGTCGCTCAACCCCGTGCTGCGCATCGGGCGCCAGATCACCGAGACCCTCCGGCTCCATCTGGGGCTGGACAGGGGGGAGGCCAAGGAGACCGCGCTCTCCCTGCTCATGCAGATGGGCATCCCCTCGCCGGTCGAGCGCTACGACGCCTACCCCTGGCAGCTCTCCGGCGGCATGCGCCAGCGGGTGATGATCGCCATCGCCCTGGCCTGCGCCCCCCGCCTCCTCATGGCCGACGAGCCCACCACGGGACTCGACGTCACCGTGCAGGCGCAGATACTCGATCTCCTCTCATCGCTCCAGCACGAGCGCCAGATGGCCATGATCCTGGTGACCCACGACCTCGGAGTGGTGGCGACCCGGACCGACGAGATCCTGGTCATGTACGCCGGCCATGTGGTCGAGAGGGCACCCACCGCCACGTTGTTCTCCCAGATGTCGAGGCCCTACACCGAGGCCCTGGTCAAGTCCATACCCCGCCTCGACCAACCGAGCCACACCCGCCTCCTGGCCATCGAAGGGCGTCCGCCCGACCTCCTCACGCCGCCGACCGGCTGCCCCTTCGCCCCCCGCTGCCCCTATGCGCAAGGAAAATGCCACGAGGAGAAGCCACCCCTCGTCGCCGGATCGCTGCCCGGCCACTCGTACGCGTGTTGGTTCCCCCTCCCGGTCCGCCAGAAGCCGGCGAAGCCGTGACGGACCCGCTGCTGAAGGTCGACGACCTTCACGTCTCGTTCACCAAGGGCCACGCGACGGTCCAGGCCGTGGCCGGCGTGAGCTTCACCGTGGGCGAGGGCGAGACCCTGGGGCTGGTGGGTGAGTCGGGCTGCGGCAAGTCCACCACCGGGCGGGCCATCATCCATGTGGAGAAGCCCACGTCGGGATCGATCTTCTTCGGTGACACCGAGGTGACCGCACTGAACCGTTCCGACCTGCGCACGCTGCGGACCCAGGTGCAGATGATCTTCCAGGATCCGATCTCGTCACTCAACCCCCGCCGGCGGGTGCGCGACATCGTGGCCGAGCCGCTCGACATCTGGAAGATCGGCACCAAGGAGGAACGGCGCGCCACCGTCGATGCCATGCTCAATTCGGTGGGCATCGATCCTACCACCTCCGGTGGCCGGAGGCCCCGCGAGTTCTCCGGTGGCCAGTGCCAGCGCATCAGCATCGCCCGGGCCCTGGTGCTCCACCCCAGGTTGCTGGTGTGCGATGAGATCGTCTCCGCCCTCGACGTCTCCGTGCAGGCCCAGATCCTCAACCTCCTGGAGGACCTCAAGGCGGCCCACAACCTGTCACTCCTCTTCATCGCCCACGACCTGGCCGTGGTCAAGAACGTCAGTGACCGGGTGGCCGTCATGTACCTCGGCCGGCTCTGCGAACTGGCCCCTTCGGACGTCGTCTACCGGTCCCCGGCGCACCACTACACGGCTGCCCTCCTCTCGTCGGCCGTGGATCCCGATCCCGAGGTGCGGCGGACCCCGGTCATCCTGGCCGGGGAACCACCCAGCCCCATCAAACCCCCGTCGGGCTGCCGCTTCCGCACCCGCTGCCCGCGTGCCGAGACCCGCTGTGCCGAGGAGGTTCCCGAAATGAGAGAGATCGCCCCCGGCCACCAAGTGGCTTGCCACTTCCCCATCGGGAGCGAGTGATGCGGCTGCGATCAACGCTCCTCCCGACCTTGGGCGCGCTGTTGATGGTGACCCTGCTGGACTTCACCGGGGCGGCACCGGCCGCACCGGCCACGGCGTCCGACGCCAGCACGGGCGCAGGCGCCGTCGCGCCCAATTCGGTCAGGGGGTTCGGCGCTCCGCAGCTGGGCGACCTGGCCGGGCAAGCACTCCACCTGCCGGTGATCGGCATGGCGGCCACCCCCGACCGGGGTGGCTACTGGCTGCTCTGCCGGGACGGTGGGGTCTTCACCTTCGGGGACGCCACCTTCCACGGCTCCACCGGGGACCTCACGCTCAATGAGCCCATGGTGGCCATGGCGGCCGACGGCGCCACGGGTGGGTACTGGACGGTCGCCACCGACGGTGGCGTGTTCAGCTTCGACAGCCCCTTCTACGGCTCTACCGGGAACCTCACCTTGAACCAGCCCATCGTGGGCATGGCGGCCACCCCCGACGGCGGCGGCTACTGGCTGGTGGCGTCGGACGGCGGGATCTTCGCCTTTGGCGACGCGCCGTTCCTCGGCTCGACCGGGAACATCAACTTGAACAAGCCGATTGTGGGCATGGCGGCCACCCCCGACGGCGGCGGCTACTGGCTGGTGGCATCGGACGGCGGGATCTTCGCCTTCGGCGACGCGCCGTTCCTCGGCTCTACCGCGTCCACCGCCCTCAATCAGCCGGTCATCGGCATGGCGGCCACCCCTGATGGGCGTGGGTACTGGCTGGCCGCCCGAGACGGCGGGATCTTCACCTTCGGCACTGCCGCCTTCTCCGGCTCAGCCCTGAGCGACGGGTCGATCCCCGCCGTCGCCGTCACCGCCGGCGCCACCGGCTACCGGGTCGCCTACGGGCACCTGCCGTCCCCCTTCGGTCCCAACGTGACCGACTTCCTGGCCCAGCGGGAGGGCAGCGTCACCGCGGCCCTCCATGACGCCGAGACCGGCCAGACCTGGTTCCTGAACCCGGGCCAGGTCCAGGTGACGGCCAGCATCGTCAAGGTCGACATCATGGCCACCGCATTCGAAGAGGCCGCGCAGCAGGGCCAACCCGTCCCGCCGGCCGAACAAGATCTGATGTACCCCATGATTGAGGTGAGCGACAACAACGCCGCCACCGCGCTGTGGAACGACGTGGGCGGCCCCTCGGCGATCGCCTCCTACAACCGCAACTTCGAGTTGGACGCCACCACCCTGTCCACCAAGCCCACCACGCCCGACGTATCAGGGTGGGCCTTCTCCACCACGTCGGCGGCCGACCAGCTTAAGGTCGTCGGTGCATTCGCATTTCACAACGCGGTCCTGTCCGACGGGGCCCGGTCGTTCGGGCTCTCCCTGATGGAGCACATCGATCCCGCGCAGGCGTGGGGGATACCCGCCGACGCCCCCCCGGGTGTGACGGTGGCCCTCAAGACGGGCAACTACCCCCTCACGCCGACCGACTACCAGGTCAACAGCGTCGGCTACCTCTCCGGAGCCGATCAGAGCTACGTCTACGCCATCCTCACCACCGGAAACCCCGACGAGGGGTACGGGATCTCCACCATCAACTCGCTGGCCACCGCCATGTACGACGCGCTGTCGTCGGGTTGACGGACCGCCTGGCCGTCGCCGCCTCGGCCGAGTACCCGGACCTGCGCCCCGACTGGCCGCTCCTCCGCGGCGCCCTGGCCGAGCTCGACATCGACGCCACGGCCCAGGTGTGGACCGACCCCGCGGTCCGGTGGGACGACTTCGATCTGGTGGTGGCCAACGGGGCCTGGGACAACATCCACCGGCCCGACGCCTTCCTGGCCTGGGTCGAGGCGGTGGCGGCCCGCACCCCGGTGGTCAACTCCCCGACCACCCTGCGCTGGAACATGGACAAGCGCTACCTGGCGGACCTCGCCGCCGCCGGCGTGCCCACCGTCCCCACCTTATGGCTGGCGCCGAATCAGACGACCTTCGCGCTTCCCGATGGCGAAATTGTGGTCAAGCCCACCATCTCGGGTGGCGGGTTCGAGACCGCCCGCTACCTCCCTCATGAGCATCCCGGCGCCCGTACCCACATCGAACGCCTCCGGCGTGCGGGGCGGGCCGTCATGGTCCAGCCCTACCAGGCCGGGGTGGATGCCGAGGGGGAGACCGGGCTCATCTTCCTCCGGGGTGATTTCAGCCATGCCATCCATAAGGGACCCCTGCTCCACCCGGGCGCCGCGGCCATCGGGGGCCTCTGGGAGAAACAGGTGATCAGTGCCGCCGATCCCACGGCCATGCATCTCGCCACGGCCCGCGCCGCCCTGTCTGCCGCCGAGCACATCTGCGGACGCACCACCTACGCCCGCGTCGACCTGGTCACCCTGAGCAGCGGCGCACCCGGAGTCCTCGAATTGGAGCTCATCGACCCCGCCCTTTTTCGAGATCGAACCCGCCGGAGCATCCCGGTTCGCCCGCGTCCTGCAGGACCGCATTCACTCCGGGCGATGACCTGCCCGGCCCCCGAATGTCTCCCCCACCAGCGCCAGAGCGCGCTCAGGCCTCGGCGCTCTCCACCAGCGGAGCCTCGCCCACCAACTCGGGCACAACGTCAGCCACCGGCTCGACCTCCAGCTCGGCGGCCGCGGCCACTTCGACGGCATCGGCCAACGCCCCCGCCATCGCCGTGTCCGGGACCACCACCGCGGTGCCGACCTCCTCGGCGAAGTCGGCCCAGGCGGCCTGCGCCTCGGTCTCGGGAGTGAACTCCCCCTCGACGTAGTCGAAGCCGATGTAGTTGCCCTCCTCGTCGTAGGCGTGCTCGCCGAAGGCCTCGCGGTACTCCTCGGACACCTCGCCACCCTCGGCCGCCTGCTTGATCGACAGCGAGATGCGCCGGCGCTGCAGGTCGATGTCGATGATCTTGACCCAGAGCTCCTCACCCGGTGTCACCACCTGCTCGGGCAGGTCCACGTGGTGGACGGCCATCTCCGAAATGTGCACCAGACCCTCAATGCCGTCCCCCACCTGCACGAACGACCCGAAGGGCACCAGCTTGGTGATGCGCCCGTAGACGAGCTGGCCCACGGCGTGGCTGTCGGCGAACTCCTGCCACGGATCGGACTGGGTCGACTTCAGGGACAGCGAAATGCGCTCCTTGTCCAGGTCCACGTCGAGGACCTCGACCTCAATCTCATCGCCCACCTGCACTACCGAGGACGGGTGGTCGACGTGCTTCCAGCTGAGCTCGGAGACGTGCACCAGCCCGTCCATGCCGCCCAGGTCGACGAAGGCGCCGAAGTTGACCACCGAGGAGACGACGCCCTTGCGGCGCTCGCCGGGCTTGAGATTGGAGAGGAAGTCGCCGCGCTGCTCCTTCTGCGCCTCCTCAAGCCAGGCCCGCCGGGACAGGACCACGTTGTTGCGGTTGCGGTCGAGCTCAATGATCTTCGCCTCAATGACCTTGCCCACGTAAGGCTGCAGCTCGCGCACCCGCCGCAACTCGACCAGCGAGGCCGGCAGGAAGCCGCGCAGCCCGATGTCGACGATGAGACCGCCCTTGACGACCTCAATCACCGGTCCGGACACCATTTCGCCTTCGTTCTTCTTCTTCTCAATGGTCGTCCAGGCCCGCTCGTATTGCGCCCGCTTCTTGGAGAGGACGAGACGCCCCTCCTTGTCCTCCTTCTGGAGGACCAGCGCTTCGATGTGTTCACCCAGCGACACGATCTCCTCGGGATGGACATCGTTGCGAATCGACAGCTCGCGGGACGGGATCACCCCTTCGGACTTGAAGCCGATGTCCAGCAGCACCTCGTCGCGGTCGATCTTGACGACCGTGCCCTCAATGACATCCCCGTCGTCGAACTCAATGATGGAGTCGCCCATCGCCTGTTCGAGATCCGCCTCCCCCAGGTCGTCGTCGACGATGGTGCGGGGGGTGTAGTTCCCCTCGGCATCGAAACTGCCCATTGCTTCGGGAGAGAGGAGGGTGGTGCGTACTTCGGGCATGCGAGCTCGCTATCAGCTGACCGCGCCGGGGTCGGTGTGAGTCCAATAGGGTGCCCGGCTGCCGGTGCCAGCGGGCGGTACAGATTATCAGGTGCCCAGGAGCCCTTGACCCTTCATCCCTTGGCGGCGGCCCAACTCGATCCGGTCGCCATGGAGATGGTCAGCGGCACCATGAGGGACGCCGCCCCGGTCAGGGCGGACTCGGTGAGGCGGCCGGCCTCCGCCTCCTCTCCCGCCACCACCTCCACGATCACCTCGTCGTGCACCTGGAGCACCAGGCGGCTGGCCAACTTCTGCTCTTCGAGCTCGCGGTCCAGGCGGACCAGGGCGATCTTGAAGATGTCGGTCGCCAGGCCCTGGATCCCGGCGTTCATCGCCTGGCGTTCCGCCGCCTGGCGCAACCGGTAGTTGGAGGCGTGCAGGTCGGGCAGGGGACGCACCCGGCCGAAGAGGGTCCGCGTCGCCCCCCGCTCCCGGGCCTCGTTCACCGCGGCCTCCATGTACTCCTTCACCCGGGGGAACGCACCGAAGTAGCCCTCCATGATGGCCGCCGCCTCTTCGACCGGCACCCCGAGGCGCTGGCTCAGGCCGTAGGACTCCATGCCGTAGGCCAGGCCGTAGGAGACCATTTTGGCGAACTCCCGCTGAGTGTGGGTCACCTCTTCGGGGGGGATCCGGTAGACCCTCGCCGCCACCACCCGGTGCACGTCCGATCCCGAGGTCATGGCCTCTCTCAGCCCCTCGTCCCCCGACAGGTGGGCGATCACCCGCAGCTCGACCTGGTCGTAGTCGGCCACCAGGAAGGTGCACCCGGGCGCCGGGACGAAGGCGCGGCGGAACTGCCTCCCCATTTCGGTCCGTACCGGGATGTTGTGCAGGTTGGGGCGGTCCGACGAGATGCGCCCGGTGCGGGCCACCGTCTGGCGGAAGGAGGCGTGGATCCGCCCGTCCCCTTGCACCTCGGCCAGGAGGTTCTCGCCGTAGGTCGAACGCAGCTTCTCCACCTCGCGGTACGCCAGGAGGGCGGGGATGACCGGGTGGGCCTGGCGCAGGCTCTCCAGGGTCTGGGCGTCGGTCGAGAATCCGGTCTTGGTCTTCTTGCCCGGGGTGAGCCCGAGCTCTTCATAAAGGACGGTCCGCAACTGCAGGGTGGAATTGACGTTGAACTCGTGGCCGGCCAGCTCCTGCACCGTGGCGGCCAACGCGGCGGCCGACGCCTTGAGCGAATCCGCGATCCCCTGCAGCTCCCCGCGGTCCACGCCGATGCCGGCCACCTCCATTTTGGCCAGCACGCGCACGAGTGGGGTCTCTATGCCATCGTGCAGCCCGACCATGTCCTCCGCCACGATCCGCTCCCGGTACTCCTGCGCCATGGCCGCCACGTCCCGCGCCTCGCCGACCGCCCCCTGCGCCAGGCTCTGCACGGCCTCCGCCGGCTCCTCCATGCTGAGCTGCAGCTGGCCCGCGCCCTCCCGCAGTTGGTCCAGCTCGTACTCGCCGCTCGACGCGTCCAGCAGGTACGCCGCCACGGCGGTGTCCATGACGAGACCGGTGCAGTCGATGCCCAGGGGCAGGAGGGAACGCATGGCCTCCTTGACCTGGTGGCCGACCACCGGCTGCGCCAGCACGGAGTTGAGCCCCTTGGCCACCGACGCCTTCGACAGGAGGTCCCCGGGCACCATCACGGCGTGACCCGCACCCTCACCATCGGTGGCCACCAGGGCCAGGCCGACCATGTCGCTGCGGCCCGGCGTCCCGCTCCAGCGCCCGGCCAGGCTGACCGATCCGCCCCCCAGGGCCGCCAGGGCCGTGGTGGCCTGCGCAGGCGTGGTCGGCAGCGCGACCTCCGCAGCCGGCGGGGCCGGCGCCAGCTCCTTGGCCGTGCTCGGGACCCCGCCTCCGGCCGGCTCCCCCAGCGCCCCCGATTGGAGGAGCGCATCAATGCGGCGCCAGTGCGATTTCATTTCGTAGCGGGCGAACACGGCCTCGGCCCGGCCGTGGTCCCAGCCCCCCAGCCGCAGCGCGTCCACGTCGACCCCGAGGGGCACATCGCACACCAAGGGGATGACCTGGGCGTTCGAGCGAGCCAAGTGCTCGTTGGCCGCCAGGTTCTCACGCAGCTTGGGGGTGAGTTCGCCGAGGTGGGCGTAAATCCCGTCCAGATCCCCGTAGCTGGTCAGCAGCTTGGCCGCGGTCTTCTCCCCCACCCCGGGCACACCGGGCAGGTTGTCCGAAGGATCACCCCGCAATGCGGCCAGGAGCACGTACTGCGAAGGGGGCACGCCGCACCGCTCCACAATCCCGGCCTCGTCGTACAAGGAGTAGTCGCTCACCCCGCGCCGGTTGTAGAGCACGCGCACATAGGGGTCTTCAATCAACTGGAAGCTGTCCCGGTCCCCGGTGACCACCACCACTTCGGCATGGCGGTCCCTGGCCTCGGTGGCCAAGGTGGCCAGGACGTCATCCGCCTCGAAGCCCGGAGCCTCGACCACGGGGATGGCCAGGGCCTCCATGACCTCCCGGATCATCTCGAACTGCGGCGGCAGGTTGTCCGGCGTCTCGTCCCGGCCCCCCTTGTAGTCCTCCACCATCTCGTCGCGGAATGTCCCACCCGGGAGGTCGAAGGCCACGGCCAGGGCGCCCGGATGGTGGTCCTTGACGATGTTGGCCACCATGGAGACGAAGCCGTGCAGGGCGTTGGTCACCTCGCCCGCCGAAGTGCTGAGGCTGTCGGGGAGGGCGAAGTAGGCGCGGAAAGCCAGCGACATGCCGTCGAGGAGAAACAGTGGACCTGATCGCTCCTCCACCGGGGGCACCTACGGCGACAGCGTGCCGTCGACGATCTGCTGGGCCACGGCGCGCATACGAACCCGTGTCTGCATGGCCGTCTGCTGAATGAAGCTGAAGGCCTCGCTCTCGGGGAGCTCGTTGCGGTCCATCAGGATGGCCTTGGCCTCGTCGACCACCCGGCGCGTGGCGATCTTGTCCTCGGCGCCATCGGCGGCATTCTCGGACTCAATGGCCCACTGCTGGCGGGACTTGGACAGGACGTCCGCTATGGCCGGCAGCAGCTCGCGAGGCTGGAACGGCTTAATCAGGTAGGCCGCCACCCCGGAATCCCGAGCCTCCTCAATCAGGTCGCGCTGGCTGAACGCCGTCATGAGCAGGACGGCCACCTGATGGCGCGAGGTGATCTCCCGGGCCGCCCGCAGGCCGTCCATCCCGGGCATTTTGATGTCGAGAATGGCCAGATCGGGCTGGTGCTCCTCGACCAGGCGGACCGCCTCGTCCCCCCGGCCGGTCTCGCCGACCACGTCATAGCCGGCCGAGGTGAGGATCTCCTTGAGATCGAGGCGGATGATCGCCTCGTCCTCGGCGATGACCACCCGCGCCAAAGCCTCCCCGTCAGTCACGTCGGTCACGTTCCCCCGGTCGCCACGTCGGCCAGGAGCTCGTCCTGCCGGTGCTCAAGGTCGAGGACCGACTTGCACAGTGCGGCCCGGGCCCTGGCCATGGCGTCGGCGTGGCGTGCCGCCTCGTTGTGCTCGTGGGTGGCCAGCGGGGTCTCCGACACCAGTGAACGGACCCGCGCCTCGTCAGCCGACTCCATGACCACGGCCAGCTGCTCGTCCAGCACCGCCAACTCCTGGCGCGCCCGTACCAAGCGGGTGTGGACGTCCTTAATCCGCCTCTCCAGCAGGGCACGGTGCATGGAGCGTCAAGTGTAGGTGGCGGGGAACCAGCGCCGCCGCGCCCCGAGCTCGCCCAGCGTGATCTCGTCCGGTGGCGGCCCGACGCCCGGCTGGTCGGGTACCCGCACCCAACCGTTGTGCACGGCCGGGTAACCGCAGGGATCGACGGTCAGGTAGGCCGCCGGTTCGCCCAGATCGCCCACCAGGCCCGGGGCGTCTTCGCTCATGCGGGCGGCCAGGGCCAGGTTCGACGAGCGGCCCAGCCCCGCCTCGAAGAACCCGCCCACGAAGACCGAGACCCCGGCCTCCGTGCACGCCGCATGGGCCGTGCGGGTGGCCCGCACCCCCCCGAGGCGTCCCGGTTTGAGGCAGGCCACCCGGCAGGACTCGTTGCGCAGCGCATCGAGCACACGCCGCGGTGAGGAGAGCGACTCGTCCAGGCAGATGGGAACGGTCAGGCGGCGGGCCAATTCGGCGTGCGCCACCAGATCGGCGGGAGGGAGCGGCTGCTCTATACAGAGCACGCCGAATTCGGCCAGGCGCTCCAGCTCCGCAACGTCGCCATCTTCGAGGCCGAACGACCCGTTGGCGTCGACTTGCAGGACCAGATCGGGGTGTTCGTCCCGTACCACCCGGACCGGCTCGACATCCCAACCCGGCTCAATCTTGAGGCGCACCCGGGCCACCCCCTGACCCACGGCGCGGCCCACCGACTCCCGCACCTGGTCCAGGTTCCGGTCGGCCGGGATCCCCACCACGGCCCCCACCGGCATGGCGCCGAAGCCGGCGACTGTCCCGAGTGCCTCGGCCATCGAACGGCCCCCGAGCCTCAGCTCGGCATCCGAGACCGCCATCTCGAAGACCGCGGCCAGCATGCGGTCGACGGGCGAGCTCCCGAAGAGCTGGACCACCTCGGCCTCCGCCGGGAGCTCACCGCCCCGGGCGGCACTGGCATCGATCAGGCGCGCCACGCCCCGCCCCGCCGCCGCCAGCTCCACCTCATTGAGGCCCGGATCGACCGAGGTCCCCTCGCCCAGGGCGGCGCACTCGCCCCAACCTTCGGCTGCGTCGGCCACCACCCGCACGAAGAGGAGCGAGCGGGTGCGATGCACCCCGGCCGCGGTGCCGATATCGACCCGGAAGGGCACCGCGACCCGCACCAGCTCGACTCCGACCAGCTTCATTGGAACGCTCCGCCCACGCCTCCACCGTAGAGCCCACCTTGTCGTCCCCGGTGTCCTTGTAGGCTCGCCCTTCCGGCCCGGATGGCGGAATCGGCAGACGCGGCGGCCTCAAAAGCCGTTGTTCGAAAGGACGTGCGGGTTCAAGTCCCGCTCCGGGCACCGTGTTTCAACTCCTCAGCCAATGGGCCCCGTGGCGCGAGACGGAATCTACCCTCTTGACTCCCGCCCGGGCGGGCCGCCCCCGGAGGTGTGCTGACAAAGATTGGCCCGGCCGGTCGCGCCGCATAGTGCGTTCGCTCAGCCGTGCCACGGCCACGTTCGGACACCGGCACCGTCCCTGAACCCGGCCGGTCGTACCGGTCGTCACACCGCCTACAGCCAGGGATCGCAAAGGGCTGGCGTGGGGGCCTGGGTTGACCACCCGTCGTAGGATGTGGTCGACGAGGCGTCAGCGGCTACCGACCGGATCCTGGCCCACCTCCTCCCCGGCTCCGCTCTCGCCGACTCGGCGTCGGCGTACGACAGCGGTGGTAGCAAGCCCCAAGGCGATCGCACCACCCGCAATCGCGGCAATGACCTCGTTGTCGTGTCCGTCCCCAGACGGTTCCGTGGTCGCCAGGTGGTGCCGGACTCCGGGTTCCCGCGACGCGCCCCCTGCTCGCGTCGAGGAGGCCGGTTCGGCCCCGGTGGTCCCTGCCGAGCCAGCGGGTCGCCCAGCTTCCAAGGGGGCTCCTCGCCGCTCGCCATTCGTCCCGGCTGCTCGCGCCGTGCCTGCGCCCACCGCCACCGTCCCCGGCACGATCGGCGACACGCTGGCACTTCCGGTCAGGGGAAGTCGGATGCGTATCGGACTGGCCTCCTGGGTCGGCATGGAATTGGGCGGCACCGGATAGGGCGGCGGCGCAGGCGCACCCAGCTCACTTCCGAGCGCTATCGCCGGGCACTCTTCGACGGTTGAGGTGTGCTGCGCACCCGAGGAAGGCAGGTTCGGCAACGAGGGGTCGGGCGGCAGCGGGCGAAACGCGCTCGTCAGGTTGCCGGTGACCGAGCGTCTCCAGGCCGAGAGGTTTGGCACCTCCACGTCGAAACGCGTCTCTAGGAATCGCAGCAGGGAGGTGTGGTCGAAGGTATCGCTGCACACGTAGCCGCCGCGGCTAAGGGGAGACACAATGAAGAGGGGGACCCGGAAACCCAACCCGATGGGACCCCGGATCCCCCCGGCAGCGGGCGGCAGGGACTTGACGGTGAGCCACTCACCGGGCGTTCCAGGTGGTGCGGTTGGCGGCGGGACGTGGTCGAAGAAACCTCCGTTCTCGTCCCACGTCACGAAAAGCACGGTGCGTTCCCAGACCTTGGGGTTGGCCGTCAGGGCGGCGAGGACCCGTTCGGTGGCAGCCTCGTCCAACGCCGGAGGTTCGGGCGGGTGCCCCCCGAACCCGGCCGGGGTGAGCAGCCACGACACCTGCGGGAGCGTTCCGGCGGTGACGTCGTTAATGAACTCCGGGAAGGTCGGGCCGAACGCCCGGGCGGCCAACTGCGGGTCGCTTCGGTACTGCTTGAAGTAATAGAGGACGTTCGTGCCGTCGGACGCCTGGTCGAAGCCGTACATCCGCCAGGAGATCCCAGCCTTTTGGAGAACCTCGGGCATGGTCGTCCACGAGAAGCTGAAGTAGTCCTGAGGAGGGCTGAGCGTCTCCACCAGAGGACCGCCGGCGCGCCCGTCGGGATCGATGGTGCCCGTCATGGAATAGAGGCGATTGGGATCGGTAGGCCCCATGAGCGAGCAGTGATAGGCGTCGCACACGGTGAAGGCGTCAGCCAGCGCGTAGTAAAAGGGTAGGTCCTCGCGCTGGTAGTAGCCCATCGTGAGGGGCCCGACGGCGCTCCCGTTGGCAGCGAGGTGTTGCCGGACGAAGCTATCCATGGCTCCGCCATTCCACGACAGGTGCTGCGGACCCCAGTCGTGGACGATGTCGCTCGTGCACTCGCCGTCGATGGCGGGATCGGTGGTTACGAGACGGAACGGCTCAAGGTAGCCCGACGGGTCCGGGCCCACGCCGGGGGCGTAGCCGAACTGGTCGAACACGGTATGTCGCTGGCCATTGACGGTCTCGGTCAGGACCGCGGGGTCGGAAAAACCTCGGACACCCGAGAGCGTGCCCAGATAGTGGTCGAAGGAGCGGTTCTCCTGAATGAGGATGACCACGTGATCGATGTCCTCAATCGCGCCGGTCCCGGCCGCGGCCGCGGACCGCTCCAGGAGCAGATCGAGCAGGCGGGCATGTCCCGAGCTGAGACGCAGACCTGCGAGCCCCGCGGCGAGGCCAACACCGGATCGGAGGACCAACCTCCGTGAGATGCGTGACGGCGTCGTCATATCGCTGGCCGATCCGGACAGGCGCTCCCCGTCACCCACCGCGGCTCCCGCAGGGCTCCCCACGACTCAGGGACCAGGTTCTCCATGACCAGTTCCTCGGCAAGGCCTTCGAGCGACCCGAACTCGCGCCGGATCCCGTCCAAGAAGCCCGGATCGCCGCGCCCGCCCCGAACGACGACAGCGCTGACACAGAGCGCTCCAAGGCGCCGTCTGGTTCGGCGTCTGCGAGCAGTACCTGCTCATCGGTCGGCATCGGTTGCCCGGTGGAGGGCTCTTTCGTGAGAAGCCGCCCATGCGCTCGACGATTGGTCGCAAGGGACCGTGGATGAGGAACTCCTCCTGATGGGCGACCAGGGTCACGAAGCGATTCTGCCATGACGGAACGTCGGCAAGGGCGAAGCGCTCGTCACCGGTGCGCCGGACTCGTTGACGTACAGGAGTGTCGGCATCCCCCGCAGTCTGGAGCGGAACCGGACGATCACGTCACCGCCGTCGCCATCGCGGTCGACGTCGAGCACCTTTCGGATCTTGGTGACCGCTTGGCGGTCGCGGTGGAGATCGCATACGAGGTCCAGTACCCCTGCCGGCCAACGCACGAACAGGCGTATGCCTGTGGGCTTCGATGCCCAGGACCCCAACAACCAGGCCTCCGGCGCGGTGCCTGCGTGGCCCGACATGTCGCAACAGAACTCCCGGCGCGACGGTGCGGAGTGTGCCCTACCGGGAGGGTCAAGACGCTCGAGACGTTGCGCATCCACCCCGAAGGCCCACCGTGTCGGGCGCAGGTCGTACCGGTCGTCACACCGCCCACAGGCACGCATCCCTGGGCCGGGCCGCACGAGTCAGCCCTCTGGTCGTACCGGCGGTGCGAACGCCGTGTCCACAATGGTCGCTTCACGGCGCCACGTGCCACACTGGGGGCTCCGCCGACCAGACGAACGGAGACGTCGCAGAATTGTTGGTCTTCACCTTCCCCGGACAGGGATCGCAAAGGTCTGGCATGGGAGGGCCCTGGGTTGACCACCCGTCGTGGGAAGTGGTCGACGAGGCGTCGGCGGCCACCGACCGGGACCTGGCTCACCTCCTCCTTCATGCGCCGATTGAGGAGCTCACCAGGACCGAGAACGCCCAGTTGGCCACCATGGTGTTCAGCCTGGTCGTGCTCGATGCAGTGGAGCGGATCGGGCTGACCCCGGCCGCCTGCGCCGGCCACAGTCTGGGCGAGTACACGGCGCTGGTGGCCAGCGGCGCCGTGGCCTTCGAGCATGGCGTGCAGCTCGTCGTGGCCCGCGGCGAGGCCATGGCCCGTGCCGGGGAGGAGGCCCCCGGAACCATGGCAGCCCTGCTGGGCATCTCCGACGACGATGCCGAGGCGGCGTGCCAACGCGCCGAGGGCGACGTCTGGGTGGCCAACTACAACGCGCCCGGACAGGTGGTGATCGCCGGGAGCACCGAAGGCGTGACCGTGGCGGGGAACCTGGCCAAGGACTTGGGAGCCAAGAGGGTCATGGCCATTCCGGTCTCGGGTGCCTTCCACACGCCGTTGATGCAGGGAGCGCGCGAGGACCTGCGCAAGGCCCTGGCCGAGGTCACCTTCCTCAAGCCCGAGGTCCCGGTGGTGGCCAACGTCGACGCCCACGTCCACGACGACCCCACCGAATGGTCCGGCCTGCTCTCGGCCCAGCTGTGCAGCCCCGTGCGCTGGCGCCAGACACTGGAGACGTTTGCCGGCCTCGGCCTGACATCCCTGGTTGAGTTGGGCCCCGGTGGCGTGCTCAGCGGCCTGGCCAAAAGGAGTCTTCCCGAGATCCAGTCCCTTTCGGTGTCCAAGCCCGAGGACCTCAATACCCTCATGGACACCATTGCGGCAGCCGGCACCTGGCGGGCCGAGCCGGCTCTGCACCAGGGAGAGCACCTCTACACATCCGAACGGGTGGTGGTCAGCCCGGGCAGTGGGGCCTTCAGGCCGGAGCCCTCACTGCGCGCCCCGGGCACCGGGCTGTTGCCGGGGACCGACGGCGAAACGAATGGCGCCGAGAGCGGCGGACCCGCCTCGCACGTCGAAGTCGGTCATCTGGTCGGACTGGTCGGTGCGACCGAGGTGCGCACGCCGTTTGCGGGTCAGGTGATCGGCTGGTTGGCCGTCGAAGGTGAGCGTGTCCAGGAGGGTCAACCGCTGGTCTGGCTCCGCATCCCGGAGCAGGGCTGATGGCGGTGGTCCTGGTCACCGGGGGCAACCGTGGCATCGGTGCGGCCTGTGTCGAGTGGTTCCTGCTGCACGGGCACCAGGTGGCGGCCACCTACCGCTCGGCCGACCCACCACCGGTGCCGGAGGGAGGTGACGCCGACCGCTTTCTCCCTGTGCACTGCGATGTCACGAGCGGCGAAGAGGTGGACGCGGCCTTTGCCACCATCGAAGACGCCTGGGGGCCGGTCGAGGTGCTGGTGGCCAACGCCGGGATCACCAGGGACGGCCTCATGCTCCGCATGAGCGAGGACGCCTTCAGCGAGGTGATCGACGCCAATCTCACCGGCTCGTTCCGGGTGGCCAAGCGCGCCGTTGCCAAAATGCTGCGTCTGCATGCCGGGCGGATCATCTTTCTCTCCTCGGTAGGCGCCTTCGTCGGCCTGCCGGGACAGGCCAACTACGCGGCCTCCAAGGCGGGACTGGTCGGGATGGCCCGCGCCATGGCCCGCGAGGTCGGAAGCCGCCAGATCACCGTCAATGTGGTGGCACCGGGCCTGGTGGCCACCGACATGACCGCCGCCCTGGGCCAGGAACGGGTGGACGCCATGACCGGCCAGGTCCCTTTGGGCCGGGCCGGCACCGCATCCGATGTGGCCGGGGTGGTCGGGTTCCTGGCCTCCGACGCCGCCGCCTATGTCACCGGGGCGGTCATCCCCGTGGACGGCGGGCTGGGCATGGGGATGTAGCGTTCCGGTGAACCAATAGCCGAAGTAGAGAAGGAGCAACTTGTGGACAGCGACGCAGCGTTCGAGAAGTTTCGCGAGTGCGCCGTAGAGGTACTTCAGGTGCCGGCGGAGAAGATCACCAAGGAAGCCAAGTTCGCCGACGACCTCGACGCCGACAGCCTCGACCTGGTCGAGCTGGTCATGGCCCTCGAAGAGGCGTTCGACATCACCGTCGAGGAGACCGAGTTGGAGGACATCGGCACCATCGGCCAGGCCTTCGACCTGATCTACTCCAAGCTCTGATGCAACTCGGGATCGGCGCCGACGGCCCGATCCGGGGCCGGCGCGTCGCCGTCACTGGCCTGGGCGCCGTCACCTGTTGCGGCGTCGGTGTCGAAGCACTGTGGGGGGGGCTCCTCAAGCCGGCGGTGGTCGGTGGGGCGGTGCGGGAATTCGAGCCCGAGCGATGGTTCGGGCCCAAGGAGGTGCGCCAGATCGACCGCTTCGCCCAGTTCAGCATGGCCGCGGCCGACATGGCCGTCACCGACGCCGGTGAGATCGGTGCCGATCCGGCACGGTCCGGCGTGGTGTTCGCCACCGGCGTGGGGGGCTTTGAGACCCTGGCCGAGCAGGTGGGCGTCTACAACGAGAAGGGCGCCCGTCGGGTCTCGCCCCGCCTGGTCCCCATGATGATGGCCAACGCCGGGGCCGCCGGGATCTCCATGCGCCTGGGCTGGCGCGGCCCGTCCGAGGTGATTGTGACCGCCTGCGCCGCCGGGACCCACGCCATCGCCGCGGCAGCCCGCCTCGTCGCTTCGGGCCGCTGTGACGTAGCCGTCGGAGGGGGCTCCGAGGCCAGCATGCACCCGGTGGCCATTTCCGCCTTCGCCAACATGACCGCCCTCTCCACCTCGGGCAACTCCCGACCCTTCGATGTCCGCCGGGACGGCTTCGTCATGACCGAGGGTGCCGCCGCCATCGTGCTCGAGGAGTGGGACCGCGCCGTGACGCGGGGGGCCACCATCTACGCCGAGCTGGCCGGAGCAGCCAGCACGGCCGATGCCCACCACATCACCGCCCCCTCCCCCGATGGCGCAGGAGCCGTGGCCTGCATGGAACTGGCCCTCTCTGATGCGGGGATCACGACGGCCGATGTCGGGCACATCAACGCCCATGGGACCTCTACGCCCCTCAACGACCTGGCCGAGTCGCGTGCCATCAACAAGGTCTTCGGCGAACCCGGTCCTCTGGTCACGTCAACCAAGGGTGTCACCGGCCACGGCCTGGCCGCCGCGGGTGCCATCGAGGCCGTGGCGGCGGTCCTCACCATCCACCATGCCCTGATCCCTCCGACCGCTGGCTACGAGCAACCCGACCCCGAGATCAGGTTGTCCGTGGTCCATGGCGCGCCCGAACCATGGATCCCCTCGGCCGTGCTCTCGAACTCGTTCGGTTTCGGGGGCCACAACGGCTGCCTGGTCTTCCTGCCGCCGGGCTGACCCCCTCAGTCGATGGCCCGCCGGATCGCCGCGACGAACTCGGCCGCTCCTTCGGGTCCCTCGCCCTCAAGCAATCGTCGCACCAGCGCCGAGCCGACGACCACCCCGTCGGCCACCTCGCATACCGCCGCGGCCTGCTCGGGCGTGGAGACGCCCACACCCACACAGACCGGCATGTCGGTGAAGCGTCGGATGCGACCGACCACTTCGGCCGCCGCACCGCCCAGGTCGGCGCGCTCCCCCGTCACCCCCATGCGAGCCACGGCGTAGACGAAGCCGCGCGCCCGGGCACAGATGCGCTCCACCCGGTCCACCGGGCTGCTCGGGGCGACCAGGAGCACCGTCGCCACACCGGCTCCGTCGGCCGCGGCGGCCCAGGGCCCGATCTCCTCAATCGGCAGGTCGGCGACGATGGCTCCGCTGACCCCGGCCTCCGCCATGGAGTGGGCCATCCGCTTGTGGCCGGCCCGGAACACAATGTTGTAATACGTCATGACGGCCACCGGCACCGACACCTCGGCCCGGGCGATGCCGTCCAGCACCTGGTCGGGCACGATGCCGCGCTGGAGGGACTGCAATGCCGCCGCCTGAATGACGGGCCCGTCCATCATGGGGTCGGAGAACGGGATGCCGACCTCCACGGCATCGGCCCCGGCAGCCACCACGGCGGCCAGTGCCTGTCCCCAGTCGTCGGTCATGCCGCCCATCAGGTACGGGATCAACAGCTTCCGCCCGCTCTCGCGCCGAGCCCGGAGGGCCTGCTCAAGCATGGTCGTCCCGGCCGAGGATCTCCCGCACCTGCGCCACGTCCTTGTCGCCGCGCCCCGAGAGGGTGATGAGGACGGACGATCCGGCCGGGAGCGCGTCGGTGCCGGCCACCCGGGCCACCCAGGCCACGGCATGCGCCGACTCCAGGGCCGGAATGATCCCCTCGGTGTGGCTGAGCAGCCGGAACGCGTCGAGTACCTCGACATCGTCGGCGGTCGTGTACTCAGCCCGCCCGATGGTGGCCAGGTGGGCGTGCTCGGGGCCCAGGCCGGGGTAGTCCAATCCGGCTGAGATCGACTCGGCTTCTTGAATCTGCCCGGCCTCGTCCTGCAGCAGGCGCGAATGCATGCCGTGGAGCACGCCGGGGATCCCGTTGGTGATGGCGGCACCCCCGGCCGCCTCAACGCCGACCAGCCGGGCCCCGGTGTCCACGAAGCCGGCGAAGGTCCCCGCCGCGTTGGATCCCCCGCCGATGCAGGCCACGATCACGTCGGGGTCGGCACCACCGAGCACCTGGCGGCACTGTTCCCTGGCCTCGTCGCCCACCACGCGTTGCAGCTCGCGGACCATGTAGGGGAAGGGGTGGGGGCCCATGACCGAGCCCAGGCAGTAGTGGGTGTGCTGCACCGAAGCCACCCACTCGCGCATCGCCTCGTTGACGGCGTCCTTCAGGGTCCGGCTGCCCGAGGTCACCGTGCGGACCTCGGCCCCCAGGAGTTCCATCCGGAACACGTTGAGCTCCTGGCGCCTGGTGTCCACCTCGCCCATGAAGACGGTGCACTCCAGGCCGAAGAGGGCGGCGGCCGTGGCGGCGGCCACCCCGTGCTGCCCGGCGCCGGTCTCGGCGATCATGCGCGTCTTCCCCATCCGCTTGGTCAGGAGTGCCTGCCCGATCACGTTGTTCAGCTTGTGGGACCCGGTGTGGGCCAGGTCCTCCCGCTTGAGGAGGATCCGCACACCCAATTGGTCCGAAAGCCGGGCGCACTCGGTCACCGGGGTCGGACGCCCGCCGTAGTGGTGCAGCAGGCTGTCCAGCTCGCCCCGGAACGCCGGGTCGGCCCAGGCATCCTTGAACGCCTGCTCCAGCTGAAGGCAGGCCGGCATCAGCGACTCGGGGACGAACCTCCCCCCAAATTCGCCGAACCGGCCGTCGGGCCCTGGTTCGGCCATCAGGCTCATGTCACCCGTCCCGCCAGTCATAGGGCTCCTCGGGATCGGCTTCCTCACTGAGCGGATCCCGCACCTGGAGATCCGTGACCGCGGCGCGGGCGTTGACGATGAACTCGCGCAGCAACAACGGGTCCTTGCGGCCGGGCGACGACTCCACGCCCGTGGAGACGTCCACCCCGGCCGGGCGCAGGTGGGCCACCGCTTCGGCCACGTTGTCCGGGCGCAACCCACCCGAGACGATCAGGCGGTGGGGATCGGCCACTCCCTCGGCCAGCCGCCAATCGAAGACCTTGCCCGACCCCGGGTTCTCCCCGTCCACCAGCAGGAAGTCGGCGCCGAATTCTTCGAACCGGCCGATGGTGCGGTCCCCCGCCGGGAACGCCTTGATGACCATGGGAAGCCTCGCCCTGATCCACTGCGTCTCCTGGGCGGACTCGTGCCCGTGCAACTGGGCTGCCCCGAGTCCCGCCGTGTGCACCGCTTCGACCACCCGCTGCGGGGCCTCATCGCGGAAGACCCCCACCGTGAGGATCTCGGGCGGCAGCCGCTTGGCCACGTCCCCGGCGAGTTGCACGGCCACCTGACGCGGGGACGGGGCGAAGATGAAGCCCACGGCATCGGCGCCCAGGCTTATGGAGAGAAGCGCATCGGCTTCCGAGGTGATCCCGCAGATCTTGACGAACAGCTCCTCGTTCATCGGGCCGCCACCGGGTGACCGATAATCTCCCGCAATCGCGCTCCCCTGTCGGTGGCCCGGATCAGGGTCTCCCCCACCAACAAGGCGTCGTAACCCGCATCGGCCAGTCGCCGGGCATCGTCGGCGTCCCTGATGCCGGATTCGGCCACCGCCACCACATGGCTCGGGATCTTCGCGGCCAAGCTACAGGCCCGGTCGTGGTCCACGGCGAACGTCCGCAGGTCGCGCTGGTTGACCCCGATCAGCCGCGCCCCCACCCTGATCGCCCGGACCAGCTCCTCCTCGTCGTGCACCTCGACCAGCGCGGCCAGGCCGAGACTCTCGGCCCGGGCGGCGCAACGCCTCAGCTCCGCATCATTCAGCGCGGCGACGATCAAGAGCACGGCGTCCGCGCCCATGAGGCGGGTATCGAGTACGTCGGCCTCCTGCACCGTGAAGTCCTTGCGCAGGATCGGGAGGCCGGATCCATGACGCGCCAGCTGGAGATCCGCCGCCGAACCACCGAAAAACTCGGCGTCGGTCAACACCGAGAGGCAGGCCGCCCCACCGGCCTCATACTCCTTGGCCACGAGGTCGGGTTGCAGGTCCGGGTCCAGATCGCCCTTGGAGGGCGAGTGGCGCTTGATCTCGGCGATGCAGGAGATCCCGCTTCCTCGCAGGGTCCCGGCGAAGTCACGTGGCGCCAACATGCTTTGGGCCTGAGCAGCCAACTCGTCCAGATCCCGATGGTCGCCAGAGGCGCGAGCCCGGTGGGCCGCGAGGATGTCCGCCAGGTAGGTGGGCATGACGGTCCAGCGTAGCGGGGTGCACCGTCAGGACCGATCCAACGCAACTGCTCTCGGCAGGGCGCACACGGTGACCTCTCTGCGGCGCTCATCAGTGACATTCGAACTCATCGACCTTGGCCGAGATCCGCCATCCTCAGCAATCGTCAGGCGCCTGTGCTTACAGTGGCCGCGCGGCGCCACAAGTGGACCGAATCCCCCGGTCACGCGAGCCCATGGAGAAAGAACCAGTCAGACGGACCCTGCCCATCGTCGGCATGACCAACTGAGGTGCAGCGCTGACGGGAGGGAATGCGCGGTCACGACCATCCGAGGGTGCCGCCCCCCGGCTTCAAGTGCTCAGGCCCGGACCCGGCTGAGGACCTTGGCCCGGCGCTGCCGTGCTTCACGCGGCAGATCCGTGGCCACTGAAACGCTCGGCTTCTTGGCCTCGG
>DATLSH010000023.1:0-2717 GCA_035534235.1 Acidimicrobiales bacterium | reverse complement strand
ACGCAGGCCGCTGCCTGGCTCAGGGCACACCACGCTGGGCGCGCCTTCATCCCGGGGTCCACCTCACCCCCCGGTTTCGATGCCGTCGTTGGGTTGTTTCGATGCGTCAGCAGTGGTTCACACACGTTCGTCTTCTCGTCGCACACCTGACCCGCTAGTTGCGGGCCATCTCCGCAGTCGCTTCCCACCCCGGCTCTTGACCGGCATGACACTGCGGCGGTTTGGGATCTCCGCCTGCACGGCGAACCCGGAGGGCCGACCTCCATCACTGGCACAGCACGGTCCGTGCTGACGACCTTCTACATCACCATCACTTTCCTTTCAGGACACACGAGGTGGCGGTCCCCCGCCTGACGCCTGCCGTCTGGTAGGTGTTCGGGCGTCTCACCACAGACATCCGAACCAGGAAAGGGACCACCACCAATGACCAAGAAGCTACCTGTCATGCCCGCGCGGTCGCGGGACGTTGAAGCAGCCAGTGTGGCTGGGCTGTCGATTGAGCCCAGGCTGGCGTTGGCCGAGCTGGAAGAGGCGATCAAGGAAGGGCTGCTGGCCTTCTCCTGCGCGACCGGGATGGTCGTGATCGCGGAGATGATGGAGGCCGAGCGGGCCCGGATCGTAGGCCCGAAGGGCAAGCACGACCCCGCTCGGGTGGCCGAGCGCAACGGCAGCGCCCTGGGCTCGGTCGTGCTGGGCGGCCGGACGGTGCCGGTGAGCCGCCCCCGGGTGGTGCGCAGCGACGGCGGCGGCGAGATCGGCCTGGACAGCTACGCGGTGTTCTCGGCGACCGATCTGCTGACCCAGGTTGCCGTGGAGCGGATGCTGGCCGGGGTGGCCACCCGCCGCCACGGGTTGGTCTCCGAGCCGGTCGGGGAGGCATTGGAGGCCCGCTCCCGTTCGGTGTCGAAGTCGGCGGTGAGCCGCCGGTTCAAGACGGCCACCGAGACCAAGCTGGCCGAGCTTTTGGCCCGGGACCTGACCGGGCTGGACGTGGCCGCCATGATGATCGACGGCATCATCTTCGCCGAGTGCTGCGTGGTGGTCGCGCTGGCCATCACCACCGACGGCACCAAGGTGCCCGTCGGGCTGTGGGAGGGCGACACCGAAAACAAGATCGTCGTCACCGACCTGCTCGCCGACCTGGTCGCCCGAGGCCTCGAGTGTGAGGACGGGGTGCTGTTCGTCCTGGACGGGTCCAAGGCGCTCGCCGGCGGCGTCAAGCGGGTCTTCGGGGACCGGGCCCTGATCCAACGTTGCGTCTTGCACAAGCGAAGGAACCTCGATGGCTACCTGCCCGACGGCTACGCCCAGATGATCGACCGCCAGCTGGCCAAGGCGTTTAACGACGTCGACCCCGCCCGCGGCCTGCGTGTCGCCACGGGCATCGCCGCCCAGCTCGACGAGCATTACCCCTCCGCCGCGTCCAGCCTGCGCGAGGGCCTCGAGGACATGTTCACCGTGCGCCGCCTCGGCGCCAGCGACCGCCTGGCCCGTTCGCTTTCGTGCACCAACGCGGTGGAGTCGATGATCTCGGTCGTGCAGACGCTCGCCGGGCGAGTAAAGAACTGGAAAGACCCCAAGATGGTGCGCCGCTGGGTCGGCGTCGGCATGCTCGAAGCGGAGCGGTCTTTCCGTCGCATCAAGGGCTGCAAGGACATGCCCGCCCTCACCGCCCACATCCGCGCTGAGGTCGCCCGCCGCCGCGCCGACAAGAGCACCATCCCCAGGGCCCAGCATGCCGTCGCGTAACGTTTCCGTAACGCCAAGCTGCGCGGTGTGCGGCAGCCCTCTGCCCGCTGGCCGGGCACGCACCACCTGCAGCGACGGGTGCCGCCAAAAGGCGTGGCGGCTGCGTCATCAGCCTCAGCCGACCGCGCCAGCCCTGCCCGCCGCCCAGCCCCGCAAGGACCACACTGTCTACCAATGCCCCAACTGCGACGCCAGGCTGATCGGAGCCCAGTTCTGCGAGGACTGCCACACCTTCATGCGCCGGGTCGGCCACGGTGGGACATGTCCAAGCTGTTCCGAGCCGGTGACCTTCGACGAGCTCCTCGACACCTGACCGCCGCCATGAACCCCTCCAGCCGCCTAGCCGTCACACCCAAGGCGTACGATCACATCGCCTGAACACCAGTGGGGCTGTCACCCAAGTTCCACAAGCAACGGGACATTCTCTGATTTCGCTCCCGAAGCGGGACGGTGGGGATTGATCAACACGAGCTGAGATCGAATACCGCTTCGCGTGTCGGTAGTGGACCAATCCCCCCGCCACACAAGGCTTTGCCCCAACGTTGCCCGTCTTGCTCAGATGCTCATCGCTCGGCCACTCGAATTCCTGCTTGAAGCCCTGGGGCCGAGGTACCTGAGGAGGAGACGGACAAGCCGGACTGTTCTGACGAGGTGGGCCGGCCACCGGGGGGGCCCCGACGTTGCGGCCGACACCGCAAACGCGCTTGAGAGCCTCGTGCGCGCCTGCCGTCGTGCGCGCTAAGGGGCCCAAATCGGGATGCTCCATGGCGCATGGATGGCGCAGGCGCTCGAAATCGTGGGGTTTGCCAAAGGTCGCATAACTCGCTTACCAGCACGTTTCCGGTCGTCGCGGGTCGCTGAAAGACCCAAAAACGGGCCTACAAAACCCTGTACACAACCGGCAGCGAAATCCTTTCTCATGCCGCCTGGATGCGTCGTTCGCCAATTACTTCCAGCCGTGGGGTTAG